>NZ_KV791288.1:0-71556 GCF_001807865.1 Stenotrophomonas sp. HMSC10F06 | reverse complement strand
TCGCCGCTGCCCGCGCGTCCGGCCGCCGCCGCACCCGCGCGTGCCGCCGGGGCAGCGGTGCGGGTGGATGCCAGCCCCCTGTTCGACGCCGCCCAGCAGCAGGTGCTCGAGCGCGCCTGCCGCGTGCTGGACGCGCAGTTGCCGGTGCTGCTGCAGGGCGAGACCGGCACCGGCAAGGAGGTGTTCGCACGCGAACTGCATCGGCGCAGCACGCGTGCCGACAAACCGTTCGTGGCGGTTAACTGCGCGGCGCTGCCGGAAGGGCTGATCGAAGCCGAGCTGTTCGGCTACGAGGAAGGGGCCTTCACCGGTGCGCGCAAGAGCGGCAATACCGGCCTGCTGCGCCAGGCCCAGGGCGGGGTGCTGTTCCTCGATGAGATCGGCGACATGCCGCTGGCGCTGCAGCCGCGGCTGCTGCGCGTGCTGCAGGAGCGCACGCTGTCACCGCTGGGCGGCGGCAAGCCGGTGCAGCTGGATTTCGCCCTGATCTGCGCCACCCACCGCGATCTGGACCAGGCAATGGCCGCCGGTGATTTCCGCAGCGATCTCTACTACCGCATCGCCGATCACAGCGTGCGCCTGCCGGCGCTGCGCGAGCATGGCGACCGTACGGCGCTGGTGCAGGGCCTGTGGCAACGCCTTGGCCAGGGCCGGCAACTGGAGTCCGCCGCGCTGGAGGCGCTGGCCGGGTATGCCTGGCCAGGCAATGTGCGGCAGTTGTGCTCGTGCCTGCGCACGCTGGTGGCGCTGAGCGATCCGGGCGAGGTGATCCTGCATGGGATGCTGCCGGCCTATCTGCACAGGGTGCACGCAGCGGTGATGCCATCCACGGCAGAGGGGCTGGAGGCGATGACCGAAACCGCCATGCGCGATGCGCTGCGCGCCAGCCATGGCAATGTCGCCCAGGCCGCGCGCGCGCTGGGCATCAGTCGCAGCACCCTGTATCGCCGCGTCGGGGCGACGGCCCGCCGCCACTGAGGCGGCAGGCCGTGCGGGCTCAGCCGACCAGCGCGGCCGAATCGCGCGCGAGCTGCTCGATGCCGGCCCAGTCCCTGGCCTGCAGCAGCGCCCGCGTGGTGAGCCACGAACCGCCCACGCACAGCACGTTGGGCAGATGCAGGAAATCGCGCGCGGTCTGCGCGCTGATGCCGCCGGTCGGGCAGAACCGCACATCGCCGAACGGGCCGTTCCATGCCGACAGCATGGCCGCGCCGCCGGCCTGCACCGCCGGGAAGAACTTGAAGGTATCCAGGCCCTGCTCCAGGCCGAGCATCAGCTCCGACGAGGTCGCCACGCCCGGCAGGAACGGCAGATCGGTATCGCGCGCGGCGGCGTACAGGCGCGGGGTCGCGCCCGGCGATACCGCAAAGCGCCCGCCCACCTGCTTGACCTTCTCCATCTGCGCGGCGGTCAACACGGTACCGGCGCCGACCACGGCATCGGGCACGGCCTCGACCATCGCCTGGATCGCCTCCATCGCCATCGGCGTGCGCAGCGTCACTTCGATCACCGGCAGGCCGCCGTTGAACAGGGCACGCGCGACCTCGACCGCATCCTCGACATTTTCCGGGGTGAACACCGGAATCACCGGGGCCAGTTTCAGGACTGCGCGTACGCGCGGATCAGCGCCGGACATCGAATCGCTCCTCGCCCGTGAGGGCCATGACGTCAGCCTCGCTGACAGGGTTGAAATCGCCGGGGATGGAATGCTTCAGGCAGCCTGCGGCGAGGCCGAAACGCACGATCGCGTCCGGCGCGAAGCCGCGCATCATGCCATGCAGGATGCCGGCGGCGAAGGCATCACCGCCGCCGATGCGGTCCACGATGCCGATCATTTCGCGGGTTGGCGCCACCGCGCGGGTGCCATCACGGCCGATCAGCATCGCCCCGAGTGCATGGTTGTCCACGCTGTGCGGGGTGCGCTGGGTGCAGGCCATCCACTGCAACCGCGGGAACGCGGCGAAGGCCTGCGCCGCGGCCGCATCGACGCGCTCACGCACATCGGCCTGCTCGAACGCACCCCCGAGCACCACGCCGATATCGCGGTAGTCAGCGAAGACGAGATCGGCGCAGGCGAACAATTCGCGCAGGATGCCAGGCGCATCGCCCTGCCAGCGCGCCCACAGCGACGGGCGGAAGTTGCCGTCGAAGGACACCTTCACGCCGCGCGCGCACGCCGCACGGGCTGCGGCCAGCGTGGCCTGGGCCATCGCCGGGTTGAGCGCCGGGCTGACCCCGGACAGGTGCAGCCAGTCGGCGCCGGCCAGCAGCGTGTCCCAGTCGTAGTCGGCGGGACTGCTGTTGGCGAAGGCCGAATCGGCGCGGTCGTAGACCACTTCACTGGCACGCTGCACGGCGCCGGTGGTCAGGAAGTACAGGCCCATCCGGCCGTCGGTGCGCCGCACGGCGGTGGTGTCCACGCCGTGGCGGCGCAGCTCGCCCACGGCGTACTCGCCCAGCGGGTTGGCCGGCACCGTGCTGACCGCGGCCACTGCATGCCCCAGATGGGCCAGAGAGACACCGACATTGGCCTCCGCACCCCCGGCGTGCACGGCCAGCTGCGGGCTCTGCAGCAACAGCTCCCGGCCGGGGGCGCTCATGCGCAGCAACAACTCTCCGAAACAGACAACACGACTCATGGTCTTGGATCCTTGTGAGGGCCGCAGACGCCGCAAGGACGCCCAGCAGCAATGGCTAGCGGTGTCATTCTAGCGATGGACGCCGCCCCGTCCACCTGTCCCGAATGTCGGAACCATTGTCCTGCAAGCGTCTGCGGGACATTGAAAGTCTGCTGCGGTGCAAGATGCCGGATCAGTAACGGGCTGTTAACGTCCGCCCTGACCAGCGGTGTCATTGCACTGACATGTCGTTGGATAGCTGTTTCATGTAGCACCTTGGGAGAGGGAAAACATGCAAGTCCAGAACACGCAGAAAAAGACACCGGTTACCTTGCTCGCATTGTCGATCGGCCTGGCGCTGAGTGGTACCGCGCTGGCCCAGGATGCGGGCACCAACCCCACCGACCTGGATACCGTCACCGTCACCGGCTACCGCGCCAGTGTCGAGAAGGCGCTGGACATCAAGCGCGGCGAAGCCGGCGTGGTCGATGCCATCGTCGCCGAGGATATCGGCAAGTTCCCGGATCTGAACCTGGCCGAGTCGCTGCAGCGCATTCCCGGCGTGGTCATCACCCGTGAGGCCGGCGAAGGCCGCAACATCTCGGTGCGCGGCCTGGGCCCGGACTTCACCCGCGTGCGCATCAACGGCATGGAAGCGCTGACCACCGTCGGCGCCGGCGACCAGAGCGGCGGCACCAACCGTGGCCGTGGCTTCGATTTCAACGTGTTCGCCTCGGACCTGTTCTCGCAGTTGATGGTGCGCAAGACCGCCTCGGCGGACGTCGAGGAAGGCTCGCTGGGGGCCACGGTCGACCTGCGCACCGCGCGCCCGTTCGACTATGACGGCTTCACCTTTGCCGCCAGCGGCCAGGCCGGTTACAACGCGATGGCCGAAAAAGCCGACCCGCGCATGGCCGCATTGATTTCCAACACCTTCGCCGACGGCACCTTCGGTGCCTTGTTGTCGGTGGCCTATTCCGAGCGCCAGGCGCTGGAGGAGGGCTCCAACACCGGCCGCTGGGCCAACGGCCCGAGCAACGGCAACTTCAACGCGGCCTCGCCGTTCGCCGCCGCCCGTTCGGCCGACGTCTACCACCCGCGCTTCCCGCGCTACGTGCAGATGGAGCATGAGCAGAAGCGCCTGGGCGTGACCGGCACCCTGCAGTGGAAGCCGAGCGACGCCACCGAGTTCTCGCTGGATGCGCTGTATTCCAAGATCGATGCGACCCGCGACGAACACTACATCGAGGCGATCTCCTTCAGCCGTGGCACCAGCACCACGCCGCGCCTGGTCGGCAAGCCGGCGATGATCGTCAAGAACGGCGCGATCGAAAACAACGCGCTGGTCTACGGCGAATTCGACAATGTCGACATCCGTACCGAAAACCGCCATGACGAGTGGAGCACCGAGTTCAAGCAGCTCAGCCTCAATGGCCAGCACCGCTTTGGCGATGACTTCACCTTGTCCGGCAAGGTCGGCATCTCGCGCTCCAAGCACGAGAACCCGGTCCAGACCACGATCATCATGGACAAGTACGACGTCGACAATTACAGCTACGACTACCGGGGCAACAGCCGCTTCCCGACGCTGAACTACGGCATCGACCCGACCAACCCGGCGGGCTGGGAACTGGCGGAAATCCGCCTGCGCCCGCAGTACGTGGACAATGACTTCGATACCGGCCAGCTCGACTTCAACTGGAACATCAGCCCGGGCTTCCGCCTGAAGGGCGGCGTGCTGGCCAAGGACTACACGTTCAAGACCACCGAACTGCGCCGTGCCAGCGAACTGGCCGTGCCCAACTTCGCCGATGGCACCAAGATCGTGCCGGTGGACATGACCGAGCAGGCCGGCCTGAAGGGCATCAACGGCAGCCCGTCCAACTGGGTGGTGCCGGACCTGAACGCGATTGCCGATCAGTTCGACATCTACAGCAACAGCGGCATCTTCGCCGTCGCCCCGCGCGCCAACAACGTGCGCAGCGTCGAAGAGAAGGACCGTGGTGCCTACCTGATGGGCGAGTTCTCCACCGAACTGGGCAGCCTGCCGCTGTCGGGCAACGTGGGTGTGCGCTACGTGCGCACCAAGCAGAGCTCCACCGGCCTGTCCACGCTGGCCACCGGTACGGTCTCCACCACCGAGAACCGCACCTACAACGACACCCTGCCCTCGTTCAACCTGGTGGCTGAAGTCACCCCGGACTTCCTGATCCGCCTCGGCGCGGCCAAGGTGATGAGCCGCCCGGGCCTGGGCAGCCTGACGCCGGGCGCAACGGTGGCCGTGGCCGGTGGTGCGCGCACCATCTCCAGCGGCAACCCGGACCTGGAGCCGATCCGCGCGACCAACGTCGACCTCGGCTTCGAGTGGTACTTCGCCGAAGGCGCGATGGCCGGCATCGGGCTGTTCTACAAGGACATCGAGAGCTTCGTGCAGACCACCCGCGAAGTGCGTCCGTACTCCGACAGCGGCCTGCCCGCCTCGCTGCTGATCGGCACCGGTGCCTCGCCCGCCGACGACTTCACCTACAGCCGCCCGGTCAACACCCCGGGCGGTGAACTGCACGGCGTGGAAGCCAACTACACCCAGCCGTTCACCTTCCTGCCGGGCAAGTGGTCCAACCTGGGCGTGCAGTTGAACTACACCTGGGTGGAATCGCAGATCCAGTACCTCAACGCGGCCGGCCAGCCGGTGATGAAGACCGACCTGACCGGCCTGTCCAAGTCGTCCTGGAACGCCACGCTGTTCTACGAAGGCAAGGTCTTCTCCGGCCGTGTCTCGGCGACCAACCGCGATGACTACCTGACCCAGGCACCGGGTACGGAAGCCGGCTTCAACCTCGACGGTTACCACGGCATGACCGGCACCACCGTCATCGATGCCTCGATCCGCTACACGATCAGCGACCAGCTCGAACTGAGCCTGGAAGGCATCAACCTGACCAACGAAGCTTCCGACGAGTGGGTCTACTCGCCGGCCACCGGTCGGCTGCCGCTGCAGTACACCGAAACCGGCCGCCAGTTCCTGCTCGGCGTGCGCTACAAGTTCTGATTCAACGGCAGTACCCGCCGGCGGCGTGAGTGATCACGCCGCCGGCTGCGCGCGCGCCGCCATCGTTGCCATCCCACGACTCTCACCAGCGAATGCACGCTGCTGCGGCGCAAGATGCCGCCGCGTGAAGGGTTTGTTACGTTTCGGATGACCAGCGGTGTCACCGCGGCAATGCGCGCTGGACGCTCCGGGGGAGGCCGGACGTCATGACTCATCAACATCACGGTCGCATGGCGGCGAACCCTGGGAGGGGCTTACACACGATGGAACGACTCGACACCCGCAAAAAGACACCGGTTACCTTGCTCGCAGTATCGGTCGCCTTGGCGTTGCAGGGCGTGGCTGGCATCGCCGCGGCACAGCAGACGCCGGAACAGGCCGCGTCACTCAACGCGGTCGATCTGGACAAGGTGGAGGTCAAGGCGACCTACCGCGAAAGCCTGCAGCAGTCGCTGGATGAAAAGCGCTACAGCGTCGAGCAGGTCGATGCGATCTACGCTGAAGACATCGGCAAGTTCCCGGATCTGAACCTGGCCGAGTCGATGCAGCGCATCGCCGGCGTCTCGATCGACCGTGAAGGCGGCGAAGGCCAGCAGATTTCCGTGCGCGGCCTGGGCTCGGACTTCACCCGCGTGCGCATCAACGGCCTGGAAGCGCTGTCCACCGCAGGCAGCGGCACCACCGGCGTCAACCGCAGCCGCGGCTTCGACTTCAATACCTTCGCCTCGGAGCTGTTCAGCCGGGTCAAGATCAACAAGACCCAGTCGGCGCAGACCGATGAGGGCTCTCTCGGCGCCACTGTCGACCTGCGCGGCTCGCGCCCGTTCGATTTCGAGGGCTTCCAGGCCTCGCTCGGCGGCCAGTACGGCTTCAACGAACTCTCCAGGAACAAGGACCCGCGCATCTCCGGGCTGATCAGCAACACCTGGGCCGACGGCCGGGTCGGCGCGCTGATGTCGGTGGCCTACAGCAAGCGCACCATCTTCGAAGAAGGCTACAACCCGGTCCGCTGGGAGCACGGCAACTACCGCAACTCCAACCAGAGCACCGCGGCCAACAACGGCACCTATGGCTTCTGCAGCCCGGCCGGCTACGACCCGCAGACCCCGCGCAACCCGCTGGCCAATGAAACCGCCGCCGGTGTCGGCAGCGCCGCCAACCAGGCGCGCAGCAACGGCTGGGGCAGCTACGGCATCGATGCGACCCACTGCGGCCCCGGCCTGGATCGCCCGGCCGCGACCGCCGAGAACATCGCCGCCTACGAGACCGCGACCAACGCCTGGATCCCGCGTTACCCGCGTTATATCCGCACCGAACATGAGATCGAGCGCCTGGGTGTCACCGGCGCAGTGCAGTTCAAGGTCAGCGACGACACGCAGTTGAACCTGGACATGCTGTACTCCAAGCTCGACAAGAACGTGCGCGAAGACTCCATCGGCGCCAACCTGCATCGCACCGCGCAGTACGGCGGCAAGACCCAGATCGTGGTCCGCGAAGCGCATGCCGATGAGCAGAACCGCCTGACCTACGGCGTGTTCGACAACGTCGACTTCCGCACCGAATCCACCGCCATCGAAGAAAGCACCGAGTTCAAGCAGTTCAGCCTGAACCTGGAGCATCGCTTCAATGATGCGGTGCGCCTGGATGCCGTGGTCGGCCACTCCGAGTCGAACTATGAGCGGCCGGTCTTCTCGATGGTCAGCTTCGACAACAGCAACCTGGACGGCTTCGTGCTGGACATGCGCAACGGCAAGGTGCCGGCGATGTCCTTCCCGTTCGATCTCAACGCCGTGGACAACTGGAAGTGGCTCGGCTACGGCAGCACGCCGGTCAACGCCAACGGCACCGCGCGTGGCGGCAACATCAGCGAAGTGCGCTTGAATCCGCAGTACGTCGACAACGCCTTCGACACGGCCAAGGTCGATCTGACCTTCGATATCAGCCCCACCTTCACCCTGCGCGGCGGTCTGGCCTTCAAAGACTACGACATGAGCACGCAGGAGTTCCGCAACATCAGTTACGGGCGCCTGTCGCAGGCACTGCCGGCCGGCGTCACCGTGGGTGACCTGAGCGATACGCTGAGCGGCTTCGGCAAGGGCATGGACGGCAACCTGCCCAACAGCTGGCTGGTGCCGGACTTCAACCAGATCGCCAAGCTGCTGGACATCTACTGCAACTGCGACACCGGTACCCTGGGCGGCGACTACCGCCTGGCCAGCGTGGGCCACTTCGGCGCGTCCAACAACAACTTCGACGTCAACGAGAAGAGCTACGGCAGCTACCTGCAGCTCGACTTCAACACCGATCTGCTGGGTCGTGCGTTCCGTGGCAACCTCGGCGTGCGCTATGTGCAGACGCGGATCACCGCCGATGGCTATGCGCCGTGCACCGCGGCCAATGCGACCGATCTGTCTTCGGCCTGCGCGCCGTTCTTCGGCGTGGCCAGCGCCACCGCCGATCCCGGCGAGCGCCTGCAGGTCGCCACCCGGGTCGGCCACAAGTACGACGACTGGCTGCCCTCGCTGAACCTGGCCTGGGACCTGAGCGATACCTTCGTGCTGCGCTTCGGCGCGGCCAAGACCATGGCCCGCCCGACCCTGTCCAACCTGTCGCCCAGCGTCAGCGGGGGACCTACCGCGTACTTCGATGACGACCGCAGCTACTCGATCAACCTGGGCAACCCCAAGCTCGATCCGTTCCGCTCGACCAACTACGACCTGAGCGCGGAGTGGTACTTCGAGGAAGGGGCGCTGCTGTCGGCGGCACTGTTCTACAAGGACATCGACAGCTACGTGCAGCGCACGCGCCTGCTCACCACCTGGGCGGACATGGGCTACTCGCTGGACCTGCTGCCGACCGGCTTCAGCCCGGACACCGTGTTCAACGTGCAGAGCTACTTCAACACCCCGGGCGGCCCGCTCAAGGGCTATGAAGTGTCCTACCAGCAGCCTTTCAGCTTCCTGCCCGGCTTCTGGAAGAACTTCGGCGTGCAGCTGAACTACACGCACGTCGAGTCGAAGATCAAATACATGTTCAGCTCGGGCACCGGTAGCACGATCGTCACCACCTACACCGAGAACGACCTGCTGAACCTCTCGCCGAGCTCGTACAACGCCACCCTGTACTACGACGACGGCCGCTTCAGCGCCCGCGTCTCCACCAGCTACCGCGACGCGTACATCAGCACGATCCTCTCGCAGGAGAACGTGTGGGACCTGGACGGCAACCAGTTCGCCACCGCCGACGTGCAGGGCAAGTACAGCGTGGAGAACGTGGACTTCAACATGTCCTACAAGGTCAACAAGAACCTCTCGCTGACCTTCGAGGCGATCAACCTGCTCGACACCGCCGACGAGCGCTACGTCGATTCAGCGCTGTCGCTGCCGGATCGCTACACCCATACGGGCCGCCAGTACTACCTCGGCCTGCGTTACAAGTTCTGACCGTGCTGCGTCTTCCGCCACAGGTATCGCGCCCGCTTGCATCCTTCTCTCCGGGATGGCGGGCGCGGTGCCGGGGCGGGAGGCCACCGTGAGCGGCTGACCCCCGCTGCTGGTTCCGCTGTACTGTTTCTGCTGTCGAAAGGAAGGTCTCATGCATCGCGTTGTCGCCGCCTCGATCCGCCCCTCCCGCCTGTCCGCCAGCCTGCTGGCGCTGCTGCTTGCGGGCAGTGGCACCGCCTGGGCGCAGACCGCGCCCCAGCTGCTGTTCCACGTGTCGGCCGACCAGGGCCTGCAGGCCGATACCGCCGCGGGCGACCCGGTTCCCAACTTCGTGGACAAGGTGAAGCGGGTTCCCGACGGGGCGCATGGCAGTGCGATCGAATGGGCCGATGACGGCGTGCTGTCGTGGAATGCCCCCGGCAACATCCAGGCCCAACGCGGTACGCTGGGCTTCTTCTGGCGTTCGCGCTACGCGGTGGGTGAAGCACCGTTCGTGATCTTCCGGGTTGGTTATGCCGACCACAGCAGCTGGGACATGGCCTGGCTGCGCATCGACTGGAACGGCCACGGCTTCGATGCCTTCGTCACCGATGCCAACCTGGCGCGCACCCGCGTGTCGTTCAAGCTCGACCAGAACCCCTCGCCGCAGCAGTGGCAGCACATCGCCTTCGGCTGGGACGAAAACCACGGCGTGCGCCTGTACGTGGACGGCAAAGAGGTTGCCCGCCAGGAGACCACCGCCGACTACGACGCCGCACTCGATCAGCTCGGCCTGGCCGGACGCGTGATGGCGCCCTACCAGGTGCAGAGCCGCTACAACTTCCTGCGTGGCAGCGATTTCGACGAGATCCGCGTCTACGACCGTCTGCTCGATCCGGCCGGCATGGCCGCACTGGCCCGGAATGCTGCCCCGACCACGGCCGTGGCCGCGCCTGACCCGATGCGCGCCTGGCGCCATCGCCATGGGTGGGAGGCCACGCCGCCGCCGGCATTGAGTGCCCCGACCACCACGATCCGCAAAATCGAATTCGCCGATACCAAGGACCACAAGCAGTGGATGTGGAAGGCGACCGACGGCATCGCCGAGACCACCTGGCCGGGCGTCTACAACCGCTCGCGGCTGGCCGGACGGGATGATTACTTCCAGCTGCCGGACTGGAATACCTATGTCGAGGGTGGCCAGCAGCTCGACCTGACCCTGCCGGCCGGTGAAACCGTCAACCGCATCGAAGTGCGCGGTGCAGCGTTTGGCGGGCTCAGCCACAGCGTGGACGGCCAGCCGGCACAGACCCTGTTCCAGCGCCCGCAGGGCGTGGTCCGCAGCGTCAACAGCATTCCAGCCCAGGACGGCGGCGTGCTGCACTTCCGCAATACCGCGCAGGAAACCCCGATCCAGGAAATCTGGGCCTACCAGGTCAGCGACGCCGCCGAGCCGGAGGGTACGGTCAAGCAGCGCTACCTGATCGACAGCCAGGCGCTGCCGGATTACACCAACATCGCCGCACTGCGCGAGTACATCGACGGCCGCTACCCGGCGGCCGAACGCAGCACGGTGATGGCGCTGCCCAAGGGCGCCGGCTCGCGCAAGCGCACGGCCGACACGCTGCCCGCGCAGCCGATGCCGATCGTGCACGTGCTGATTCCCTCCGGCGTGAGCGACGCGCCGGCCGCGCAGCCGCTGATCCGCAGCTGGGCACACAGCTGGGAGAACATGCATGACGGCCTGGATGGCATCGCCATCGATCTGCCCAAGCTGGATCTGCCGGCCACGCAGGACGGCCTGATCCCGCTCAACATCCGCATCAAGGACCCGATCTGGCCGGCGCGCGACATGATCGACGTGTCGGTCTCGGTCAAGCCGGGCCAGAAGCGCACCCTGTGGCTGGACCTGCGCGATCGCATCCTGACCGCCGACAGCCTGTGGATCTCCATCGCCTCTGCGGCGCCCGGCTTCAATGCGACCTCGCTGGATGGTGCGGAAATCCGCATGGTCTACAAGGACCGCGAGGAGGCGAAGAAGGAACACATCGCCGACCGCTTCAATCAGGTACGCGACAACTGGGGCTTCCTGGTCGAAGAGCACACCACCTCCAAGCGCCAGCGCCTGTATGCGCGCGTCTATGCCGACCTCAGCGATCTGCTGCGCGTCGATCCGGACCACGAACTGGGCCGGCTGTACTGGAACTACATCAGCTACAACAGCCAGGGCAAACCGCCGTTCACCCAGCCCGACGCGCCCAAGGGCGTACCGCTGTGGGCCTTCCGCCAGACCGAAGACCTCAAGTACGTACGCCGCTTCATCGACTGGTGGATCGACAACCGCCAGATTGCGTACGGGGATTTCGGCGGGGGCATTTCCGATGATTCCGATCTCACCCAGCAGTGGCCGGGCCTGGCCCTGATGGGCGTGCAGCCGGACAAGCTCAATGCCTCGCTGACCGCGCTGTCCGATGCGGTGTACCGCAATGGCATGTTCAGCAATGGCTTGAGCACCATCGAGACCGACGAGCTGCATGCCTACGAGGAAGGCATCAACACCAACAGCGCGATGCTCTACCTCAACTGGGGTGATCCGCTCACCGTCGAGCGCCTGATGGAAACGGTGAAGGCCTTCGATGAACGCATCATCCTGCCCAATCCGCAGGGGCATCTGCTGTTCTCCAGCAACTGGTTCGGCGGCAACAAGGTCTACCGCGAGCCGAACTGGCAGTGGCAGAAACCGTACTCCTTCCCGGTGCTGCACCCGGCGTTCCTGATCGGGCAGTACAACGCCGACCCGACTGGCCGAAAGCTGGTCACCGGCCTGGCCGACAGCTACCTGGCCCACGCCTACACCGACGACAAGGGGCGCTGGGCGCTGCCGAACGAGATCCACTGGGCGACCGGCAAGACCCGCGGCGGCGAGCTCAACAACGGCTCGGGCAGCGGCGACATCATGCACACCTTCTGGGCGGCATGGCGCTGGACCGGCGATGACAAGTACCTCAAGGCGCTGGACTACCGCGTGGAGCGCGGTGGCCCGGGTGCCTTGTCCAACCTGGGCGAGAACTACGTCGAGGCGCTGGGCCGCGGTGCCGAGTGGAACCCGCGCTTCATCAGCGATGCCGACGGTGGCAACACCGGCTTCTCCAGTCTGATGGCGTGGCAGGCCACCGGCGACAAGAAGTACCTGGAGGCATTGCACGCTGATGGCATCCAGGCCAAGGCCCAGCGCGAGTACATGAACACCGAAGGCCACTGGTGGTCCGACCGTGTCGAGGCGCCGAGCGAGTTCCTGCAGCGCGCGCGGTTGGGCGGTATCGCGCTCAAGCGCAACCAGAGCTGGCCCGGCCACACCGTGAGCTGGCGCTTCGCCCAGCCGGACGCGGCCGAACAGGTGGCGCTGCTGGTGCACGCGCCTTCGCCGGACCGCTTCAAGGTGATCGCCTACAACCTGGGCACGCGCGCGGTGGACGCGGAGATGAGCACCTGGAACGTCACCGCCGGGCAATGGCGGATGACCAGCGGCGTGGACCGCGACGGCGATGACCGGATCGACGGCAAGGCGACGACGCGCGATCTGGCGCTGGAACGCAGTGCCTCGACCACGCTGCGCTTCGCGCCGGGGCAGAGCCAGGTGTTCGAGTTCGAGCTGGTGCAGGCCGGCACGCCGGTCGAGCAGCGGGCCGACCTGGGCATCGGGCGCGGCGATGTGCGCGTGGACGGGCAGCAGCTGCACGTGACCGTGCACAGCCTGGGCCACGTCGCGACCAGCGTGGGCGTGGCGGTGCTGGAAGATGCCAAGGGCCGTGAGCTTGCCCGGGTGGAGATTCCCAGCCTGCCCGCGCCGAGCGATCTGGTGCCGAAAACCACCACGATCAGCCTGCCGCTGCCGGCCGGGGATCACCGTGGGCTGCGCGTGCGTGTCATGCAGGCCGATGGCGCCGCCGAGGTGACCCAGCGCAACAACCTGGTGGTGCTGGACCGGTAGTGCCATGCCATGCATGGCAGCGACGGATCACAGCGTGACCTGCCCCTCGATGCAGGTCACGCAGTCCCCGCCGATCCACAGTGCTTCGCCCACGCGTTCTACCCGCAGCCGTCCAGCACGGCCCATCGCGGTGCCCTGGCTGATCACATAGCGCTCCGGCGCCTCGCCGGTGCTCAGCAGCCAGCGCGCGATGCCGGCATTGAGGCTGCCGGTGGCCGGGTCCTCCGGTGCGCCGTCACCGGCAATGAAGGCGCGGCTTTCGTACTGGGCCTCGTCGCCATCGCTGGCCTGCCACGGCCCGAACACGCCGACCTTCAGCCCCTGCAGCTGCGCGTAGTCCGGCTGGATCGCCAGCACCGCGGCGCGGTCACGCAGGCGCAGGGCCAGCCAGCCGGTGCCGTTGTCCGCCCAGCGCGCGTCCACCACGTCCTCCGCCGCCACGCCGAGCCCGCGCCGCACCTGTTCGCGCAGGTCCGGTGCCAATGCCTCGCCCCGCAGCAGTGGCGGCGCCAGGAATGCCAGGCCCGCCTCGCTGCGACGGATCCGCACCAGGCCGATGCCGCACTCCTGCACGATCTCTTCGTCCTTGGGCACGCCGCCATGGGCCAGCCAGGCATGACAGCTGCCCAGGGTGGGATGCCCGGCGAACGGGAGTTCTTCCAGCGTGGTGAAGATGCGCACGCGATAGTCTGCCTGCGGATCGGTAGGCGGCAGCAGGAAGGTGGTCTCGCTCAGGTTGGTCCAGTGCGCGAACGCGGCCATGCGCGCCGCGTCGATGCCTTGGGCGTCCAGAACCACGGCAAGCGGATTGCCCCGCAGGGGATCCTGGCTGAACACATTGACCTGTTGGAACGGCAGCGTAGGCATGGCGGAACGTCGGTAACCGGGTGCAACGCGCATGATGCGCGCCACCGCGGCGTCGGGTCGAGCGGTGCGCCCGTCGCGCCCTAGGCCGCGTCGGTTTCCATCACCTGCACGCGGCGCTGGTACCAGCCATCGGCCTCGGGTTCGAAGATGGCACTACGGGTCATCTTGCCCTGGTAGACGTGCACCGAGATCGCCAGCTCCGCATCGCTGGTATTGCGGATGGTGTGGTACTCGTGCGGCGGGATCAGGCTGCCGGCACTGCCACAGTCGCCCACCACGGCCGCTTCGGGGCGGAAGCTGAACCGCTCGCCATCACGCTCCAGCAGCTGGTATTGGGTGATTTCCAGCTGGCCCAGCCACACGCCCTCCACGCACCACAGCCCGCTGTGGTCGTGCAGCGGCGTGCCCTGCCCCGGCCCCCAGCTCATCGCCACGATGCTGTAGCCGTGCACGGGGCTGCGGTACAGCTCGCGGCGCGCGTAGTGGTCCTGGATTGGGCGATGCACGCAGGCCGGCAGCTGGATGCGGCTGTCGGCGATCGCCTCACGCAACGCCGAGCGCAGCGTGGTGGCGATCTGGTGCGCGTGCTCGTGCTGCACCGCATGGTCGACCGCGGCGATCAATCGATCGCGGCCATGGAACGGCGGAAACGGGTTGCATTGGTCTTGCATGCCCCGAGTCTAGGCGATCCGGGTGAACAACGTGTTTGACCTGGATCACATCCGTTTGCCCCACGATCTCCGACATACCCCGCCATTCGAAAGAAATAGTCGGACTTGCCTATTGATCAGGGAATCAGCAGCGTCCGCAACGAGGGAACCTGACGGGCAAGTTCCTCGGTGACCAGTGTGGCGAACAGCGCCGCGCCGTCCGGGCCCAGATGGGTGTAATCAAAGGCGACCTTGGCCTGCCCCATGGGCTCGGTGGCGGCGTTGTTCTGCGCGACAGGTGCGCCAGCGACGGGCGCTGCACCCACCGTCGTACCGCCCAGCGCCGCACTCACCTGCGCAGGCGTGGCGGCCGCCTGTGCCAGCGGCATCGAGGCTACCGGCCCAAGCGCCTGCACCACCGCGCGGCTGCGTGCGTGGAGGTCGACCAGCGGCACCTCCAGTTCCCGCGCAACAGTGCGCACGGCCTCGGCCCACGGGGCCAGATCATCGATCAGCACGCCGTCGGCGAACTGGCGGCGGGTCAACGGGGTCAGCAGCACCGGCTGTGCACCGGTGGCGCGGACCTCGCGCACGTAGCGGCGCAGATTGTCCGGGAACTCGCGCTGCAGATCGGTGGAGCGGCCCGGCTTGCCTGGCTGGTCGTTGTGGCCGAACTGGATCAGTACCCAGGTCTGCGCATAGCCCGGCATGCGCATCTCCGCCTCGGCCAGCGCCCACGAGCCTTCGGCACGGTAGTTGTAGGTGCTGCGGCCGCCGCGGGCGAGGTTGGTGCAGGTCAGGAACGAGGTCACGTGCCGTGCGCAGAACGCCGGCCCCCAGCCGCCCTGCACGGCCGTGGTGGAATCGCCGACCAGCACGATCTTGCTGGCGCGGATCGGGGTCGGTGCCGGGCGGTCCATCACCGCCGGATCCACGGCGGCCTGCGCCGCGCTCATCAGGGCGAACAGTGCGCTGCCGAGCAGCCAGGACGTACACCGCATCAGAATGTGCCTCGTTGGATGAAGGGGGCCTGCTGATAGAGACGACGCTCGCCACCGCGCGGGTCGTCGGCCTGCTGTGAGGTGGCATCGAACAGCATCGTTTCGCGGCGGGCGAGCGAATAGGTCTGCCAGCGTGGCAGTCCGCCATGATTCGGATCGCCATGGCGGGCGAAGGCGATCAAGGCCTCGCTCATCGTGGCCGCCACGCGGCTGGCTTCCTCGCCGTTGCCGGTGCGCGAACCGGGGCGGTCGATGTTGTCGAACACCAGCGGGATATCCAGGGTGTGGAACGCACCGAACCTGCCGCCGTCCAGCGGCGAGCCCCAATCGAGTTGATAGGCCCAGGTGGGTGCGCCCTGGCGTGCACGCGCCTCCAGTTCCTCCACCGCACCGCGCCATGAACGACCGGCGGTGGTGGCGGCGAAGAACACCTCCGAAGGCGTGTAGTGCGGATACAGGCGGCGGTACTCGGCGATCACCACCGAGGGCAGCAGGTCCACGTATTGCTCTTTTTCCAGCTTGGCCGGCAGCGTCTCCCAGGTCAGGGCGAAGTTGGCCGGATCGTTGCCGAGGAAGGCGCGGGTTTCATCGTGGGTGTTGCCGATCATCATCGGGATTCCGGCGGACTGTGCCGGCGCCTCCGGCCAGAACGGATGCACCGGCAGCGAGCGACCGTCCAGCACGGGGCCCACGTACAGGCTGCTGTTCTCCACGCGCGAGGGATCGCGTGCACGGGTGGCGGCCAGCAGCGCTTCCATCGGCATCGTGCGCAGCGCCTCGGCATCGGCCGCCCCCACGGCCTGCATCGCGATCTGCGCGCGCTGGGTGGCCGCACGCGGGCCGGCAGCGGTGACCTGCTGCCCGCTCATCGTCCACGCGCGCTGGAACAGGCCGCGCGCGGCCGGCATCGCCATCAGCGTGGCGATCTTCGCCCCGCCACCGGATTGGCCGACCACGGTAATGTTGCCCGCATCGCCACCGAACTCCGGCGCGTGCTGGCGTACCCACTGCAGCGCCTGGACCAGATCGAGCTGGCCGACATTGCCCGAATCGGCGAAGCGCGCATCGCCCAGCTGCGCCAGGTACAGGTAACCGAACACGTTGAGCCGATGGTTGACCGTGACCACGACCACGTCACCACGCCGGCACAACGCGCTGCCGTCATACAGCGGGTCGCTGCCCGAGCCGTTGTTGTAGGCACCGCCATGGATATAGAACACGATCGGCCGCGTGCCGCCGTCGCGCAGCGCCGGGGTCCACACGTTGAGAAACAGGCAGTCCTCGCTGCCCGGCCCTTCGTTACCGCCCTGCGGCGCGGCATTGCCGTACGCCAGTGCATCACGCACGCCACGCCAGGCCGATTCCTGCACGGCCGGCTGGAAGCGCCGGGGCGCGGTATCGGCGCCGTAGGGAATGCCGCGGAACACATTCACGCCCTGCTCGAGCTGCCCGCGCAGGCGCCCGCTGCGTACACGCGCCAGCGGCGCGGCATCGTGGCGCGGGCCGGGCACCCCGGCAAAGGCCGGCAACAGCGGCAGGCTGGTAGCACCGAGCATGAGTGCGTAGCGCGCACTGTCGCGCAGGAAACGACGCCGTTGAAGATCGGCGGGGGTATCAGTCATGGCGCGCGGGCTCCGTGTGGCGCGAAGGGATCCAGCGCAGGGCCAGCTCGGACCACTGCGCAACGGTCAAACCGGGCGGGATGCGCACGCCGAAGCCGTGGCCGCCGAACGGGAACAGATGTATTTCGGTGGTGACGCCGGCGCGCCGCAGCGCCTGGTAATACACCAGGCTGTTGTCGACCGAGACCACGGTGTCGTCCTGCGCATGCACCAGGAAGGTCGGCGGCGTATCGGTGCGGACCTGCTCCTGCATCGAGAACCGCGCCTGCAGCGCGGCATCGGGGTGCGGGCCAAGCAGGCGCGCACGCGAGCCGGTATGCGCGTGCGCGCCCATGTCGATCACCGGGTAGATCAGCAAAGCGACATCCGGGCGTGCGCTGAGCGCATCGATGGCATCGCGATGGGGATAGACCGGTGCATCGAAGCCATTGCTCAGCCGTGCCGCGACGTGGCCGCCGGCCGAAAAACCCATTACCCCGACGCGCTGCGGATCGATCTGCCAGCGCGAAGCATCCGCGCGGATCACCCGCATCGCGCGCTGCGCATCGGCCAGGGCGGCCTGGCGATCACTGCGGCCGGCGGGCAGCCGGTAGCGCAGCACGAACAGGGTCACCCCGCCCTGCTCGACGAACGCCGGCACCAGGGCAGTGCCTTCCTTGTCGAGCACGACGCGCTGGTAGCCGCCGCCGGGCACCACCAGCAGCGCGCTGCCGTTCGGGCGCGGTGGCCAGTACACCACCAGGTAGGGCGCACTGACGTTGTCGATGTAGCGATCCGGCAGGGCGGGATCATGGCTGCGCTCCACCACGTTGGGCACGCTGGCCGGGCCGGCTTCGCCCGGCACCTCGCCCGCCGGCCACAACGCGATCCGGTCCGCCGCGCCAGCGGCCGGCTCGGTGCCCGGCACGGCATGCTCGGCTGCGCGCGCGAGGCCGCAGGCCAGCAGCAGGAAAGGCAACAATGACAACACTAGGGGGCGGCGCATCGGCGGACGTCCTTCCGGCAGGGGAACAGGCATCGTGCCTGACCGGCAGCCGTTCTGATGCGCTGCACATTGCCAATGACACCGGTTTACCATATACAGCACATCCAACCGCTGTCGATTGGCAGTGCAACAATTTTTCCGGGAGACCCGCTTGAGCAACGACCACGGCAAACAGGACCTGCCCGACCAGGGGTTGGGCGAGATCGCCCGGCACTTCGTCAGCGCCCGCCAACACGGCCAATCCCTGCCGGATTTCCCGGGCACCATCCCGGAAGACCTCGTCACCGCCTATCAGGTACAGGACCAGGCCATCGCGCTGTGGGACGACCAGGTGGTCGGCTGGAAGGTGGGCTACATCGCCGCCGAGCGCCGCGATGTCTCCGGCGACGATCGGCTGCTGGGCCCGATCTTCTCGCGTCAACTCTGGAATGCTACCGGTGGAACAGTAGAGATTCCGGTGTTCGTCGGGGGCTTCGGCGCGGTCGAGGCCGAGTACGTGATCCAGCTGCAGGAAGACGCCCCGGCGGACAAGCTGCAGTGGACTCCGGAAGAAGCCGAGGCCCTGGCCGCCAAGCTCTTCATCGGCGTTGAAGTGGCCAGCAGCCCGCTGGCGACCATCAACAAGCTCGGCCCGCGCGTGGTGGTGTCGGACTTCGGCAACAACAATGGCCTGGTGCTGGGCCCGGAAATCCCGGACTGGACCCGCCTGGACGATGCCGACCTGCGTGCGGAAACCCGCATCGAGGGCGAGGTGGTCGGCACCGGTGGCGCGACCCTGCTGCCCGGTGGCCTGCGTACCGCCTATGCCTTCGCCCTGGGCCGCTCGGCGCAGCGTGGGCGGCCGTTGAAGGCCGGCGACCTGATCGCCAGTGGCAACGCTACCGGCATCCACGATATCGCCGTGGGCCAGCAAGCATTGATCCGTTTCGTCGGCTACGGCGACATTACCTGCAAGGCCATCGCCGCCGGGTAACCGCGCGGACATGGCGAGCACGCTTGGGAGGGCGCAGATGTTCACTCGCAGAAGTTTCCTGGCCACCAGTCTGGGCGCGCTTGCCGCGCCCGCGCTGACGGCTTGTTCGCGGTCGTCCAACGCCGCACCGGCTGGTGCGCAGTTGCTGACCGCCACCGACGTCCACGTCGCCGACTACCCCACCGTCACGGCGGTGAAATGGATCGGGAAGACGCTGGAAGAAAAAACCGGCGGCCGGCTGCGCCTGCGCCAGTACCACTCCGGCCAGCTCGGCCGCGAGTCCGAGGCGATCGACATGGCCCGCTTCGGCGCCATCGACATCACCCGCGTCTACTCCGGCGCGCTCAACAACGCATTTCCGCTGACCCAGGGCCTGTGCCTGCCGTATGTGTTCGAGTCGGTGGCGCACATGCGCCGCGCCCTCGATGGTGGCGTTGCCGATACGGTCCTGCAGGGCTTTGAAACCCGCGATCTGGTCGGCCTGGCCATCTACGATTCCGGCGCGCGCTGCTTCTACAACACCAAGCATCCGATCGTGGAACCCAAGGACCTGCACGGCCTGAAGCTGCGCGTGGCGTCTTCGGACATCTTCATCCAGCTGATGCGCCTGCTCGGTGCCAACCCGACCCCGATGTCGCTGGGCGATACCTTCTCGGGCATGGAAACGCACATGATCGACGGTGCGGAAAACAACATGCGCAGCTTCCACTCCAGCCGCCACTTCGAGGCCGCGCACTACTGGTCGCAGAGCGATCATTCCTACGCGCCGGACGTGCTGCTGATGTCGCGCCAGAGCTTCGATGCGCTGAGTCCGGCCGACCGCACCCTGGTGATCGAGACCGCACGCGAGTCGGTGCAGGTGATGCGCGAGCAGTGGGATGCCTCGGAAAACACCGCCCGCCAGGCCGTGGCCGACTTCGGCATCAAATTCAACGAGGTCGACATGCCGGCCTTCCGCAAGGCCGCCGACCCGCTGCTGCAGCGATACCTGCAGCAGCCGGAGCTGGCCGCCCTCACCCGTCGCATCCGCGACTTCGCCTGAGGCCCCGACGCGATGTCCGACTCGACTTCCGAAACCGTCATCACCCCGACCGCGCCGCAGCGCCTGCTCAACGTCATCGCCGATGTGGCGATCTACATTGCCGTCATCGCCCTGCTGGGCCTGGTGGTGGTGCAGGGCTGGCAGGTGTTCGCCCGCTATGTGATCAATGATTCGCCCAGCTGGACCGAGCCGGTCACGCTGCTGCTGCTCGCCACCGCGATGAGCCTGGGCGCGGCCACCGGCGTGCATACCCGCCGCCATTTCGGCTTCTTCCTGCTCGCCGCGCACATGGGCCCGGGCCTGCGCCGCGCGGTCGATGTGTTCGCCGCGCTGGTGGTGGCCGTGCTGGGCGTGGTCATCGCCTGGTGGGCGGCCGTGCTGCTGATGGACGGCCTGGACATCAAGGCCGCCGGCGCCAACCTGCCGCAGAGCATCAACTACCTGCCCCTGTCGATCGGTGGCGCCTTGATGGCGATCTTCGCCGTGAACCAGATGGCGCTGGCTGTACGGCCGGCCGATGCCGTTGCCGAGGGAGATCGCTGAGTCATGGGTATCACCATTCTTTTCACCCTGTTCGCGGTGCTGTTGCTGCTCGGTGTGCCGGTCGCGTTCGCGCTCGCCGCCGCCGCCCTGGCTACCTTGTGGTACCTGGATCTGCCGACGCTGGTGCTGGTCCAGCAGATCTCGGCCGGTACCGGCTCGGCCTCGCTGATCGCCATTCCATTGTTCATCTTCGCCGGCGAAATCATGATGCGCGGCGGCATTTCCGAGCGCCTGATCTCACTGGCGTCTTCGCTGGTCGGGCGCATGCGCGGCGGCCTGGGCCAGGTGTCGATCCTGTCCTCGCTGTTCTTCGGCGGTGTATCCGGTTCGGCCATCGCCGATGTCTCGGCGGTCGGCGGCACGATGATTCCGCAGATGGTCAAGCGCGGCTATGACCGTGACTTCGCGGTCAACGTCAGCATCACTGCCGCGCTGGTCGCGCTGCTGGTGCCGCCCTCGCACAACCTGATCCTGTTCTCGGCCGCGGCCGGGGGTGGCCTGTCGATCGCCGATCTGTTCGCGGCCGGCATCGTGCCGGCGCTGCTGATGACCGTCGCCCTGATGATCACCGGCTACGTGGTCGCGCGCCGTCGCGGCTATGGCGTGGAAATCTTCCCCGGCTGGCGGGCGGTGCTGCTGCGGCTGGTCTCGGCCCTGCCCGGCCTGGGCCTGGTCGCGCTGATCTTCATCGGTATCCGCGCCGGCATCTTCACCGCGGTGGAAAGCGCGGCGATCGCCGTGGTCTACGCCCTGCTGGTGACCACGGTGCTGTATCGCCAGCTGGACTGGCGCGAGTTCCTCGGCACGGTCACCCATGCCGCGCGCAGTACCGGCGTGATCCTGTTCGTGATCGCGACCGCGGCGGTGTTCGGCTGGCTGCTGGCCTATCTGGAAGTGCCGTCGGCGGCGGTCAATTTCCTGCAGTCGTTCGCGCACAGCCAGTTCATGGTGCTGTTGATGATCGTGATCATGCTGTTGCTGCTGGGCACCTTCATGGATCTGGCGCCGATGATCCTGATCTGCACGCCGATCTTCCTGCCGGTGGCCAAGGCCTACGGCATCGATCCGATCCACTTCGGCCTGGTGCTGGTGCTGACCGGTGGCCTTGGCCTGGTGACGCCGCCGGTGGGCTCGGTGCTGTTCATCGGTACCGCGATCGGCAAGATCAGCGTGGGTGAGAGCATGCGCTCGATCTGGCCGTTCTGGTTCGCTGCCCTCGGCGTGCTGCTGATCGTCACCTTCTTCCCGGAAATGTCGCTGTGGCTGCCCGCCCTGCTGCGCGCGTAAGCGTGCGGCGGCTGGCTGCCCTGCTGTGGGTCGCCCTGCCCTGCGCCGCCATGGCGCAGGGCCAGGACATCGCGCTGCGAGGCTTCCAGGACGGCATCAACCATTGGCAGAGCGGCCACGGCACGGACTACCCGCGCTATCGGCCCGATCAGTACCGGCAGATCGCCGACAACCTGGTCGCGCTGCAGCGGCGCGGTGGTGGCTGGGCGGTCAACCAGGATCCCCAGCGGATCCTCGACGAGGCCGCCAGGGCCCAGGTATCGGCCGACCAGGCCACGCCCGGCGGCAGCTTCGACAACCGCAACATCTACACCCAGGTCAGCTACCTGGCCGAGGCCTTCGCGCGCAGCGGGGAGGCCCGCTATCGCGATGCGGCCGTGCGCGGCCTGGACTTCATCCTCGCCGAGCAGATTCCAACGTGTGGCGGCTGGCCGCACTCGGTGCCGTCGCGCACCTCCTACCATGGCCATATCACCTTCGCTGACGACGTCACCAGCGGTGTGCTGACCACGCTGCGGCGGGTGCAGCGCGAGCCGGTGTTCGGCTTCATCACGGCCGATCAGCGTGCCCGCGTGGAGGCGGCCGTGACCGCCGGCGATGCCTGCCTGCTGCGCCTGCAGGTGCGCCAGGACGGTGTGCCGACGATCTGGGCCGGCCAGTACGACCGCACCACCCTGCAGCCCGCGCAGGGCCGGAAGTTCGAACTGCCGGCGCTGGTCACCGACGAGAGTGTCGGCGTGGTCCGCTACCTGATGTCGATCCCGGATCCATCGCCGGAGGTGGTCGCCTCGGTCAACGCCGCCATGGCGTGGTTCCAGGCGCACGCGCTGACCGGCTGGCGGCTGGAGACCTTCCAGACCACGCCGGAACAGTTCCAGTTCCATCGCACCACGGTGGATCGCCGCCTGGTCGCCGATACGGATGCCCCACTGCTGTGGGGGCGCTTCCATGACCTGCGCGACAGTTCGGTGGTGCTGGCCAACCGGGAGGGCGAACGCGTGGCCACCTTCGATCAGATTCCGCGCGAGCGCCGCACCGGCTACCACTGGTACGGCACCTGGCCGCAGGCCCTGATCACCACCGAGTACCCACGCTGGCAACAGCGTCTTGCCGGGCCCGGGGCGCGCTGAGCGCGGCCGGCCCACGATACGTTCAAGGGAGAGAGACGATGCACTTGAGGAAGACCCTGGCGAGCTTCGCCACCGCCTGCCTGCTGCTGGCCGGCGCCGGACACGCCGCCGAGCCGGCCACCGCCTGGAAGCGCGGGATCGAGAACCAGCGCCAGGCCGACCTGGGCAACGGTACCTTCCTCAACCCGGTGTTCGCCGGCGACCGTCCGGACCCGTCCGTGCTCAAGGATGGCGACGACTATTACCTCACCCTGTCCTCGTTCGATGCCTACCCCGGCCTGCCGATCTGGCACTCGCGCGACCTGGTCAACTGGCAGCCGCTGGGCCATGCCATCACCAGGAACGTGGGGGCGATCTGGGCCCCGGACATCGTCAAGCACGGCAGCCGCTACTACATCTACTTCCCCGCCCGCACCGGGGAGACCCGCAGCAACTTCGTGGTCTGGGCCGACAACATCAAGGGCCCGTGGAGCGAGCCGATCGACATCGGCCTGGGCAGCTACATCGATCCCGGCCATGCGGTGGGCGAAGACGGCAAGCGCTACCTGTTCCTCAGCGGCGGCGACTATGTGCAGCTGGCCGACGACGGCCTGAGCGTGGTCGGCACGCCCAAGCACGTCTACGACGGCTGGAAGTACCCGGAAAGCTGGGACGTGGAGGCCTATGCGCAGGAAGGCCCGAAGATCAATTTCCGCGATGGCTGGTACTACATGACCACCGCCGTGGGCGGCACCGCTGGCCCGCCCACCGGCCACATGGTGATCACCGCGCGCTCGCGCTCGATCCACGGCCCGTGGGTGAACGCACCGAACAACCCGATCATGCGCACCCGGTCGGCCGCCGAGCCGTGGTGGTCGCGCGGCCACGCCACGGTGATCGAAGGCACCGACGGGCGCTGGTGGATGATGTATCACGGCTACGAGAACGGGTACTGGACGCTGGGCCGCCAGGCCCTGCTGGAGCCGATCGAATGGACCGCCGATGGCTGGTTCGTGGCCAAGGGCGGCGACCTCGGCCAGCCGCTGGCCATGCCTTCGGGCACATCGGTCGGCCAGCACGGCATGGCGTTGTCCGATGACTTCCGCGGCAAGACCCTCGGCGCACAGTGGTCGTTCTTCAACCCGGCCCAGGACGAGTACAAGCGCCTGGGCTTCACCGGCAAGGGCATGGTGCTGCAGGGCAAGGGCAGCACCCCGCGCGACAGCTCGCCGCTGACCGCCATCGCCGGCGACAAGGCCTACCAGTTCGAGGTCGAGATGGAGATTGCCCCGGGCGCAGTGGGCGGTGCCCTGCTCTTCTACAGCGACCGCCTGTACGTGGGCGTGGGCAGCAACGGCGAGAAGTTCATCATGCACCGCTACGGCGAGGAGCGCCCCACCCGGCTGGCCCCTAGCGCCACCGGTGGCACGCTGTGGCTGCGGGTGACCAACAACCGCCACATCGTGACCATCCACTCCAGCACCGATGGCAAAACCTGGCAGAAGTACCCGGTTCAGATGGAAGTCTCCGGCTACCATCACAATGTGGCGGGCAAGTTCCTGGCCTTGAAGCCGGCGATCTATGCTGCCGGTGACGGCAAGGTCCAGTTCCGGAACTTCCGCTACCGCGCCCTTGATTGAGCTCCCCGCTAGAATCCCCTGACTCATCCCCGGTTTGAACGACATGTCATTGCGCAGCAAAACCGATCCGTCGCCGCACGGATTGACCAAAGGCAAGGCCGCCACGATCAACGACATCGCGCGTCTGTCCGGGGTATCGAAGAAGACCGTTTCGCGGATCATCAACAACTCGCCGCTGGTGCGCAAGGACACGCGCGAGAAGGTCGAAGCGCTGATGCGCGAGGTCGGTTACACGCCGGACCCGCTGGCCCGGGGGCTGGCGTTCCGGCGCTCGTTTCTGATCGGCATGGTGTACGACAACCCGACCGCGCAGTACATCGTGGACATGCAGTACGGCGCGCTGGACGCGCTGCGCGGCTCCAGTTTCGAACTGGTCGTGCACCCCTGCGATTCGCGCAGCCCCGGCTACATCGAGGGGGTGCGCCGCTTCGTGCAGCAGCAGAAGCTGCACGGCGTGATCCTGGTGCCGCGAGCCTCCGAAGACCAGGCGCTGGTGGACATGCTCGATGAGATCGGCTGCCGCTTCACCCGGATCGCCTCGCTGCCGCTGGATGACACCTCGCAGATGGTGGTCACCCACGATCGCGACGGCGCGGCCGAAGCTGCCGATTACCTGCTTTCCCTGGGCCACCGCGACATCGCCCTGGTGACCGGCCCGAGCGCGTACCGCTCGGCGCACGAACGCACCGCCGGCTTCATCGATGCGCTGGCCAAGCGCGGCATCGAGCTGCCCCCCGCTCGCATCGTCGAGGCCGGCTACACCTTCGAATCCGGCGTGGCCGCGGCCGAAAAGCTGCTGCTGGGCAAGCAGCGCCCGACCGCCATCTTCACCGGCAACGATGAAATGGCCGCCGGTATCTACAAGGTCGCCCTGCGGGCGGGCATCAACATTCCGCGCCAGCTGTCGATCATCGGCTACGACGACAGCCCGCTGGCCTCGCGCCTGTGGCCGTCGCTGACCTCGGTGCGCCGCCACACGCGCGACACCGGCCGCACCGCCGCGGCCATGCTGATCCAGCCCGATGGCCAGGCGGTGATGCAGCACGCCAGCGTGCGCCCGCACCTGATCGTGCGCGACTCCTGCCAGCCGCCCGAGGATTGACGCGCGCCGCGATGGCAACGACGCGCGGTCATGATGAACGCGTCGCCGCGCGCCCGTGCCATCCGTTGCCGATCGCACGGCTTTTCTGACATGGACACCACGCCGGGCCCGCCCCGGTCTATCGTGCGCTGCAAAATGACACCGGTTTACCAAATCGCTACAATCACTTGAAATCGCGCCGGGGCCGACGCATCGCCCCACCCCTGCTCTGGAGACGCCATGTACTGCAAGACCCACTACGCCACCCATCCCGACGCCATCAAGGGCGCCAGCAATGACGACCTGCGCGAGCTGTATCTGCTCGACGGTCTGTTCAACGCCGATGCGGTGACCCTGAAGTACACCCATTACGAGCGCTTCGTGCTCGGCGGTGCGGCCCCGGTCAACGGCCCGGTCTCGCTGCCCAAGCAGACCGAGCCGGCCTCGGCTGCCGGCCACGCGTTCCTGGAGCGCCGCGAGCTGGGCGTGATCAACGTCGGCGCCGGCAGCGGCACCGTCACCGTAGACGGCACCGTGTTCACGCTGGGTCCGAAGGACGGCCTGTACGTGGCCATGGGCAGCACCGAGGTGGTGTTCGCTTCCGATGACGCGGCCAACCCGGCGCAGTTCTACCTGGCCTCGACCCCGGCGCATGCGCGCTTCGAGACCAAGGCGCTGTCGATCAAGGACGCCGTGGCACTGGACCGTGGCGCGCTGGAAACCAGCAACGAGCGCACCATCTACCAGTACATCGTGCCGGCCACCTGCCAGTCCTCGCAGCTGCTGCTGGGCCTGACCGTGCTCAAGCCGGGCAGCGTCTGGAACACGATGCCGCCGCACCTGCATGACCGCCGCAGCGAAGTCTATTTCTACTTCGACCTGGGCCAGAACGACCGCGTGTACCACTTCATGGGCGAGCCGGACGCGCAGCGCCACATCGTCATCCAGAACAACGAAGCCGTCGTCTCGCCGCCGTGGTCCATCCACATGGGCGCGGGCACCAGCAACTACGCCTTCATCTGGGCGATGGGCGGCGAGAACCTGGATTACACCGACATGCACGTGCTGGACATCTGCCAGCTGAAGTAACCCCGACACGCCGCCGGCATCGCGCTGGCGGCGTCTGTTATGCATTGGACAAGGACCACATACGCAATGGCTAATCCGTTCAGTCTGGAAGGCAAGGTCGCCCTCGTCACCGGTGGCAACACCGGCCTGGGCCAGGGCATCGCGGTCGCATTGGCGCAGGCCGGTGCCGACGTCGCCGTGGCCGGCATCGCGCCGCCCACCGAAACCATCGCCAAGATCACCGCCTTGGGTCGTCGCTGCCTGGCGATCGAAGCGAACCTGATCAGCATCGAGCCGGTCGAGCGCGTCATCCGCGAAACCATCGAAGGCCTGGGCGGCCTGGACATCCTGGTCAACAACGCCGGCCTGATCCGCCGCGCCGACGCGGTGGAGTTCAGCGAGCAGGACTGGGATGACGTGATGAACGTCAACATCAAGTCCGCGTTCTTCATCTCGCAGGCCGCCGGCAAGCATTTCATCGCCCAGGGCCGCGGCAAGATCATCAACATCGCCTCGATGCTGTCCTTCCAGGGCGGTATCCGCGTGCCGTCGTACACCGCGAGCAAGAGCGGCATCGCCGGCATCACCCGCCTGCTCGCCAACGAGTGGGCCAGCAAGGGCATCAACGTCAACGCGATCGCCCCGGGCTACATGGCCACCGACAACACCGCCGCACTGCGCGCCGATGAGGACCGCAACAAGTCCATCCTCGACCGCATCCCTGCAGCGCGCTGGGGCACCCCGGAAGACCTCGGCGGCACCGCCGTGTTCCTGGCCTCCAGCGCCTCGGACTACGTCAACGGCGCGGTCCTGCCGGTCGACGGTGGTTGGCTCGCCCGGTAACACCATCGCTATGCGCTGGCGCTCCCACGATCTGCGCTGCAGATCGTGGGCCCCGAGCAATCGTTGCATCCAGACCCCCACCGCTTCGCGGTCGCCCCCTGACTCAGGGGGCTTTCCACCAGATGCACGCCGGTAGTGCCGGCCGCTGGCCGGCAGCTCTCCATTCAGGAGCATGACCATGCTGCGTTTGCTGTTGTCCCTGTCATTCCTGCTCGCGGCCCCCAGCGCGCTGTGCGCCCCGCACCGCATCTTCATTGCCGGGGATTCCACCGCCGCCGAGTACGGCCCGGAGCGCGCGCCACAGGCCGGCTGGGGCCAGGCCTTGCAGAGCTATCTCGATCCCGCCGTGTGGGAGGTCCGCAACCATGCCAAGGGCGGCCGCAGCACGCGCAGCTTCATCGACGAAAAGCGCCTGGATGCGATCGCCGCCGAACTCCAACGTGGCGACGTGCTGCTGATCCAGTTCGGCCACAACGACGCCAAGTTCGAAGACCCCACCCGCTACACCGATCCCGCCGTTGCCTACCCGCGGTTCCTGATGCGCTACGTGCAGCTGGCCCGCGACAAGGGCGCAACGCCGGTGCTGATCACCCCGGTGGCGCGGCTGCTGTACGACTTCGGCTCGCTGCTGGATACGCATGGCGTGTACACCCAGGCCGTGAAAGCGCTGGCCAGCCGTGAGCAGGTCGCGCTGATCGACCTCAATGACAGCTCCACGCGCTGGATCCGCGGGCTGGGCGAGCAGGGTGCCAGGCCCTATTTCATGTTCGTACCCGAGCAGAACAAGGCCGACGGCACGCACTTCAGCGTGGCCGGTGCGACGGCGGTGGCGTGCCTGGTGATGCGGGACTGGGTGGCACTGCAGCCTGAACTCACGTCCGCGCTGAAGCGCGATATCGACTGCGAGGTGCGCAGTGCAGGGCGGGGTGGTGAGGCCACCAAACCCTCGCGCGTGGTCCACGAGCGTGACATCGCGGTGACCCAGCCCGGCCCGCATGGTGGAGCGGGGCCGACCACGGCGTACCCGTTTTTCGCCGAGGACACGGACCTCCCGTTCGTGCTGCGCAAGCGCGTGCTGCACAAAGGCGCGGGGATCGGCTTGCATCCCCAGCACAAGGACGAGATCTACTACATCGTCAGCGGGCAGGGCAGCTACGTACTGGATGGGAAGCAGTACGACGTGGCGGCGGGGGATGCGCTGCTGACGAAAACGGGCAGTTCGCATGCGCTGCAGCAGGTGGGCGAGGAGGATCTGGTGGTGCTGCTGGCGTACCCGCGGTGATCGAAACCCAGCCGAGCACGGGCTCGGCTCTACACGGGCTGCGTTGTGCTGTAGCGCCGGGCCTACGCTCGGCCTGGCCCTACAACGGCTCCGGGCCGAAGTGCTGCAGCCCCAGCCGCGCCAGGTCTTCCGGGCGCTCGAAATAGGCTTCGTCGAAGGCGTGCAGGGCGGCCTGCTCCTCATCGGTCATCGCGCCGTACAGGTCGGTCAGTTCCTTGATTTCCGGGTCGTCCTCCAGCCGGTCCAGCAAGCCACGCATCCCTGCCAGGATCGCGTGGGTCTGCACCGCACCCATTGCCTGCAGCGCGCGCAGCGCCAGCTGGCAGGTCGGGTCGCCCCAGTTGCACAGGAACTGCATGAAGCCCCCGTTGTTGATGTCCGCCTCCATGCGCCACAGCGCGACCAGCTGCTGGTTCTCATCGGACAGCGCATCCAGCGACCATCCGGCCGATTTCAGCCGCGCCAGGGCCGCCTCGTAGCGGTCGTCCCACACCTGGTTCGGCACATCGACTACGCCCTCCTTGCGCGCGGGAAGCAGTGCCGGCCAGTTCACGCCCAGCCCATCGGGCGTGAGCACCCACTGCGCGCGCTGCAGGGCATCGGCCTCGTGCAGCGCAGGTGCCCAACGTAAGGGTTGCCGGGTGCGCCGGCCATCGGCGAGGGCCAGCAGGACGAAGTCTTCGTCGAAATCGACGGTGGCCACGCGCAGGGAAGCGAAAACATCGGTCATGCGGGTCAGGATACCGGACCGGCCAGCGCGCTCACACGTCGCCGCCGTCTTCCCAGCCTTCGCCCGTACCCTTCTGGAATACGCGGTCGCCGTCCTGCACCTCACCGGCCGGCAGGTGTTCCTTGGCCTCCAAGGCGGCATAGATCGGGGTGAAGTCCGGCGCGGTGGCCTGCATCAACTGCTCGAAGCTGTCGATGACGAAGTAGGTCTTCTGGAAGGTGTCGATCCGGTAGCGGGTGCGCATGATCCGCTCCAGATCGAAACCGATCCGGTTCGGTGCGGCCGACTCCAGCGAGTACAGCGATTCGCCCTTGGACGACACGATGCCGGCGCCGTAGATGCGCAGGCCCTCATCGGTGTTGATCAGCCCGAATTCCACCGTGTACCAGTACAGGCGGGTGAGGTGCTGCAGCGCCTCCGGGCCGATGGCATGCGCCTTGACGCCGCCGCGGCCGTACGCGGCCATGTAGTCGGCGAACACCGGGTTCATCAGCAGCGGCACGTGCCCGAACAGGTCATGGAACATGTCCGGTTCGGCGATGTAGTCGATCTGGTCCGGGCGGCGGATCCACCAGGTGACCGGGAAACGGCGGTTGGCCAGGTGGTCGAAGAAATCCAGTTCCGGCAGCAGCCCCTCCACACCCACCAGGGTCCAGCCGGTGGCGGCGCCGAGCACCTCATTGAGCTGGTCGAAGCGCGGGATCATGTGCGCGCTCATGCCCATCTCATCCTGCGCATGCAGGAATTCCTTGCTGGCGCGGCCGACCAGCAATTCGCGCTGGCGCTGGAACAGGGTGCTCCAGGTCGCGTGGTCGTCGGCGGTGTAGCTGTCCCAGGGCTGTTCCACGATGGCAGTGGTATAGACCGGCACGTATCCCTTGTCGGTCTGCTGGTGTTCGACGCGGCGGGGGGCGGTGGCGGTTTCCATCGTGGTGGTCTCCTGGGAAGTCACCTGTCGATGCTAGGGCAGGGCGCGCGCAAGAGGTTTGCAAAGTTGCGCGGATATGGCCTGTTGGCGCAATATCATTGCGTCCACATCATGTTGCGGGGCAGCAATGACCGGAGATGCCCAGTTCGACCGCACGGATCTGCGCTTGCTGGCGGAAATCCAGCAACACGGTCGTGCCACCAACGCCGAGCTCGCCGCCCGGGTCAACCTGTCTCCGTCGGCCTGCCTGCGGCGGGTCCAGCGGCTGGAAAGCGAGGGCGTGATCGCCGGGTATGGCGCCCGCCTTGAGCCGCGTCAGATCGGCCTGGGCCTGCAGGCCTTCGTCCGCGTGCAGCTGGAAAAACACGACCAGCACGCCATCGGCGTGTTCGCCGACAGCGTCGTGGAATGGGATGAGGTGGTGGCCTGCCACGCGCTCACCGGCGACATGGACTACCTGCTGCACATCTATGTGCGCGACCTGGAGCACTTCTCCAGCTTCCTGCTCGACAAACTGCTCAATGCCGCCGGCGTGGCCGACGTCAATTCCAGCTTCGTGCTGCGCACGGTCAAGGAATTCCGCGCGCTGCCGTTGTCGCAGCTGGAATGACGCCGATCGCCCTCGCGATCGCACGGTAGAGCCGACCGTTGGTCGGCTGCCCCAACCCCATGGCCCCGCGGCAACGTCGCTCGAACGGCAGCCGACCAACGGTCGGCTCTACCGGTGGCGGAGTTTCAGCCCTCGCACTTTTCCTTGCGCCCCATCAGCCGGCCCACGCGCGAAGGCGCATCGCACTTGGGCTTGGGCGGCGGCGGGGCGAGCGCGGCGGCACGCGCCTTCTGCAGCTGCTGCACCTTGGCGCGGATCTGCGGCATCGCCGCCATCGCGGCCTTCTCGCCTTCCAGGATCGCGTTGTTGCGCTGGCCGAAATCGGCCGCGCCGATGTCCAGCACCTTGGGCCGGATGATCACGTCCGCGCGTGCCAGTTCCTGCTCGCCCAGGCGCTGGCCCATGATCGAGATCGACTGGTTGACGATGCCGAGCATGCCGGTCGGCGCCTTGCCGCTGGCCTTGCTGGAGATGTCCACGGCGATCACGATGTCCGCGCCGAGCTGGCGCGCCGCATCGACCGGCACCGGGCTGACCACGCCGCCGTCGATGTAGTTGTACTTGCCGATCTTCACCGGCTCGAACACGCCGGGGATGCTGCTGGAGGCGCGCACGGCCTGGCCGACATTGCCACGCACGAACACGGTGCGCTCGCCGGTTTCCAACTGGGTGGCGACCGCGGCGAACGGCTTGCTCAGCTTCTCGGCGGGGCGGTTGTCGACCTGGGCGTTGACGTAGTCCTGCAGCTTCTGGCCCTGGACCAGGCCACCGGAGAACAGGCGCACGTCGCGGATGCTGGCTTCATCCAGGGCCACCGCCTTGGACTGCATCTGGAACGCGTCCATGCCGCTGGCGTACAGGGCGCCGACCACGCTGCCGGCGCTGGTGCCCGACACGACCACCGGTTCGAAGCCGTTGGCCTCCAGCATCTTGATCACCCCGATATGGGCGAAGCCCTTGGCCGCGCCGCCGCCGAGCGCGATGCCGATCTTGACCGGCTTGGCCGGGGTTACCGGCACGGCCGCCGGCGGCGGGGTGGGGCGCACGGGATCACCGCCGCAACCGGCCAGCAGGCCGAGCAGGGCAACGGACAGCGTCAGGCGGGTACGGCGCAGTGAGGTCATCGGCGTGGCAACGTGAATGGGCATCGAGGCCCGCCAGCATACCGAAGCGCTGGCGGACCCGGCAGGGCGGCAGGGCAGGGCATTCAGGCGATGACCGGGGATGTCGGGACGCGATCGCCGTCACAACGCGCAGGCTCGGGAGCAGGTAATGAATAGGCGTTGTTTGCGGCTCTGTTGCTGTACTGCAACAATTGTCTGGTAGCGCCGGTCCACCACCCCTCCCAACACAGCCTAAACGCCATGTTCCCGAACCGCACTGCCCACGGCCGTTTCCCGTCCGTGCACCCGCTCGTTGTCGCGCTTGCCGCCCTGCTGCCATTGACGGCCGCAGCCCAGGATGCCCCCGCCACCAAGGATCCGGTCGCCCTCGATACGCTGCAGGTCACGGCGCAACGCCGCGTCGAAAACGCCAAGGACGTGCCGGTCTCGATCTCGGCCATCCAGGGTGAAAAGCTCGACGTGCTCGGTTCAGCCGGCGATGACATCCGCTTCCTGTCGGCGCGTGTGCCCAGCCTGAACATCGAATCGTCCTACGGCCGTGCCTTCCCGCGTTTCTACATCCGCGGCCTGGGCAACACCGATTTCGACCTCAATGCCTCGCAGCCGGTCTCGCTGGTGTATGACGATGTGGTGCAGGAAAGCCCGCTGCTGAAGGGCTTCCCGCTGTTCGACCTGGCCGGTGTGGAAGTGCTGCGTGGCCCGCAGGGCACGCTGTTCGGCCGTAATACCCCGGCCGGCGTGGTCAAGTTCGATTCGGCGCGTCCCTCGCAGGATGCCGACGGCTATATCAAGGTCGCCTACGGCAGCTACAACACCTGGAACACGCAGGGCGCCTACGGCGGCCCGCTGACCGACCGCTGGTCGGCACGCGTGTCCGCGCTGTACCAGCGCCGCGACGACTGGGTCACCAACACCCGCCAGGGCGCCCCGGCGCAGGGCTTCGAGGGGTATGACGAAGCCGCTGCCCGCGTGCAGTTCCTGTACGAAGGCGATGATGTCGAAGCGCTGTTCAACCTGCACAAGCGCAAGCTCAACGGCACCGCGCGCCTGTTCCGCGCCAACATCATCAAGCCGGGCACCAACCAGCTGGTCGAGAACTTCGACCGCGATGAAGTCTCCACCGATGGCCAGAACTTCTCCGACCTGGAAACCTGGGGCGGCAGCGCGCGCCTGAAGTGGGACCTGGGCCGCGTGACCCTGCACTCGATCACCGGTTACGAGACCGCCGAATCGCTGAACCACGGCGACATCGACGGCGGTTACGGTGCCAGCTTCCTGGGCGCCGGCAACTACGGTCCGGGCAACATCCCGTTCGCCTCCGAATCGGCCGATGGCCTGCCGCACCACCGCCAGTGGACCCAGGAATTCCGCGTGGAATCCAATGAGTGGGGCCGCTTCGACTGGCAGGCCGGCGTGTTCTACTTCGATGAAGATGTCACCATCGACAGCTTCAACTATGACTCGCTGACCCCGGGCAATCCGCAGACCGGTCACGCCGTGCAGCAGCAGCGCAACAAGGCGTGGGCCGCGTTCGCCTCCGGCGATTTCGACGTGACCGAGCGCTTCAAGCTGCGCGGTGGCGTGCGCTACACGCAGGACAAGAAGGACTTCAGCGCCAGCGTGCTTCAGGCCGTGCCGTTCGGCACCCCGGTCAGCGGCCCGTACATCGCCAGGACCGATGTCAACGACGTCAGCTGGGACCTGAGCGGCGTCTACCAGATCACTGACAACCTCAACGCGTATGCCCGTGTGGCCAAGGGCTTCCGCGCGCCGTCGATCCAGGGCCGCCTGGCCTTTGGTGGCGTCTCGCAGGCGGATTCGGAGAAGGTGATCTCCTACGAGGCCGGCATCAAGGCCGACCTGTTCGACCGCCGCGCACGCCTGGGCTTCAACGTGTTCCGCTACAACGTCGACGGCCAGCAGCTGATCGCCGTGGGTGGCAGCAACAACACCGCGACCCTGCTTAACGCGGACAAGACCATCGGCCAGGGCGCCGAGCTCGACTTCGAGGCCTACCTGACCGACCACGTCCTGCTGACCCTGGGCAGCAGCTACAACGACACCGAGATCAAGGACAAGGATCTGGCGGTGGCGATCTGTGGCGGCGGCTGCACCATCACCGACCCGACCACGGTCATCGATGGCGGCACCTACGCGCTGGTCAACGGCAATCCGCTGCCGCAGGCGCCGAAGTGGATCCACAACCTGACCCTGCGCGCCGGCTTCCCGGTCAACGATGCCAGCGAGTTCTATGTCTACACCGACTGGGCTTACCGCAGCGAAGTGAACTTCTTCCTGTACGAGTCCCCGGAGTTCCGCAGCCGCTCTTCGCTGGAAGGGGGCCTGCGCCTGGGCTACAACTGGGATTACGGCCAGTACGACGTGGCCGTGTACGGCCGCAACCTGACCGACCAGGTCCGCGTGGTCGGCGCGATCGACTTCAACAACCTGACCGGCTTCCTCAACGAGCCGCGCACGTTCGGCGTGGAGTTCACCGCGAAGTTCTGATGCACGTCATGCGGTAGGTGCCCACCGTGGGTGGGCACGCCCGTGAAAACGAAAACGGCGCGGAGAAATCCGCGCCGTTTTTTTTTGCCATGCGCGGTAGAGCCGACCGTTGGTCGGCTGCCCTGCTTACAACGCGCTCGCCGGCCGCACCTTCAACACCGCTTCTTCAGCCGCGCAATCCTGCGCCGAATGCAGCCCTGCCTTGCGTGCCGCAGCGATCTCCTTGCGTGCCGCCAGCAGGTCACTGTTGAACGCAGCGTTGTCATGCAGGCGTGCCACGGCGGCAGCGCCCATGAAGCGGCCTTCCAGGATGTCGCTCTGCCAATGCACGTTGCAGACTAGGCGGCTCTCGCCATAGTTGCGGCCGCGTGCCTGGATCGCGTCGGCGCGGTCCGGGGCGATCTCCGAGAGGATCAGGGCCCAGGCCCAACCGATCGAGGTATGGCCGGACGGATAAGAACCATTGCCGCGCAGGTCCTTCTCGTCTTCCGGCGAGCAGGTCGGCTCGTTGTTGACCATGAACGGCCGTGCGCGCTGGTAGTGCTTCTTCGCCGTGCGGGTGGCCGCGCTGGCATCGATCCGGCTGCGTTCCAACAGACGGTACAGGGCGGGCGTCTTGACCGCATCCACGTCGACATCGATCGCGCAGGAGAACTGGTTGGCACCGGCCGGGAAGGCGAGCTCGGCGTCACGGTGGGCCTGCTCGAAGCGTGGGCTGCCGCGCAGGGCACGGGCTTCACGGCTGACCTGCTCATCCAGCGCGAAGCCGGCCGAGCCGGCCGCCGGCGGTGCCGGTACCAGTGCCAGGCTGTCCGGCACGGCGCTGCCCTGCAGGTAGCCGACCGCCTTGGTGGTGACCGACGCTTCCACCGCCGTGGTGCGCGGTGCCGCCGTTGACGAACAGCCGGCAAGGGCGGCGAGCAGGGCAGTCACCAGCATCGGGCGGACGGCAGCGGAGCGCAGGAACGACGACATCGGCAGGTCTCGAAGAGGGGAGCCGCATGATCGCAGCTTCATCCGGCCACGGGAGCGGCCGGGCGGCATCCGGCCAGATCCGGCATGGCCGTGCCGCAGTGGGGGGCCGCGGGGCCCCCTTTCGCGTTCACCCCGCGAACGCGCTCAACCGGCCGGCCTGTTCCACCACGCGGATCGGGCCGCCGAACAGCTCGGACAACGGTCCATCCCGCAGCAGTTCCGCGCGCGACCCATCGGCGAGGATCTTGCCACCGCGCAGCATCACCACCCGCTCGATCTCGGGAATGATCTCCTCGATGTGGTGGGTCACCAGCACCAGCGTGATGCCCTGGCGGGCGAGATCGCGCATGGTGGCGATCAGCTGCTCGCGGGCGATCAGGTCCAGCCCGGTGGAGGGCTCATCCAGCAGCAGGGCCTGCGGCCGGTTCACCAGCGCCCGGGCGATCAGCACGCGCCGGGTCTCGCCGGCCGACAGCTCGGCATAGCCACGCTGCAGCAGGGGCAGGGCGCCGGTCATGGCCAGGGTTTCACGCGCGCGTTCGCGCATCCCCGGGGTCACTTCGCGGAAGGCCGGCACCACGAAGCTGGCGAAGAAGCCGGTCAGCACCGCCTCTTCCACGGTCAGCCCGGGCATGTCCGATAGGTTGCTGCTCAGGTCGCCGGTGACGATGCCCAGCTGCGAGCGCAGCCGGTCCACCTGCCAGCGGTTCTGGCCGAGCACGCGCACCGCCACCGTGCCATCGCCATGCGCCAGCGGGTACAGCTCGCGGGTGATGAGCTTGATGAAGGACGACTTGCCGCAGCCATTGGGGCCCAGCAGGGCGGTGTGCTGGCCCTGTTCGATGCGTAGGCTGAGATCGTGCAGGACCCGGACCTGGCCGCGGATGACACAGGCGCGGTCGAGCTCGATCAGGGGGACGGAGGAGGCCGGCACCACCGGCGAGGCTGCGACTGTCATGAATGCGGGGGCATGCTCACGAAGGTAAGGGAGGAACTGAATGACTGCGCAAAAATGGCATCGAAGGGATGAAGTTTGCAACGTCAGGCCCCATCATGTCCGAAGGTGTACCCGTTTCCTTGCTGGCCGACTGCGGCCCGGAGTTCTGCGATGCTCGATACGCTCCTCAACTTCCTGACCGGCGGCGTCGTCGGCCTTGGCTGGTGGGGCATGGCGCTGGTGCTGCTGGTATTCACGCAGCTCACCATCTTCGCCGTGACCCTGTATCTGCATCGCAGCCAGGCGCACCGGGGGGTGGATTTCCATCCGGTCATCGCGCACTTCTTCCGGTTCTGGACCTGGCTGACCACCTCCATGATCACCAAGGAGTGGGTGGCGATCCATCGCAAGCACCACGCCAAGGTGGAAACCGATGAAGACCCGCACAGCCCGGTGACCAAGGGCATCGGCATGGTGTTCTGGCGCGGCGTGGAGCTGTACCGCGAGGCCCGCGCAATGCGTGCGGACATCGAGCAGTACGGCCGCGGCGCCCCGGATGACTGGATCGAGCGCCACCTGTACACCCCGCACGCCAATCTCGGCCCGGTCGCGCTGCTGGTCATCAACAGCGTGCTGTTCGGCCTGCCCGGCGTGGCCCTGTGGGCGATCCAGATGGCCTGGATCCCGTTCTGGGCCGCCGGCGTCATCAACGGCCTGGGCCACTGGTGGGGCTACCGCAACTTCGAATCGGCCGATACCTCCACCAACCTGACCCCGTGGGCGTTCTGGGTGGGTGGCGAAGAGCTGCACAACAACCATCACGCCTTCCCCAGTTCGGCGCGCTTCTCCATGCGCCGCTGGGAGTTCGACATCGGCTGGGCGGTGATCCGCGGCCTGCAGGCGGTACGCCTGGCCAAGGTGCTGCGCGTAGCACCGAGCATGGACGTGCGCCCGAACATCGCCGTGCCGGATGCGGAAACCCTCAAAGCCCTGCTGTCGCACCGCTTCCAGGCGATGACCGATTACCAGCGCAACGTGTTCGTGCCGGCCCTGCGCGAAGAGGCCGCGATGGCTGGCGCCAAGCTTCGCAAGCTGCTGCCGCGCCGCATGCGCCGTGGCCTGGTCAACGACGGCCGCTGGCTCAAGCCGGATTGCCGCGCCCAGCTCAGCACGTGGGTCGAACAGCGCCCGCGCATCCGCGTGCTCGTTGAACACCGTGCGCGTCTGGCGGCCCTGCTGGAAGCACGTGGCAATGACGCCGCCGAACGCTTGAAGCTGCTGCAGGCGTGGTGCCATGAAGCGGAAGCCAGTGGCATCGCCGCGCTGCAGAACTACGCCGCGCGCCTGAAGGGCTACGCACTGACGGCGCACTGATCGATGCGCTTCCCGACCGGGAACGTCTCCGCAAAACGCCGCCTTGTGCGGCGTTTTGCGTGTCTGGGCCTGGCCGTTGGCGTGCTGGGTGCGACGGCACAGGCGCAGGTCACGGATACGGGCAGTTACCTGCAGCGCATGGACACCGACGGCGACGGCCGGGTCAGCGTGGAGGAATACGTGCAGTGGCTGCTGTACGCCTTCGATCGCATGGACCGCAACGGCGATGGCGTGCTCAGCGCCGATGAGCTGCCCGGTGGCAAAGGCCCGCCGATCACGCGGGAGCAGCGGCGGCAGACGCTGATCCAGCGGTTCCACAAACAGGATGCCAATGGCGACGGGTATTTGAGTGCGCGCGAGTTGGCTGCGCCGCCGCGCTGAGCGTCACTCGGACCGTAGCGGGGCAGTCCGCCGCTCTACCGCGGTTCATCGGGGGACGCCTTAGAATCCCCTCATGCCCGAGCTTCCCGAAGTAGAAACCACCCGCCGCGGCCTTTCCCCACACCTGGAAGGCCGCAGCATCCACGGCGTGATCCTGCGTCGCCCCGACCTGCGCTGGCCGATTCCGCCGGAGATCAGCACGCTGCTCCCCGGGCAGGCCATCCAGGGCGTGCGCCGCCGCGCCAAGTACCTGCTGCTTGATACCGCCATCGGCAGCGCGCTGCTGCACCTGGGCATGTCCGGCAGCCTGCGCGTGCTGCCCGGCGATACGCCGGTGCGCGCGCACGACCACGTGGACATCAGCCTGGACAACGGCCGGCTGCTGCGCTTCAACGACCCGCGCCGCTTCGGCAGCCTGCTGTGGCAACCGGCCGGGGAAACCCATGCCCTGCTGGCCGGGCTGGGTCCGGAGCCGCTCGACGACGCCTTCGATGGCGACTACCTGTTCGCCCGCAGCCGCGGCCGCAGCGCGTCGGTGAAGACGTTCCTGATGGACCAGGGCATCGTGGTCGGCGTCGGCAACATCTACGCTGCCGAAAGCCTGTTCATGGCCGGGATCAATCCGCTGCGCGAGGCCGGCAAGATCTCCCGCGCGCGCTACCAGCGCCTGGCCGATGCGGTGAAACGGATCCTGGCCTATGCCATCACCCGGGGCGGCACCACCCTGCGCGATTTCATCAATCCGGACGGGGCGCCGGGGTACTTCGAGCAGGAGCTGCTGGTCTACGGGCGTGAAGGCGAGCCCTGCCGGCAGTGTGGCCGCCTGCTCCGCCACGCCATCATCGGCCAGCGCGCCAGCGTCTGGTGCGGGCACTGCCAGCGCTGAATCGTCGCGCGCCTGTCGCCCATCGGGCGGTATAGTCCGGCCAACGTCACCGGCGGGGGTGTGCGATGGACGAAGGACCGGATATCACCGTGTGGCTGGATTCGGCCCGGGCGGGCGACCGCGCCGCGCTCGACCGGGTCCTGACCCTGCTCTACCAGGAACTGCACAGCATGGCCCGGCGGCAGCTGGCCGGGCAGCAGGGGCGCACCCTGGATGCCACCTCGCTGGTGCACGAGTCCTACCTGAAGTTGCTCGGCTCGCGGGGCGCCGCGCGCTTCGAGGACCGCGCGCATTTCTTTGCCTACGCCGCCTCGGCGATGCGCAGCGTGGTGGTCGATTACGCACGCAACCGGCTGGCACGCAAACGCGGCGGTGACCTCAAGCGGGTGGAACTGCCGGAGAACAGCAGCAGCGGCGTGCGCCTGGATGAAGACCTGCTGGCGCTGGATGTCGCGCTGGCGCAGCTGCACGCGGTGGATGCACACCTGGCCAAGGTGGTGGAACTGCGGTACTTCGCCGGCCTGTCCGAGCAGGAAATCGCCGACCTGTGCCAACGCTCGGAGCGCAGCATCCGCCGCGACTGGCAGAAGGCGCGCATGTTCCTGCTGGCGTCGGTCGGGGAGCCCTGAAAGCCCACGCATCGTCCGGGGAGAGGACCGATGGAGGCGTCACGCTGGCGGCAGTTGTCCTGCCTGCTGGATCAATTGCTGGAACTGCCCGAACCGGCGCGTGAGCAGCGGCTGTCGCGCCTGCGTGTGGAGGATCCGGGCCTGGCCGAGGATGTGGAGCGCCTGCTCGCCCACGAGCGCGACAGCCACGAGTTCCTGGCCCAGCCGTTGTGGACCGCCGCGCCGGAGGACAGCCGGGTAGGCACGCGGGTCGGGCCGTACCGGCTGCTGCGCCCGCTCGGCGAGGGCGGCATGGGCGAGGTCTGGCTGGCCGAGCGTGCCGATGGCCTGTACGAGCGCCAGGTCGCCCTGAAGCTGCTGCGCAGCGGCTATGCCGATCCCGGCCTGCGCCAGCGCTTCAGCCGCGAACGCGAGATTCTGGCGCGGCTGCAGCACCCGAACCTGGCCCATCTGCTGGATGCCGGCGTGGATCTGCAGGGGCAGCCTTACCTTGCGCTGGCCTACGTGGAAGGCGAGCCGATCACCGAGCACTGCCAGCGCCTGGCGCTCCCGCTGGAGCGGCGCCTGCAGCTGATGCTGCAGGTCTGCGCGGTGGTCAGCCACGCGCACGCGAACCTGATCGTGCACCGCGACCTCAAGCCCTCCAACATCCTGGTCACCGCCGAGGGCGAGGTGAAACTGCTGGACTTCGGCATCGCCAAGCTGCTCGACGATGACGAGGGCAAACCGCCCGTGCATCCTCCCACCGAAGCGCGGGCGTTCACCCTGCACTACGCCGCGCCGGAACAGGTCCGCGGCGAGCCGGTCTCCACGCTGACCGATGTCTATTCCCTGGGCGTGGTGCTGTTCGAGGTGATCACCGGGCAGAAGCCCTATCGCCTGCGCCGGCACAGCGATGCGGAATGGGAGCGCTCGATCCTGGAGGTGCAGGCCCCGCGCGCCTCGGCGGTGGTGGCGCGCGTGGCTGCCGCCGGGGGTGAGCAGGCGGTGGCGGCCAGGCGCCTGTCGCGGCGGCTGCGCGGCGACCTGGACACCATCCTGCTCAAGGCCCTGCAGAAGGAACCCGGGCAGCGCTACGCCTCGGTGGAAGCGCTGGCCCAGGACCTGCGCCGCTTCCTCGAAGGCCGCCCGATCCATGCCCGGCCGCAGCACGTGGGTTACCGGCTGCGCAAATACCTGGGCCGCCACCGCTGGGGCGTGGCGCAGGGCAGCATGGCGGTGCTGGCCCTGCTCGCACTGGCGCTCACCGCGCTGTGGCAGATGCAGCAGGCCCGGCGTGAAGTGGCGCGCGCCCAGGCGATGGAGGATTTCACCGTGGGCTTGTTCGACCGGGCCGCCGGCGTGCGCCACGGCAGTTTCGATCTGCGCCAGCTGCTGGCCACCGGACAGCAGCGGGGCGAGGCGGAACTGCGCGATCAGCCACTGTCGCTGGCCGAACTGGAAGGTGTGATCGGCCGGCTGCGGATCGGCATGGGCGACTACCAGCTGGCGCTGCAGACGCTCGATCACCAGCGCGCGCTGCTCGAGCAGGCCGGCGGGGTGCCACCGGCGCTGCAGCTGGAAGCGGTGACCCAGCGTGGGCGGGCCCTGCGCATGCTGGGGCGCTCGCGTGAGTGCGTGACCCACCTCACGCCGATGCAGGCATTGGCCACGCAGCAGCGTCTGCGGCTGCCGACGGTCGTGGCCGAGTACCACACCCAGTTGGGGCGCTGCCAACAGCTGCTGGGCTACCGCGACAACGCCCGTGCCTCCTTCGAGCAGGCGCGGGTGCTGCGCCGTGATGTGCTGCGTGATACGCAGGGCACTGCGGAGAGCCTGGCCGATCTGGCCGCGCTGGACAGCGACGATGGCCGTGCGGCGGCCGCATTGGCCGGCTACCGGCAGGCGCTGCAGCTGCTGCAGGCCAAGGCCAGCGCGCGCAACCCGCAGTTGATCGCGCTGCGGCGGCACATGGGCGAGACGCTGGCCGCACAGGGCGACCTCGACGCTGCCGGGCAGGCGCTGCAATGGGCCGGCGCCGATGCGGTGGCACTTTACGGGCCGGATCACCCGGAAACCCTGTCGATCCGTCGCCTGCGCGCGCTGCTGGCGCTGCAGCGCGGTGACCTGCAGCAGGCGCAGGCCCAGTTGCAGCAGGTGCATCGCCTGACCCGGCAGGCGCTGGGTGAACAGCATCGCGATACCGGCCTGACCTGGCATGCGCTGGGGCGGCTGGCGCTGGAGCGCGGTGACAGTGCCACCGCGATCGATGATCTGGGCCGCGCCGTGGCGATCTGGCGCCAACCCGATTGCGTCGGCCTGCTGCCGCAGGGCCTGTACGACTATGCCGCTGCCCTGGCCCAGGGCGGGCGTTGGCAGGCTGCCCTGGCCGCCCTGCATGAGGGACGGCAGTGGCAGGCCGCGCAACGCGGCGACGACGATGCGTCCGTGCAGCAGGCCGATCGGCAGATGGCGGAGATCGTCAGTGCGCAGGGTGATCCACGCCAGGCCGGCGAGCAGTTGGCGGCGCTGATGCGTCGGGTGGACCGTGCCGGGCCCTCCAGCCCGGCGCTGCAGCGCGCGTTGCAGCTGGCCTGGGGCCGCAACCTGGGCCGGATGGGCCAGACCGTGGAAGCGCGCCGCGCGCTGGCGCCCTTGCTGGTGGGCGACGCCGCCGACCTGGACAGCCGTGCCCTGCGCTGGCGCGCGCGCGCGGCGATGGCGCAGCTGGACTGCGGCACCTCCCCGGCGCGTGCGCGCGAAGCACTGGGCCAGCTTCGGCAGGAGCTGCAGGCACAGTGGCCGCAGGGCGGGCAGTTGCTGCAGGAGGTGAACCGGCTGCGCCAGGACTGCGTGCCGGCGCAGGTCGCCGCCGGGCCCTGACCGTGCTGGCTGAACGCCGCCGCGCATTCACCTCGGCGAATTAACGTCTGCGTGCCTATGATGGCCGGCCCTTCCCTGCCATCGCTGCCTGCATGCAACGACGCGACTTCCTCCGCAATGCCTCCGTGGCCCTGGCCGCTTTCGGCCTGCCCGCACTGCCGGCCTGCGCCGCGCAGGGCAACCAGGTCGGCCTGCGCCGGCTGGGCCAGCCGCAGCCGTTCGATTTCGCCTCGCTCAAAGGGCAGGCCCGCGCGCTGTCCCAGGCCGCCTACCAGAGCCACAAGCGCACGTTGCCGGGCCCGGTGGAAGGGCTGGACTGGGACCAGTACCAGTCCATCCAGTACCGTCAGGACCACGCCCTGTGGGCCGACCAGCCCGGGCGTTACCAGGCCAAGTTCTTCCACCTGGGGCTGTACTTCCATTCCCCGGTGCGGATGTTCGACGTGACCGACGGCAAGGCGCAGGAACTGGCCTATGACGGCGCCGCCTTCGATTACGGCAAGAGCGGCCTGAAGGGCAGCCACCTGCCGGCCGACCTGGGCTTTGCCGGCTTCCGCCTCAATACCCGCAAGGACACCGACCGCGACTTCGCCGCGTTCCTCGGTGCCAGCTATTTCCGCGCGGTCGGCAAGGAGGGCCAGTACGGCCAATCCGCGCGCGGCCTGGCGATCGACACCGGCATGGGCAAGCCCGAGGAATTCCCGGATTTCATCGCCTACTACCTGGAGCAACCGGCAGCGGACTCGAACACGCTGGTGGTCTATGCCCTGCTGGATTCACCCAGCACCACCGGCGCCTACCGCTTTGCGATCACCAACGGCGATGTGCTGTTGATGGACATCGACTGCGCGCTGTACCCCCGCAAGGCGATCGAACGCCTGGGCATCGCCCCGTGCACCAGCATGTACCAGGTCGGCGAGAACGACCGCCGCATGGCCTGGGACTGGCGCCCGGAGATCCACGATACCGATGGCCTGTCGATGTGGACCGGCGCCGGCGAATGGATCTGGCGCCCGCTGTGCAACCCGTACAACCTGCGCTTCAACATGTTCGTGGACAACAACCCGCGCGGCTTCGGCCTGCTCCAGCGCGACCGCAACTTCGACCATTACCAGGACGACGGCGTCTTCTACGAGAAGCGTCCGTGCCTGTGGGTCGAACCGAAGGGGCAATGGGGCAAGGGCTCGGTGCAGCTGGTTGAAATCCCGACCGTGGATGAGACCTTCGACAACATCGTGGCGTTCTGGAATCCCGAGGCCAAGCCGCAGCCGGGCCAGGAGCTGCTGCTCGGCTACCGCCTGTACTGGGGCGCGGAGCCGCCGGCGCGCCCGCCGCTGGCGCACTGCGTGGCCACCCGTACCGGCCTGGGTGGGGTGATCGGCAAGAAGCGCGAGTACTTCTCGTGGCGCTTTGCGGTCGATTTCGAAGGTGGCGAACTGGCCGCGATGATCGACAAGGGCGAAGTCGAGGCCGTCGTGCAGGTCAGCCGTGGCCGCACCGAGATCGTTTCGGCGCGCCCGCTGCGCGAGATCAAGGGCTACCGTGCGATGTTTGACGTGGTGCCGCCGGATGACTCGACCGAGCAGATCGACATCCGCCTGTACCTGCGCAGTGGCGGGAAAACGTTGACCGAAACCTGGCTCTATCAGTACAGCCCGCCGCCGAAGGGCGCGGCGGAGCGCACGTTGTACTGAGGCGCCTGGGTGAGGCTGACGGGGAGGCGGGTCAACCGGCCTGCAACGGGTCGATACGGCCTTCACCGCGCATGATCTTCTTGAACTCTGCGCGGCTTACCGACACATAGCGCTCGTTGCCGCCGATCTCCACCTGCGGCCCGTCCTGCACCGCGTGGCCGTGCTCGTCCACGCGCACGGTCATCGTGGCTTTCTTGCCGCTGTGGCAGATCGTCTTGATCTCCTGCATCTCATCGGCCCAGGCCAGCAGGTACTGGCTGCCTTCGAACAGCTCACCGCGGAAATCGGTGCGCAGGCCGTAGCAGAGCACCGGGATGCGCATCTGGTCGACCACCTCGCTGAGCTGCCACACTTGGCTGCGGCTCAGGAACTGCGCCTCATCCACCAGGACGCAGCCCAGCGGGCCGTGCGTGCCGATGTCCTCGGCGATCAGCTGCTGCAGGTCGGTGTCGGGGTGGAACGCGATCCCGTCCGCCTTCAGGCCGATCCGCGAGGCGACCACGCCGTGCCCGGCGCGATCATCCAGCCGCGGGGTCAGGATGGCCACGCGCATGCCCCGCTCGCGGTAGTTGTGCGCCGACTGCAGCAGGGTCGTGGTCTTGCCGGCGTTCATCGCCGAATAATAGAAATAGAGCTTGGCCATGCCGGGATTTTATCCGTTCGGCGGCCCCGGCATGGCGCCGGATCGGTTCAGTCCCGCAAGCCCGGTACCGTGGTCGGCATGCCGACCTCCACGCTCCCGGTGCCGATGGCACGCCCGGCCGCCTCCAGCTGCCGCGCCTGCCATTGCCAGTACTGGGCCGGCTGCCAGTATTCGTCCCGATAGAACACGTCCGGCTCCACGTAGCGCTGGCCGCGATCATCGCGGACCAGCATGCGCATGCCGCCGACCGAGCCGGTACGGCTGCCGGTGACCTCACTCAGCCCGCGCCGGAGTTCACGCTCCAACCGGGGCTGGGCCACGGTGTCGCCGAACTCGGCGTACAGGGCCTGGCCTTCCTGCACCGCGCGGGTCTGCTCGTCCGGGGTCAGCGCAGCCCAGTAGCGCTCACGCAGCACCAGCAGGAACTCGGTCCCGCGCTCGGCGGCCAGGTCCATCCAGGCATAGGCCAGCGCCCGGTCCTGCCCGCCGCCCTGGCCGTTCCACCACATCTCGGCCAGCGCCGCCTGGGACAGTTTGTCGGCATGGCGGGCGCCGAGGCGGTAGAAACGCCGCGCTTCCTCGAGGCGGCCGCGCGCCTGGGCCTCCTTGCCGAGCTTGCGGTAACGCAGGTCGGGGTGCCGGTTCAGGAAGGCGTCGGTGTCCTGTGCATCCTGGGCACGCAGGTCCGGCTGGCTCGACTGCCCCCAGGCGGGCAGGGCCGCGAGGGCCGCGACCAACATCCACACCCCGCGTCCTTTCCTGCTCATTGCCATGCGTCGCGTCCTCTGCGTCGATCAGGACAATGGATACCCCACCCCCGTGAAGGCGTCAATCCGGGCGGTGGCGCGTCGATGCGGGCCGACCAAGGCCGGTACAATGCCCCTCCCCTGGAGATGGCATGCACGGTCTCAATCCTCCCCAACACGCGGCAGTGATGCATTGCGAAGGTCCTCTGCTGGTGCTCGCCGGCGCGGGCAGCGGCAAGACGCGCGTGATCGTGGAGAAGATCGGCCAGCTGATCGCCAGCAAGCGCTACCCGGCGCGGCGGATCGCGGCGATCACCTTCACCAACAAGTCGGCCAAGGAAATGCGCGAGCGCGTGGCCAAGCGCCTGCGCGGTGACGATGCCGATGAAGTGACGATCTGTACCTTCCACGCGCTGGGGCTGAAGTTCCTGCAGATCGAACACGCTGCGGTGGGGCTCAAGCGCGGGTTCTCCATCTTCGATGCCGACGATTCGACCGCGCAGGTCAAGGACCTGATGTACGGGGCCAAGCCGGACGACATCGAGGACGTGAAGAACCTGATCTCGCGCGCCAAGAACGCCGGCCTCTCACCCGAGCAGGCGATGGCCGCGGCGCGCAGCACGCGCGAGAAGGAAGCGGCCAGCGTCTATGAGCGCTACCAGCTGCGTTTGACGGCCTTCAACGCGGTCGATTTCGATGATCTGATCCGCCTGCCGGTGCAGGTGCTGGAAGAAAACCCGGAGATCGCACTGGCCTGGCGCGAGCGCATCGGCTACCTGCTGGTGGACGAATGCCAGGACACCAACGATGCCCAGTACCGGCTGCTCAAGCAGCTGGCCGGCAGCAAGGGCAACTTCACCTGCGTGGGCGATGACGATCAGTCGATCTACGCCTGGCGCGGCGCGAACCCGGAAAACCTGCAGCAGATGGCGCGCGACTACCCGGCGCTGGAAATCATCAAGCTGGAGCAGAACTACCGCTGTTCCAACCGCGTGCTGCGCGCGGCCAACGCACTGATCGCCAACAACCCGCACGAACACCTGAAGAAGCTGTGGAGCGACCAGGCCGACGGCGAGCGCATCCGCGTGTGGGAGTGCCGCAACAGCGAGCATGAAGCGGAAAAGGTGGCCGCGGAGATTTCGTTCCTGGCTACGTCCAGGAAGATTCCGTGGAGCGATTTCTGCATCCTGTTCCGCGGCAACTTCCAGTCGCGGCCGCTGGAAAAAGCGCTGCAGCTGGTGCGCGCGCCGTACCACATCACCGGCGGCACCGCGTTCCTGGAGCGCCAGGAGGTCAAGGACACGCTGTCGTGGCTGCGCCTGCTGGTGAACCCGGACGACGATACGGCGTTCATGCGTGCGGTGCAGTCGCCCAAGCGCGAAGTGGGGGCCGGCACCCTGGCCAAGCTGGCCGAGCTGGCCTCGGAAAAGGATCTGCCGATGGCGCATGCCGCCGAAGCGATCGGTGCGCTCTCGCAGTTGCCGCCGCGCGCGGCCAATGGCCTGAGCCGCTTCACCGACATCCTGCGCGACCTGCGTGCGGAGATGCCCAAGCTCAGCTCCGGCGACCTGGTGCGCAAGCTGGTGAAGGAATCCGGGCTGGTCTCGGATCTGCGTAGTTCGTGCAAAGAAGAATCGGTGTACCAGCGTCGCCTCGGCAACCTGGAAGAACTGGCGCAGTGGTTCGAGGGCGGCCCCCGCGGAGCCTCCACCGCCGATCTGGCCGCGCAGCTGGCACTGCTCTCGCGCAACGACAAGGACGACGGTGGCAACCAGGTGCGGATGATGACCCTGCACGCCTCCAAGGGCCTGGAATTCCCGTACGTGTTCATCATCGGCTGCGAGGACGGCGTCCTGCCGCACCAGGTCAGCCTGGACGAAGGCAACCTGCAGGAAGAGCGACGCCTGCTGTACGTGGGCATCACCCGCGCCAAGGTGCAGCTGTGGATGAGCTACAGCAAGCTCACCCGCAAATTCGGCGAGCACGTGCGGCTCAAGCCCAGCCGGTTCTTCGATGAGATCCCGGCCGAGGAAATGCAGCGCGATGGCGCCGATCCCGTCGCCGACGCCGCGCGCAAGAAAGAGCGCGCCAACGCAGGCCTGGCCGCGATCCAGGCCCTCTTCGACTGACCCACCGCCGGGGGTAGAGCCGACCGTTGGTCGGCTGCCCAAAGCGCGTCGGTTGCCGTATCCCGGCTCGAAGCGCAGCCGACCAACGGTCGGCTCTACCGTGTTCGCGGCGCGCATTGCACAATCGAGGTATCACCTTTCACCGGTACCCGCATGTCCGCCGTGATCCAGACCGACCGTTTGCACCTGCGCCTGATCGATCCTGACCACGATGCCGCCGACATGCTGGCCCTGCTCAACGAGCCGGGCTTCATCCGCAACATCGCCGACCGCGGCGTACGCACCCTGGCGCAGGCGCGCGACTACACCGCCGAGCGCGTGCTGGGCAGCTACACGCTCAACGGCTTTGGCATGTACGCCATCGTCCGCCGCGAAGACGGCGCATGGTTGGGCAATGCCGGCCTGGTCCGGCGCGCCGGGCTGCCGGCCCCGGATATCGGCTATGCACTGCTCTCGCAGTACGAAGGCCACGGCTACGCGTTCGAGGCCGCGCGCGGGGTGATGCACTACGCGCGCGATGTGCTCGGTCACACCGATCTGTACGGCATCGTGTCCCCGGACAACGTGCGCTCGGCCGCGCTGCTGCGCAAGCTGGGCATGGAGGATCGTGGCGACCTGCTGCTGCCGCCGCCACACGAGGAGGTGGTGCTGCTGTTCGCCACCCCCGGCGCACCGGCGCCCTGACACCGGCGACGTGCACGGCGCCACACCCACCCGCCGGTAGAGCCGACCGTTGGCCGGCTGCCCGTCACCAGCGAATCAATCAGCGACACAGGTAGAGCCGACCGTTGGTCGGCTGCCCCTCACCCGCCCAATTGCGCGCGCAATTCCGCCAGTTGCTCCTGCAGCTCGGCCACCGTGGCCTCCAGCTGATGCACGCGCGCTTCCAGCGCCGGGCTGCCGCCACCACCGCCGCCGCTCGACGAAGACCCCTTGTAGCTCTCCGCCAGGGCCTGCACATCCACCGGGCCACCCAGCAGGTGCATGTAGCGGTCCTCACGCTGGCCGCTGGCGCGCGGCAGCTGCACCGCCAGACCGCGCTGGATCATGCGCTCGATGTGGTGGCGCAGCTCCTCCGCGTCCTGGAACTGGAACAGCCGCTCGCTGCGGGTCAGCAGTTCGTTCACCGTCTGCGGGCCGCGCAGCAGCAACAGGCCCACGATGGCCAGCTGTTGCCGGGTCAGGTCCAGCGCACTGCCGGCGCGATGCTCGTAGCGCTCGGCGCGCGAGGAAAACTGCTGGCGGGCCAGGCCCATGCTTTCCAGCTGGCGCAGCGCATGGTGCACATCACCGGCGGACAGGGCCATCACCGGCTCGCGCGCGGTCTTCTGGTTGGCCGCCACCTGCGCGGCGTTGACCGTGAGCGGGTAGGCGTCCGGGGTGGTCGCCTCCTTCTCGATCAGGCAGCCCAACGCGCGGGCCTGGGCCGTGCTCAGCACGGGCAGGGCAGGGGTCTGGGTGTCGTCGGTCATGGGGCGCCCCGGGGTGTTTCAGGGGCGTGCAGCATAGCCGAGCCCTGGCTTGCGCATGAATGCCGCCGGACAAGCCGGTAAACTGGCGCGAATCTGTTGCCGGTGAATGCCATGCGTCGTAGTGCTGTTTCCCTGTCCGTGCTTGCCTGTGCCGTGCTGGCACTGAGTGCCTGCAAGCGCACCGAAACCCCGGCCGATGCCGCCCCGCCGGCCGCTGCGGCTGCCGCGAGCGCCCCGGCCGCCACCGGCGATGCCGCCGTGGCCGCCAATGACAACCTCAATGCCGTGCTGTGGATGCAGCGCGCGCAGGAATACCGCGCGATCACCGAGCAGACCTACCGCGCCGCCGCCGATCACCTGGACACGGCGCTGAAGGAAGCCAACTGGGACGCGCTGGTGCCGGAAGAACGCGGCAACGCCGCCAAGGGCCTGAAGCCGGCCGTGGTGCTGGACGTGGATGAAACCGTGCTGGACAACTCGCCCTACCAGGCGCGCCTGGTGCGCGATGGCAAGGAGTACGACGAGCTGAGCTGGGACCAGTGGGTGGCCGAAAAGAAGGCCAAGGCGATTCCGGGTGTGGTCGATTTCGCCAAGGCGGCCAACGCCAAGGGCGTGACCCTGCTGTACATCTCCAACCGCGCCGTGCATCTCAAGGAGGCCACCCTGGCCAACCTGCGCGAGCAGGGCCTGCCGGTGGCCGACGACAGCGTGTTCCTCGGCCTGGGCACCGTGGTGGACGGCTGCGAGCAGGCCGGCAGCGAGAAGAACTGCCGCCGCCGCCTGGCCGGCCAGAAGTACCGCGTGCTGATGCAGTTCGGCGACCAGCTGGGCGACTTCGTGGAAGTCACCGCCAACACCAACGACGGCCGTGACGCGCTGCTGCAGCAGTACCACGACTGGTTCGGCGAGCGCTGGTGGATGCTGCCCAACCCGACCTACGGCGGCTTCGAGCCGGCCCAGTTCAACAACGATTACAGCCAGTCGCGCCAGGCCCGCCACGACGCCAAGCGCGCCGCGCTGGATTACGCACCGTGAGCCTCGCGCCGCTGCCGCTGCGGGACGACGAGCGCCTGATCTTCGCGCTCGACGTGCCCGGCCGCGATGACGCGCTGGCCTGGGTCGATCGCCTGGGCGACGCGGTGTCGTTCTACAAGATCGGCATGGAACTGCTGGCCTCCGGCGAGTACTTCGAGGTGCTCGATGCGCTGGCTGCGCGCGACAAGCGCGTGTTCGTCGACCTGAAGTTCTTCGACATCCCCGCCACTGCCGCTGCGGTGATCAAGCGGCTGTCGCAGTGGCCGGTGAGCTACGCCACCATCCATGGCTGGCACCCGGCGATGATGGAAGCCTGCGCGGCCGCCAACGGCAGCGACATGCGCCTGCTGGCGGTGACCGTGCTGACCTCGATGGGCCGCAGCGACCTGGCCGGCATGGGCATCGACCGCGAGCCGGTGGAGGTGGTGGTCGAGCGCGCGCTGGCCGCCCAGGCCGCCGGCATCGATGGCGTGATCGCCTCCGGCCAGGAGGCCGGCCCGATCCGCGCGGCCACCGGCGCCGGCTTCTCGATCGTGTGCCCTGGGATCCGCCCCGGTGGCCCGGTCGGTGATGACCAGAAGCGCACCGTGGGCGTGGCCCAGGCCTTTGCCGACGGCGCCGACGCGATCGTGGTCGGTCGCCCGATCCGGCTCGCCAGCGACCCGCAGGCCGCCGCCCGCGCGATCCAGGCCGAGATCGCCCAGGCGCTCGCCGCGCGCTGAGGCAGTGACGGGGCGGAGCGGCCCCGTCACCGCCGGTTTTTCTGTACATTCAAGGGCTTGCGCATAAAGCGCAGGGTCGGCAGGTCTGCCGGCTTGCCGCTGTCACCGAACAGGCCGCAAGATGCGGACCGGTCCGGGGAGTCCGAATTCATGTCCATGTCGTTGAAGCCGTGGCAGTACCGAGGGCAGGTGTTGGCGCTGGCCCTGTGCGGGTTGGTGCTGCTCAGTGCCTGCAAGGACAAGCAGATCGATCCGGACGCGCCGGCGTCCGAGCCGGTCGCGGCCCTGCAACAGCTGGCCCAGCGGGTCGCCGACAACGATCTGGTCGGGTACGCCAAGGCAGCGGTGCCGCCGAGCCAGTACGCACGCCTGCAGGGCGCGTGGAGCCAGGGCCACAGCCGCTGGCCGCTGACCGAGCTGCCGCTGGATGGGCAGTTGCTGCCGATGCTGGCCGCGCTGTCGCGGCCGGATGCGCCGCAGCGGCTGCAGCGCTCGTTCGATACCCAGATCGCCGGCCAGGCGACCCAGGTCCGCCAGGCTGCCCACTCGATGGGACTGTTCGGCGAGCAGTACCTGCGCAACCAGAGCGAGTACAGCGACAGCGAGCGCGCCCATTACACCCAGGTGGTGAACGCGCTGAGCCGCTGGGCTGCCGCCGCGCCACTGACGGACAAGCAGCGGGCCAGGACCACCATCACCCTGCTGACGGCCACCGCGCGCACCGCCGGGCTGTCCACCGATGCGGAGCTGCAGGCGGCCGGCATGGAAGAGAGCCTGCGCCGGCTGAGTCCCTTCATCAAAGCCTTCAAGACGGCCCTGGCCAGCTACGGGCTGTCCCTGGATGAGGCGCTGACCGGGCTGCGCGGCGAGCTGACCTCCGAGCTCGGCGACGACGCCCTGGTGCGCATCCAGTACACGTTGGCCGGCGAGCAGATCGAAGCGCAGGTGCGGATGACCCGGCGCGAAGGCCACTGGTATGTGACCCGCACGCTGGAAGACACCGACGCGCTGCTGCAGGCCGCCGACGCCGCACAAGCTGAACATGACGCCCGCCAGGCGGCCGAGGCAGAAGCCGCTGCAGCGGTCAAGGACGATGCTTCCGCATCGGCTAAGCCATAATGAAGCCGATGCCGAACCAGAATCCCCTGCCTTTCCCCGGCGAAGAGCCGCCCAAGACGCCGGACGCCACGTCCTCGTCGCCCGCTACCGTGCCGTCCGACGGTGCTGCCGCTCCGGTTCCGCCGGTCGCTGGCGCGCCCGCGGAGGCCGTTGCCGTCGATGCGGAGCCGGCGGCCATCGTGCCGTCGGCGATCGTGCCCGGCACCCGTGCGCCCAGCGGCCGCCCGCCGTGGTGGTCGCGCCTGCTTGGCCGTCTGGTCGAGCCGTGGCTGTCGCTGAAGATCGAACCCGAACATCCCGGCCAGTACAACGATGGCCGGCCGGTGGTCTACGTGCTGGAGGACTACGGTCTGTCCAACGCGCTGATCCTGGACAAGGCCTGCCGCGAGGCCGGCCTGCCGTCCCCGCTGGTGCCCATCGCCGGTGATCCGACCGGGCGCAAGCGCGCCTACCTGGCCCTGTCGCGCCGGAGCAGCAGCAACTCGCTGATCCCCGAGCAGCGCGGGGCCAAGACCCACTCCGACTCGCTGGCCAAGGTCCTGCAGGCGCACCGCGCCCGCGGCGAGCTGGACGTGCACCTGGTGCCGGTGTCGATCTTCGTCGGCCGCGCGCCGGACAAGCAGAGCGGCTGGTTCGCGGTGCTGTTCTCGGAAAACTGGGCCCTGGTGGGTCGTTTCCGTCGCCTGCTCGCGGTGCTGCTCAACGGCCGCAGCACGATCGTGCGCTTCGCCCCGCCGATCTCGCTGCGCACCACGGTCGATGAGGGGCTGGACCCCGAGCGCACCGTGCGCAAGCTGCAGCGGGTGCTGCGCACCCATTTCCGCCGCATCCGCGAATCGGTGATCGGGCCGGACCTGTCGACCCGCCGCCTGCTGGTGGACAAGGTGCTCGACGCGGACACCGTGCGCGAAGCGATCGCCTCGCAGGCCAAGCGCGACAACTCCAAGCCGGCCGACGCCTGGAAGAAAGCCCACGCCTACGCGTGGGAAATCGCCGCGGACTACTCCAGTCCGGTGGTGCGTTCGGCCAGCTTCATGCTCAGCCATGTCTGGAACCGCATCTACGCCGGCGTGCTGGTCCACCACCTGGACAAGTTCAAGGCCGCCGCGCCCGGGCACGAAGTGGTCTACGTGCCCAGCCACCGCAGCCACATGGATTACCTGCTGCTGTCCTACCTGCTGTACGACCGCGGCATCGTGCCGCCGCACATCGTGGCCGGCATCAACCTGAACCTGCCGGTGGTCGGTACGCTGCTGCGCAAAGGCGGTGCGTTCTTCATCCGCCGTTCGATCCGCGGCAACGCGCTGTACTCGGCGGTGCTCAGCGAATACGTGGCGCAACTGGTCGCCGGCGGTTACTCGATCGAGTACTTCGTCGAAGGCGGCCGCTCGCGCACCGGGCGCCTGCTGCAGCCCAAGGGCGGCATGATCTCGATGACGCTGCGCGCGTTCCTGCGCCAGCCGCGCAAGCCGGTGCTGTTCCAGCCGGTCTACATCGGCTATGAAAAGCTGATGGAAGGCGGCAGCTACCTGGACGAACTGTCCGGCCGGCCGAAGGAGAAGGAATCGATCTGGTCGCTGCTGTGGTCGATCCCGAAGGTGCTCAAACAGAACTACGGTCAGGTGGTGGTGAACTTCGGCGAGCCGATCGCGCTCAACGACGTGCTCGCCCAGCGTGCACCGGAGTGGAACGGCCAGCCGGTCGGCGAAGACGAGAAGCCCTCGTGGCTGTCCGGCACGGTGGATCACCTGGCCGAACGCATCCAGGTGCATATCAACGGCGCCGCCGACGTCAATCCGATCAACCTGCTCGCGCTGGCGCTGCTGTCCACGCCCAAGCATGCGATGGGCGAGGCGGACCTGATCGCGCAGATCGAACTGTGCAAGACCCTGCTGGTGGAGATGCCGTACTCGGACCGGGTGACGGTCACTCCGCACTCGCCGGAGCGGATCATCGCCCACGCCGAGGAGATCAATGTCCTCACCCGCATCAAGCATCCGCTCGGCGATGTGCTCAGTGTGAGCGGCGATACCGCGGTGCTGCTGAGCTACTTCCGCAACAACGTCATCCATCTGTTCACCGCCTCCTCGTGGGTGGCCTGCTGCTTCCAGAACAACCGCCGCATGAGCCGCACCGGGCTGGTCCAGCTGGGCCGTACGGTGTACCCGTTCCTGCAGGCCGAGCTGTTCCTGCCGTGGACCGAAGACGAGTTCGCCCAGCGCATCGAGCAGACCATCAACGTGTTCGTGCGCGAAGGGCTGCTGCAGAACATCAACGACGACGACGGCGGCATCCTGGCGCGCAACACCGGGCAGACCGATGAAGTCTTCCGCCTGCGTGCGATCGGCCATTCGCTGCAGCAGGCGTTCGAGCGTTATTACATCGCGATCTCGGTGCTGGTGAAGAACGGCCCGGGCACGCTGGGCGCAGCCGAGCTGGAAAGCCTCTGCCAGCAGGCCGCGCAGCGCCTGAGCCTGCTCTACGCGCCGGCCGCGCCGGAATTCTTCGACCGCACCCTGTTCCGCGGCTTCATCCAGAAGCTGCGCGAGCTGCGCCTGGTGTGGCCGGATGAAAACAGCAAGCTGCTGTTCGATGCGCGCCTGGATGCGTGGGCCAAGGATGCGAAGTTCATCCTCGGCCGCGAACTGCGCCACACCATCGAGCGCGTCAGCCCGGAAGCGGCAAAGCCGGAAGAGCCGGTCAGCACGGATTGACGACGGCACATCGTCGATCCGACGTATCCGGCCGCATCGGGCGCATCCGGACGTATCCGGATCTTGTTGCGTTCGCCAGCAATTCGTAGGTACCGACCGTTGGTCGGTACCCGCGCGCAAGCGCGGCACAAGCGTCCGGAGACCGGGCAACACGGCGTGCCCCGGCTGACCGACGCTGACCACCGTCCGAAGCCTCACGCCAGGGGTTCATGCCGCCGGGAGCAACAGCAGCCGACCAACGGTCGGCTCTACCCTTGGGACATCGGTGGGGATCGGGAGCAACAGCAGCCGACCAACGGTCGGCGCTACGCCGGTTCGTCTGGAATCAGCATGTCTTCCAGCTTGGCGATGCAGTCCTTCAACTGCAGCTTGCGCCGCTTCAGGCGCTTGGCTTCCAGCTCGTCGTCGCCATTGGCGGCCATGCGCAGAATCTGGTCATCCAGCGCACGATGCTCCTGCCGGAGCACGGCAAGGCGGGCACTGATATCGGTGGGTGTCATGGTGTCCACAGGCTCCGAGCATACACATCCGGGATGACCGCCGGGAGTGAACGCAGTCACTTCCTGGCACCTGTGAGGGTGCGCCCCAGCCGGTAGAATGAAGGGATGAGCGCTGCCGTCATCCGCCTGCCCGATCCCGTCCCGCGCGCCCGCGATCCGCGCGCGCCCGGCGGCATGCAGGACCGCCTGGCACGGCAGCTGCGGCGCCAGGTGGGCCAGGCCATCGCCGACTTCGGCATGATCGAGGCCGGCGACAAAGTGATGGTGTGCCTGTCCGGTGGCAAGGACAGTTACACCCTGCTCGACATCCTGTTGCAGCTGCAGAAAAAAGCGCCGGTACCGTTCGAACTGGTCGCGGTGAACCTGGACCAGAAGCAGCCCGGCTTTCCCGAGCAGGTGCTGCCCACCTACCTGGCCTCGATCGGCGTGCCGTTCCAGATCATCGAGCAGGACACCTATTCGGTGGTCAGCCGGGTGATCCCGGAAGGCCGTACGATGTGTTCGCTGTGCTCGCGTCTGCGCCGTGGTGCGCTGTACCGGCATGCGGCCGAACACGGCTTCACCAAGATCGCGCTGGGCCACCACCGCGACGACAGCGTGGCCACGTTCTTCCTCAACCTGTTCCACCACGCCAAGCTCTCGGCGATGCCGCCCAAGCTGCGCAGCGACGACGGCCAACACATCGTGATCCGCCCGCTTGCCTACGTCAGCGAAGCGGACATCAGCGCCTACGCACAGGCGCGTGCGTTCCCGATCATTCCCTGCACGCTGTGTGGCAGCCAGGACACCCTGCAGCGCCGCCAGGTGGAGCAGATGCTGCAGCAGTGGGAGCGCGACCAGCCCGGCCGCATCGACCAGATCGCACGCGCGCTGGGCAACATCCACCCCTCGCAGCTGGCCGATCCGGCGCTGTTTGATTTCATGGCACTGGGGCGCGCCGCGGCCGCCCCGTTGCCCGACCCGCCGGCCTGGGCCGGCACTGCCCACGACCCCGGGCACGCCCCTGGCCCGGCCTGAGCCACGCCGGTGCGCCCGCCCTCCCTTTCACGCTCTTACTCTGGACGTCCATGTTCTTTCGCAACCTGACGCTGTTCCGCTTCCCGACCGCCACCGATTTTTCCGACGTGGACACCCTGCTGCCGCAGGTACTGCTCAAGCCGGTCGGTCCGCTTGAAATGAATTCGCGCGGCTTCATCTCGCCGTTCGGCCGTGAAGAAAAGGCCGTGTTCTCGCACCGCGTCGGCGATGCGCTGTGGCTGACCGTCGGCGGTGAGGACAAGATCCTGCCGGGCGCGGTGGTCAATGATCTGCTCGCCCGCAAGCTCGAGGACATCGAAGAGAAGGAAGGCCGCAAGCCCGGCGGCCGCGAGCGCAAGCGCATGAAGGACGATCTGCTGCACGAACTGATGCCGCGCGCCTTCGTGAAGAGCTCGCGTACCGACGCGCTGATCGACCTGACCCATGGCTACGTGGCGGTGGACTGTTCGAGCAGCAAGAAGGGCGAGAACATGATGTCCGACATCCGCGGCCTGCTCGGCAGCTTCCCGGCGATGCCGTTGAACGCCGAAGTCGCCCCGCGCTCGATCCTGACCGGCTGGATCGCCGGCGAACCCCTGCCGACCGGGCTGAGCCTGGGCGAAGAGTGCGAGATGAAGGACCCGGCCGAGGGCGGCGCGGTGGTCAAGTGCCAGCACCAGGAACTGCGCTGCGACGAGATCGACAAGCACCTGGATGCCGGCAAGCAGGTCACCAAGCTCGCCTTGGTGTTCGAGGACAACCTGTCCTTCGTGCTGGGCGATGACCTGATCGTGCGCAAGCTGAAGTTCCTGGATGGCGCGCTGGACCAGCTCGAGCACGCCGACGACGACGGCCGCCGCGCCGAACTGGACGCCCGTTTCGCCCTGCAGAGCGGCGAAGTGCGCCGCCTGTTCCTGCTGCTGGAAGAGGCGTTCAAGCTGAGCAAGGCGGACTGACCGGTACCGATCAGTCCCCAGTCATGCGCCGGTCACGGCCGGCGCTATGCTGTACCCATGTCCGGATTCCTCCGCCGCCTGATTTCGCCGGCTGTCAGCACGCTGCAGCGCGATACGGTACGGCTGCGCCTGGAGGATGCCGAGATCGACGTGCTGCGGGTGCGCGATCCGCGGGCGCGCCGGATCAAGCTCAGCGTCGATGAGCGCGGTGTCCGGCTGACCCTGCCGCCGCGCGCCAGCCTGGTGATGGGCGAGCGTTTCCTCGAGCAGCATCGTGGCTGGTTGTCCGAACAGCTGCGCGGCTACCAGGCCACCAACCTCCCGCCACCGCTGGTGATCGGCGAGCCGGGTGTGCTGCCGTTGCGCGGCGAACTGCTGCCGCTGCGCTGGGAAGCCGGTCGGTACGCCACGCTGCGCGTGGACGAGCGCGGTGCCTGCCTGCACTGGCCCGCGCGCGGGACCGACGCCACCCTGCGCCGCACCCTGCGCGAGTTCTATGAAGCACAGACGCGTGCCGACGTCGGCCAGTGGCTGCCGCGCTACCTGCCCGGCCTGCCACGTGCACCGGCGCGGCTGCGGCTGAAGGTGATGTCCTCGCAATGGGGCTCGCTGGCGCCGGACGGCAGCATGGCGCTGGATCTGGCCCTGGTGCTGGGGCGGCCCTCGGCCTTCGAGTACGTGCTGGTGCACGAGCTCTGCCACCTGATCCAGGCCAATCACTCCCCGGCATTCTGGGCCGAAGTGGAGAAGCGCTTCCCGGCGTGGCGCGCCGAGCGGGATTACTTCCAGCTCGAAGGGCGGCGCCTCAAGGCCACGCTGCGGCAGCTGCTGACCCCGACACCATAACGGCCGCGGCAACGCGTGCTCTACCGGGTAGTGCCGGCCGCTGGCCGGCTCCTCATCAAACCCACCCTCGCGCGATTGCCGGCCAGCGGCCGGCACTACCGGTGCGACGGTTCCGTCAGTTCCCCTCCCGCAACGCCGCCGCCTGCGCCCAGCGCGCCGCCACGCGCGGCGCGGTGATGCACACGGCCTGATCGGTCACGGTGGTGACGGCACGCTCCAGCAGCTGGATGTCAGCTTCGTGCTGGCGAGCCACGTGCGGGTCCTCGAAGAAGATCGCGCGCTGGCAATGGCCTTCCAGCACGCGGTCGGCGATCTGCGCATCACCGCCCATCGGGCCGCTCTGGTAGCGCGTCACCCATTCCTCGCCCTGTGGCCAGCCGCGGCTCCACGCCAGTTCATTGAGGCGCTGGCCGGTAGTGCCGGTGCCGACCCGGTTGCGGAAGCGTGACAGCACCTGGAAATGCTCGTCGGCGAAGGCCAGCATCGACGGCTTCATCGCGTCGTGCGCGATCAAGGCCAGCGTGTGCTGCTCGAAAGCGTGCAGATCATCGGCGCCCGGGTCCGGCGCGAGGCCGGCGTGCAGGCGCTCGACTTCCACCCAGTCGCGCGCGGTGGCGACGGTGGAGATGAAGGGTTTGCCGTGGATCACGCACTGGCGCTTGAGCGCGGTCGCTTCGGGAAAGACCGAGGACGGGTCGACCGGGTCCATCAGATAGATGGCACCGTCCAAGGTGCGCTCCGGCGTGCCCATGCCCACCACCTCGGCGACCAGCTTCATCAGGCCGCCCTCGCGCCCATTCGGGTAGCGGCGCAGCGGCGCGAAGTCCTGCAGGAAGCCCAGCCGCTGGATCGCATCGAAGGTGCGCCCGACCGCATGCAGCTCGACGCCCAGTTCGCGCAGGCCGGTATCGCTGGCGCGCAGCCAGCGGAACAACGCGGCGTGCTTGTCGTGGTGGTGCAGGCGGTTCGCGGCCAGGCCGATGCGCATGAGGGCAGTCCAGAGAGAGACCGCGCCAGTGTAATCCGCCCAGGTTGCGGGGAAGCAAGCGTCGAACAGTGATGGAGATCACGCGTCTTCACGCAGTTTCGTAGTTGTTGCATGGTCTCGGGAGGGGCCGTATCCGACAGTGGTGGTCGTCCGTCAATCAGGAAACCCCCTGCCATGACCCTCCCCCCTTCCCCCGCCGTCTCCTCATCTTCGCCAGCCGCCTCGGAGACGGGCCGCCGCATCCGCGCGCTGGCCATGGTGCTGCGCGAGGCGCCCCAGGCCGATGCCGAGGTGCTGCTGGCCGGGCTCGCGCGCATGCTCGATGCGCACATGGGCCGCGGCCACGATGATGTGGTCAGCAACCGCCGCATCCGCGACCAGCTGGACAACATCGAGCTGCTGATGGCACTGGAGATCGAGCGCGCCGGCGTGCGTCAGACGCCGGTACCGGTGGTATCGCGCGCCGCCTGAGCGGCCGCACGCGCAGTACGTGAGGGCCCGGGCGCGAGGCGACGCGCCCGGCATCGCCTCACCCCGGCATCGCAACGGCGCCGTTACGCCGAGAGCAGCTGCACGATGCTGCCGGCCGCGTCGCGGCCCTCGGCCACGGCCGTCACCACCAGGTCCGCGCCGCGCACTGCATCGCCACCAGCGAACAGGCGCGGGTGGGCGGTCTGGAACGGCAGGCGACCACTGCCACCGGCCACGATGCGGCCGTTGTTGCCGGCCTCCACGCCCTGCTCGGTCAGCCAGCCCGGCGCACTCGGCGAGAAGCCGAAGGCGATGATCACCACGTCCGCTTCCAGCAGCGATTCGCTGCCGGCGATCGGCACCGCGTTGCGGCGGCCCTGTGCATCCGGTTCGTCCAGATGCGTTTCCACCACCATCACGCCGATCACTTCATCGTCCGCGCCGGCCTCGATCGAGAGCGGCTGGCGGTTGAACAGGAAGCGCACGCCTTCCTCGCGGGCGTTGGCCACTTCGCGCGCCGAGCCGGGCATGTTGGCCTCGTCGCGGCGGTAGGCACAGGTCACCTTGGCCGCGCCCAGGCGGATCGCGCTGCGCACGCAGTCCATGCCGGTGTCGCCGCCGCCGAGTACGACCACGCGCTTGCCTTCCAGGTCGGGCAGGGCGATCTGGTCTTCCCAGCCGGCGATCGGCCGGCCGTGTGCGTCGCTGCCACTGACGATGCGGCTGTTCTGCACCAGGAACGGCAGCGCCGGCAGCACGCCCTTGAGGTCCTGGCCGAGCAGGCCACCATCGGTATAGCGGTACGCGCCGGTGCCGACGAACACCGCGTCGTACTCGGCCAGCAGCGCATCGATGCTCACATCGCGGCCAATCTCCACGCCGAGGCGGAACTGCACGCCCATGCCCTCCAGCACGTTGCGGCGGCGGCTGATCACCGATTTGTCCAGCTTGAAACTGGGGATGCCGAACTGCAGCAGCCCACCGATCTGTTCGTAGCGGTCATACACCACCGCCTGGATGCCGGCATGCGCCAGCTTGTCGGCACACGCCAGCCCGGCCGGGCCGGCACCGATCACCGCCACGCGCTTGCCGGTGGCTTCCACCGCGCTCATGTCCGGGCGCCAGCCGGTGGCCAGCGCGGTATCCACGATGTACTTCTCGACCGCGCCGATCGTGACCGCGCCGAATTCCTCCAGCGTGCAGCTGCCCTCGCACAGGCGGTCCTGCGGGCACACGCGGCCACACACTTCCGGCAGCGGATTGGTCGAGTGGCACAGCGTGGCCGCTTCGTGGATGCGGTTCTCCTGCACCAGCTGCAGCCACTGCGGGATCGCGTTGTGCACCGGGCACTTCCAGCTGCAGTACGGGTTGCCGCAATCCAGGCAGCGCCCCGCCTGGAACTGCGCGTCTTCCTTGCCGAACTTGCCGTACAGCTCGCCCCAGTCGCCAGAGGTGCGCAGTTCGACCGGGATGCGCTGCGGCATCGTCCGGGGCAGATCGAGGAACTGGAAAGCTTGCTTGCGGCTCATGGGTGGGCCCTGCGGTGATGAGTTGCCGGCCAGCGGCCGGCACTGCAATGTGAGGTTGCCGGCCAGCGGCCGGCACTACAGCGGTGGGATGTGCGGCGCCGGCGTGGGGCCGGCGCCTTGACCCCGGTCAGGCGGCGCGGCGCAGCGAGTCGGTCAGCGATTCGATGCTGGCGGCCTTGGGTTTGACCAGCCAGAACTTGCCCACGTAATCGCGGAACTCGTCGAGGATCTGCTGCGCCCAGATGCTGCCGGTCAGTTCGCGGTGGCGGCTGATCAGCGTATGCAGATGCTGGCGATGGTTCTCGAAGCCCTCGGCCGAGATGCGGTGGATGTCGATCAGCTCGTGGTTGTAGCGGTCCACGAAATCACGGTCGATATCCAGCACGTAGGCCAGGCCGCCGGTGAAGCCGGCGCCGAAGTTGAGCCCGACCTTGCCCAGCACCAGCACGATGCCGTCGGTCATGTATTCGCAGCAGTGATCACCGGCGCCTTCGATCACCGCCAGCGCGCCGGAGTTGCGCACGCCGAAGCGCTCGCCGGCGCGGCCCGCGGCGAACAGCTCGCCGCCGGTGGCGCCGTACAGGCAGGTGTTGCCGATGATCGCGGTGTTGCGCGCCTCGAAGCGTGCGCCACGGGGCGGACGCACCACCAGGCGGCCGCCGGCCATGCCCTTGCCGACGTAGTCGTTGGCTTCGCCTTCCACTTCCAGCTGCAGGCCACCGACGTTGAACGCGCCGAAGCTCTGCCCGGCGGTGCCACGGAAGCGCAGCGTCAGCGGTGCATCGGCCATGCCCTGGTTGCCGTGCGTGCGCGCGATCTCGCCGGACAGGCGGGTGCCGATCGAGCGGTCGGTATTGTGGATCAGGAAGCGGTGTTCGCCGCCGAGCTTGCCGGCGATCGCCGGGGCCAGCAGGCCATCCATCTGCGTGGCCAGGCTGTCCGGCGATTCGTACAGGCGCTGCGCGGCGCAGTGGCTGCCGGCGTACTCGGCCGGGTTGAGCAGACGCGACAGATCCACCTTGACGCCCGGGCGCGGCGAGACGTCCAGCTGCTGCAGCAGGTCGGTGCGGCCCACGATCTCGTCCAGCGAGCGCACGCCCAGGTAGGACAGCCAGCCACGCACTTCTTCGGCCAGCAGGCGGAAGAAGTTCTCCACGCGCTCGGGCAGGCCGGTGAAGTACTGCGCGCGCAGGCGCTCGTCCTGGGTGGCCACGCCGGTGGCGCAGTTGTTGAGGTGGCAGATGCGCAGGTACTTGCAGCCCAGCACGATCATCGGCGCGGTGCCGAAGCCGAAGCTGTCCGCGCCCAGCAGCGCGGCCTTGATCACGTCCAGGCCGGTCTTCAGGCCGCCGTCGGTCTGCAGCAGGGTACGCCCGCGCAGATCGTTGGCCACCAGTGCCTGGTGCGATTCGGCCACACCCAGTTCCCACGGCACGCCGGCATAGCGGATCGAACTGACCGGGCTGGCCCCGGTGCCGCCGTCATGGCCGGACACGGTGATCAGATCGGCGCCGGCCTTCACCACGCCCGCGGCGATGGTGCCGACACCGGCATGGCTGACCAGCTTCACGGAGACCAGCGCGGTGGGGTTGACCTGCTTGAGGTCGTAGATCAGCTGGGCCAGATCTTCGATGGAATAGATGTCATGGTGCGGCGGCGGCGAGATCAGGCCGATGCCCGGCTTGGCGTAGCGCAGCCGCGCGATCAGTTCGTTGACCTTGTGCCCGGGCAGCTGGCCGCCTTCGCCGGGCTTGGCACCCTGCGCGACCTTGATCTGCAGCACTTCGGCGTTGACCAGGTACTCGGCGGTGACGCCGAAGCGGCCCGAGGCCACCTGCTTGATCTTGCTGCGCTTCTCGGTCCCGTAGCGCACCGGGTCTTCGCCGCCTTCGCCGGAGTTGCTGCGGCCGCCAAGGCGATTCATCGCGATCGCCAGCGCTTCATGCGCCTCGGGCGACAGCGCACCGAGGCTGATCGCGGCGGTATCGAAGCGGCGGAACAGGTCTTCGGCCGGGGCCACCTGGTCCAGCGGGGTGGGCGTGGGCGCGGCCTTGAGCTGCAGCAGGTCGCGCAGCGCCGACACCGGCCGGCCATGCACGGCTTCGCAGTAACGCTGCCAGTCCGCGGCATCGCCACTGCGCGCGGCGCGCTGCAGGGTCATGACCACGTCCGGGTTGTACATGTGGTATTCGCCGCCGTGCACGTACTTCAGCACGCCGCCGACATCCGGGCGCAGCAGGTCGTTCCAGGCACGCACGGTGAGCTCGCGCGCTTCATCGTCCAGACGGGCGAAGCCGACGCCGGCCACGCGCGAGGCGGTGTCCGGGAAGCACAGGTCCACGACCTCGTCATCCAGCCCGACGATCTCGAACAGCTGCGCGCCGCGGTAGCTGGCCACGGTACAGATGCCCATCTTGGAGATGATCTTGGACAGGCCCTTGTAGATGCCCTTGCGGTAGCGGCGGCCGATCTGCGACTGCTCGCCGCCCTTGCTCAGCTGCAGGATGCCGCGCCGGCCCAGGTCGAACAGCGTCTGGTAGGCCAGGTACGGATACACCGCGGTGGCACCGAAGCCGAGCAGGCAGGCCATGTGGTGCGGGTCGCGCGCGGTGCCGGTTTCCAGGATCAGGTTGACGTCGCAGCGCAGCCCGGCGTTGGAGAGGTGGTGATGCACCGCGCTGGTGGCCAGCAGGGCATGCACCATCGGCCGGTCGGCCACCGGATAACGGTCGCTCAGCAGCAGCATGACGATGCCTTCGCGTGCAGCCGTTTCAGCCTCGGCGCAGATGCGCTCGATGCCCGCCTTCAGGCCCTCGTCCAGGCTGTAGGACAGATCGATCAGCCGGTTCTTGTCGGCGTACTGCTCCATCTTGATCAGCTGGCGCAGTTTGCGCTGGCTGAGCACCGGCGAATTGAGGATGACGTGGTTCACCGTCTCCGCGCCGGCATGGAAGATGTTGGTCTCCTTGCCGAGCTGGGTGGACAGCGACATGACGCAGTCTTCGCGCAGCGGATCGATCGGCGGGTTGGTGACCTGCGCGAACGCCTGGCGGAAATAATCGTAGAGCGGACGGCTGTGCTGGCTCAGCACCGCCATGGGCGTGTCATCGCCCATCGAGCCGGTGGCTTCCTGCTCGGTCTCGGCCAGCGGGCGCAGGATCTGCTCGACCTCTTCGGTGCTGAGCTGGAACAGCTTGTGGTAGCTGCGCAGGGTGCGCTCGTCGAAGGGCTCTTCCACCAGCGACGGATCGATCAGCTCGGTCTGCAGGTAGGTCACGCCCTGCTGCAGCCACTGCTTGTACGGCGCGCGGCCACGGTTGATACGGTCGATGGCGTCCGAATCGAGCAGGTCACCGCGCTTGAGGTCGATGGCCATCATCTCGCCCGGCCCCAGCTTGCCCTTGCGTACCACGCGCTCGGCCGGCACTTCCCACACGCCCGCTTCGGAGGCGACCAGGAAGTGACGGTCGGAGGTGAGCATCCAGCGCGCCGGGCGCAGGCCGTTGCGGTCCAGGGTACAGGCAGCATAGCGACCGTCGCAGGCCACGATGCCCGCCGGGCCATCCCACGGCTCGCTGTTGAGCCCGTAGAACTCGTAGAAGGCGGCCAGGTCGGGATCCTTGAACTCCAGCGACTGGGTCGCCGGCGGCACCAGGATGCGCAGTGCCTGGATCAGCTCCATGCCGGCGCTGACCATCAGCTCGAGCATGTTGTCCAGGCTCTGCGAATCCGAGCCGTGCATGGAGATCACCGGATCGAACTCGGCGATATCGAAGCGCGGGGTCTTCCACACCTTGCTGCGCGCCTGGGCCCAGCGGCGGTTGCCCTCGATGGTGTTGATCTCGCCATTGTGCGCGAGCATCCGGAACGGATGCGCCAGCGGCCAGCGCGGCAGCGTGTTGGTGGAGAAGCGCTGGTGGAACACGATTGCACTGGAGGCCAGGTCGTTGCGCTGCAGGTCCACGTAGAAGCGGCTCAGCTTGTCCGGCAGCACCATGCCCTTGTAGCTGATCGCATTCGGGCTGAGCGTGGTGACGTAGTAATCGGCGTGGTCACGCAGCTGCTGTTCGCTGCGGCGGCGGGCCAGGAACAGGGCCAGGGTGAAGGCAGCCTCGTCCTGCGTGGCACCGGCATCGACGAACACCTGTTCGATATGCGGCAGCGTGTCGCGGGCGAGCTGGCCGCAGACGCTAGGATCGGTGGGCACCACGCGCCAGCCGACCGGCTGGCAGCCGGCGTCGCGCAGCTGCTGTTCCAGCGTGTCGCGGCAGGCCTGTGCGGCGGTGGGCTCGTGCGGCAGGAACACCACGCCGGCGGCGAACCGCGCGCCAAGGGTGAGGCCGGCCTCGGCGGCGAGCGCGTTGAGAAACACGTCGGGACGGCGCAGCAACAGGCCGCAGCCGTCACCGGTGACACCGTCGGCGGCGACGCCGCCGCGGTGGGTCATGCGCGATAGCGCGGCGATAGCGGTGTCGACCAGCAGTCGGGACGGCTGGTCGTCGAGCTGGGCGACCATGCCGAAACCACAGGCATCTCGCTCATCTTGCGGGTCGTAAAGCCCTTGGCGGTTGCGGGGGGCCATCTCTGCCTCAATGTCGGGTGAGCGGCGACACTCGTCCCCGCTCAATCCGTTGAGCGCATCTGGAGGCACCGGATGACTCGACTAGAGCATAGTTGCTGCAACGCCGCAATACACGGTTGCAGGCGCAACCAAACCCTTGTGTTTCAGGGGTTTCCGCAGCGCCTGTTCAGCCGCAACGGACGCCGGCCACGACGTTTTTGGCATCCACTTCCACGTTCAAGCGCTCGCCGATGAACTCCATCGTGGTCATGTCGTTGGGCTTGAGCACGCGCAGGCTGCTGGCGCCGGCATCCTGCTGGGCTTGGCTGCCGAGCTCGTCGGTGTAGGGCTGGCCGACCAGGCTCTGCACCTGGGTGGCATCGCAGCTGCCGACCGGCGGGGCTTCGGTGGCTTTGCCGGCTTCGTCGGTCGGCGCGGCAGCCGCTTCGGCGGCCTTCTGTGCATCGGTGGCGACCGCTTCCTGTTCGTCCATGGGCGGTGCGCTGCAGGCACCGAGGACCAACAGGGCGGGGAACAGGGCCATCAGCCCGAAAGAACGCCGCAGGCGGCGGAACGACAAGGACGACATCGGTACTCCAGGAAGCGAGCCAGTAAACCGGGGAGGATATCGCCAAGCGCGGTGTGAGGTGTTTGTGTTGCGTTATTGACGCGGTGCCGCACCGGCAGCGGCGACACTGCGCTTCCCTGATCCGCGTCGCGTCCATGAGCCCGAGCCGCACCGTCACCCCCGAAGCCGCCGCTGCCCGCCAGGCCGGCCTGCGTTACGTCAGCGATGAACTGCCCGGCATCGCCCGCCGCAAGGCCGGCAAGGGCTTCGCCTACCGCGATGCCGACGGCGCGGCGGTGCGCGATGCGGCCACCCTGGCCCGGATCCGCGCGCTGGCCATCCCGCCGGCCTACACCGACGTGTGGATCTGCGCGCTGCCCAACGGCCATCTGCAGGCCACCGGCCGCGATGCGCGAGGGCGCAAGCAGTACCGTTACCACGCTGATTGGGCGCGGGTGAGGGGCGATGGCAAGTTCGATCGCATCATTGCCTTTGGTACCGCCCTGCCCACGCTGCGCCGGCGCCTGCGCCGCGATCTGAAGCTGCCCGGCTTCCCACGCGACAAGGTGCTGGCGATCGTGGTGGCGCTGCTGGCACAGACGCTGGTGCGCGTTGGCAATGAAGTCTATGCACGTGACAACCGCTCTTACGGGCTGACCACGCTACGCAACCGCCACCTCGCGCTGGTCAAGGGCGGCCGGGCGCAGATGCGCTTCCGGGGCAAGTCCGGGCAGGCGCATGAGGTGGATGTGGATGATCGCGAACTGGTCAAGCTGATCCGTGGCTGCCAGCAGCTGCCCGGGCAGGCGCTGTTCCAGTATCGCGATGACGATGGCGCGGTCCAACCGGTGGACTCGGGCATGGTCAACGACTATCTGCACGATGCGATGGGCGAGGATTTCAGCGCCAAGGACTTCCGCACCTGGGGCGGCACGCTGGAGGCGATCCGTCAGCTTGCCGTGACCGAGCTGCCCGAACCCTCCAGTGAGCGCGCGCTGGCAGCATTGCAGAAACAGGTGGTATGCGAGGTCGCCAACCTGCTGGGCAACACACCGTCGGTGTGCCGCAAGGCGTATATCGATCCTTGCGTATTCGATGGCTGGCGGGCCGGCTCATTGAAGGCCCTTGCCGGCCTGCGTGGCGAGCGCCAGTGGGAACTGGCCACGCTGAAAGTACTCAAAGCCGCGCGGCGCACCGTCCGGCGTGCCCGCGCGGGATGAGCGTAGCGATCAGCCGCAATAGATCGCGGTGATGTTGTTGGTATTGCCGGTTTCGATGGTCAGCCGCTCGCCACCGCTTTCCGCACCGGTGGTGGATGGCACCGCGCCGCTGGCGGTCGGGCCGCTTTCCAGGCGCTGACCGCGCAGCACGATCACTTCCAGGCTGTCGCTGTCCACGCGTGCCCTTTCGACGGTTGCCGCCGACGCCGCCAGCCCGGTCGCACCGCGGACCTTGTCGATATGGCACTGGCCGGAAATGACGCCGTCGATCGGCTGGACCTGCGCGACGGGGGTGCTGCTGCAGGCGGACAAAGCGAGGACGGCCACAGCCGCGGACAGGTAACGAAGCATGCGACGTACTCCATGGGAATTGCGCTCAGGGTGCATCGGCGCCCGTATGCAGCGGATGAATCCTCTACACGGTGTGGGCACGCTCCATTCACCGTGCCTGGCCGCCCGGTTGACCATAGTGGAAGTGCGCACTGCCGACACGGGATCCCCGACACGGCGCGCATTCGAGTTTGATCCACGCATCTGATCCGGCAACAGGAGTCGAGCATGGCCACGGCCAAAACCCGTAAGACCACCAAGACCCCCACCTCCCGCAAGCGCCCGCGCCCGGCCGAAGCAGCCGCGACCGCGGCCGAACCGCGCAGCCGCACCCCGGTCGTCAAAACCGCGACCCGCAAGGCCGCCGCCACCGATCCGCGCGCTGCGCGCGTGGCGGCCCGCCAGCGCCGTCTGCAGGACCAGGAAAAGGCCAAGGACGCGCGTGCGGCGAAGAAGGCCGCCAAATCCACGACCAAGAAGGCGACCCAGGCAGGCCCGCGCCGCCAGCCGGAGAAGATGCCTGCCGAACAGTTGGCCAAACCCGGCAACGAACACGCGATGCAGCTGGCCCCGCGCTTCCTCGCGCCGGATTACCAAGGCAGCGGCAAGCTCAAGGGCAAGCGCGCCATCATCACCGGCGCCGACTCGGGCATCGGCCGCGCGGTGGCCGTGCTGTTCGCCCGCGAAGGCGCCGATGTCGCCGTGCTGCACCTGGATGAAAAGAAGGACGCCAAGATCACCCGCGAGCACGTCGAGAAGGAAGGCGCCCGCTGCCTGGTGATCGCCGGCGACGTGCGCGACCCGGCGTTCTGCAACAAGGCGGTCAAGCAGGTGGTCAAGGCGTTCGGTGGGGTGGACATCCTGGTCAACAACGCCGCCTTCCAGCTGCATTGCGACCGCCTTGAAGACCTTGAGGACGAGCACCTGCAGGAAACCCTGCAGACCAACATCGGCGGTTACATCCAGATGGCGCGCGCGGTGCTGCCGCACCTGGGCGAAGGCGCCTGCATCATCAACAGCGGCTCGGAGACCGGCCTGTTCGGCAGCAAGTCGCTGGTGGACTATTCGGCGACCAAGGGCGCGATCCATGCCTTCACCAAGGCGCTGGCCAGCCAGCTGCTGCCGCGCGGCATCCGCGTCAATGCGGTTGCGCCCGGCCCGGTCTGGACCCCGCTGAATCCCGCCGACAAGAAGGCGCCGGACGTGGCCGAGTTCGGCCAGGACAGCGACATGGGCCGACCGGCGCAGCCGGAAGAGCTCTCGCCGGCGTACGTGTTCCTCGCCTCGCCGATTACTGCCAGCTACATCAGCGGCGTGATCCTGCCGGTGATGGGCGGGCCGCGCGGCTGACGGTCGGCACCGGCGCACCCGCGCCGTAGAACGCGGCGATCTGCGGAATGAAGTTCTGCGGGTTGGCCCCGACCAGGTTGGTCAGCACCACGATGGCCAGCCCCTGGTCGGGGTAAGCAATGAACGCCGAGCGCGCGCCGCCCATGCCGGCCACCTGGCGTTGCGGGGCTCCCTGCAATACCGCCCAGCCGTCTCCCCAGGCGCCCTCACTGCCATCGTTGAGCCGTTCCGGGGTCCACATCCGGCGGGTGCTGGCGGCGTTGATCCCGGCGACATCGAACTGGCGCGTCGCCACGTAGCGGTCGTACGCCATGGCCGACTGCGCGGCGATGATCCGTGCGAGCAGTACATATGTGACCACGGCGGAATGGCACGGCCGAACGACCGTTCGTCGGCGCGCGCCATCCGGCACTTGACGACACCTGTAGTCACTGGCACGGTGGCGACACGTGTAGTCATAGGGAGTGCGCCATGCGCGGCAAGACCATCGGGGACCAGGAACTGGCCCTGCTGCAGTACATCGCGGAACAGGACCGCCCCAGTGTCGGGGAGGTCGCCGCCGGCTTCGGCGAGCAGCGTGGGCTGGCACGCTCGACTGTGCTGACCATGATGGAGCGCCTGCGCGCCAAGTCGTACCTGAGCCGCAAGCAGGTGGACGGCGTGTACCGCTATGCCACCACCAGTGGCCAGGACAGCGTGGTGCAGGGCGCCGTGGCCAGCTTCGTGGAGAAGACGCTGCAGGGCTCGGTCTCGCCGTTCGTTGCCTTCATGTCGCACAAGGTGGATGTCAGCGATCAGGAACTGGCCGAGCTGGAAGCGCTGGTCGCACAGTTGCAGTCACGCAAGCGGGAGGGCTGAGCCATGGACACGATGATGAGTGAGCTGTTGATGCGGCTGGGCTGGACCAGCGTGCAGAGCGCGGTGCTGGTGGCGCTGGTGTGGGGCGTGTGCCGCCTGCTGCCGCAGCTGCCGGCCGCCACCCGCTGCCGCCTGTGGTGGCTGGTGGCCGCACAGGCGGTACTGGGCCTGGTGTGGAGCAGCCCGCTGGAGTTGGCCGTGCTGCCCGCACCGGCCACCATGACGGCACCGGCGGTGGCGTTGCCCGCGTTCGATGCCGCCGTGCAGGCGGCATCGGTCGCCTACGCGCCGGCCGCGGTCGAGACGGCGACGATGGCGTGGTCCTGGCCCTCGTTGCTGCTGGCCTTGTGGGCCGCCGGCGTGCTGTTGATGGTGGCGCACAGCCTGCGGGGCTACCGCGCCAGCCGCGCGCTGGTGCGCAGCGCCACCGAGTGCACCGACGCCGGGCTGCAGCAGGCATTGCAGCTGGCTGCCGAAGCCCATGGCCTGCGCCGTGCGCCGCGCCTGAAGCTCTCCGCGCAGATCCGCTCGCCGCAGTTGATCGGTCCGTGGCGGCCGGTGCTGCTGTTGCCGGCGCGCGAGCTGCCGGCGATGTCGGCCGACGACCTGGACATGGCGCTGACCCATGAGCTGATTCATCTGCAGCGCCGTGACCTGTGGTGGGGCCTGCTGCCGGCGGTGTCGCAGCATCTGTTCTTCTTCCATCCGCTGGTGCACGTGGCAGCCCGCGAGTACGCGCTGGCCCGCGAAGAAGCCTGCGATGGTGCCGTCGTGGCCGGGCATGGCCATTGCCGCCATGACTATGGCCGCCTGCTGGTGCAGCTCGGTGTCGCGCCGCGTCCTGCGGTGGGCGTGGCCAGCGCCTCGCCCAACCTGCGCAGTCTCAAGCGCCGCCTGTTGACCCTGCAGCAGACCCGCAGCGTGCCGCGCGTGGCTTCGTTGGCGATCACCGCGTTGTTCGTGGTGGTCGGCGTGGCGCCGCTGCGTCTGGTGGCTGCGCCGCCGCCGCCGGCCGCACCCCAGGCACCGGTCGCGCCCAGCGCACCCACCCCGCCGGCAGCGCTGCCGGCA
>NZ_KV791287.1:0-6562 GCF_001807865.1 Stenotrophomonas sp. HMSC10F06 | reverse complement strand
CAGCAGGTAGCGCCACTGCCCGGGCGGTATCGCCGGAAGCAGCGGGTGCCCGCTTTGCAATTTGCTACTGGTGCGGATTCCGCTCCAGATATTCAGCGAACTAGAGGCAGCTTAGGTTCGGGATGCGCATGTCTCCCGGAAAGTTTGAGCGGGTAGGGGCCAAACCCTTTAGGTACGACCCTGCAATTCTCCCACTGTATGACGGGTACGCGCCGGGTGCCGAAAACACTGAGGTTTGCGAGGAAGGCGGCAAGAACGTATTGGCGGCCATGGCAGTTCGTGGTGCCACCCATCAGCCAGCAGGCGGGGTGGAGCAGGTAACAGCTGTCGTCAGCCGTATACATCGCCGAAATTGGCGATAGATGCCGCATTCGTCCTGGCATCCTGGCGACTGTGTCCAGTGGTGAAAGGGCGTGGATTTAGTAGATTTCCAACGATGGCAATAAGGTTATCGAGCAGCTGGAATGACGCAGATCCGCGCCATGGGATTTCGTGTCACGGCTGAGGCTTACGGTGTGCGAATCGCCGCAGGAGAGCGCGTCATGATTGCGACCTCAGCGTGACCTCCGGCCTAGGCAGGTTTATCATGCCCCAGCTATAGGGGGCTACATGGACGTTAGAGCGATTCTATTGCTGGCAACAATGGTTGCTGGCTCAGCATCTGCGCAACAGGTGCATAAATGCATTGAGGGCGGAAAGACAACCTACCAGTCGGCGCCTTGCCCTAATGGCGCGCCGCGTAAGTCGTGGGACGCCACTCCGCAGCCTGAGACGTACGCCAATCAGGCCCGCTTGGAGCGCATCCGCCAACAAAATCGAATCCGGGCGCAAGGGCGCTCGTATCAGGCTCCGGCGCGAAGCGGTGGCAGCGGCGCAGTAGTCAGTCAGTATAGAGACCCGGGGCTCTGCCAAGCGGCGAAAGATCGACGGGACGCGGTGTATCGTGCGGCCGGGGTGAATCGATCCTTTGAAATCAGCCGCCAGATGGAGGATCAGGTCTACGCCGCCTGCAAGTGACGGGATGTAGGGGCTGTGCCCCTGCGAATACGCCTTCAACCCGCGGGGGTCATGCGGTCGCCGTCCAGGTCCTGGCACATGCATCAATGCTCGCTTTGTCCTTGGAACCTCGGAGAGGCAACAGCGATGCCAGCAGGAGGCGGATCAGCCCTCCGTAGTACCGGGCAATGTTTAACATAATATACATTATGCGAAATGGCGTAATACGTCGTTTGGCGTGGGTGTGGCTCTGGATCAAGTGACGAGACAGGTAAATCTGTAATGCCGCGCCAGCTATTTCTGCAATCTCATCGAAGTTTGCGCGGACGGGCCACCCTATCGGGTCCTTGGGATGCGTACTCCTGCCGCGTCAGCAATGGATGCAGATCAATGACCGCTCTCGAATTCGATGCGGACGGCGCCTAGTACGCGGGCCGGGTCGACGGTCAGCACTTCGGCGGGCTGGCTGCCGTTGAGCAGCGCATGCGGGGACAGAAACCACTCAACCTCGCCCCAACCGGTGCTGCGACGCAGACCAAACGACTCGTACTGGAAAGGACCGAAGGCCCGTAGCGCTCTCAGGATCTCGGCCAGGTGCTCTACTGGCTGACCATCGGAGCAGAACTGCCATGTCGGATAGCGGTAGCTGGGCGTAGGGCGTGTGACGTACACCCCTAGCAACTCGCCCTTTCGGCGGAACTGGGCGGCGCGGCGGCCGCCGCGTTGTGGAGGCGAGCCTAACCTGGCGCTAACCTGGGCGGCACTAAGCCATTGCGCCGCTAGCGCCTCACGGCGGGCTGCGGCGTCGCGCAGGATGCGCTCGGTGGGTGCGAGATTCTTCATTTAGTCAGGCGTGCCGCGCTCTTCTTATTACGGAGCTTCGGCTCTAGATGTGACAGCCGTTCTTCGCGGCAGTTCAACTCACTCTCCCAATTCATAAGAGCGACGAAAATCTGATCTAGATTCGTCCCAATACATTCGAAGACGGCAGTCAAGTATGCCGCCGTACCTTCATGAGGTTCAAGCCTTTTAACGGTGCGGAGGGATGTTAATAGCTGATCGAAGCTCTCTTCGACACGACGCTTTGGCGGGTGCACCATGGTTCTTCCGTACTGGGCGTAAAAGGCTCGAATAAAGCGAGACAGGTGCGGGCCACTGCCCCGCCCGCCTAAGGCCTTGCGCACGTTCAGATTCGGCAGTTAACGCTGCTCCATGCAGTTGCATCGAGACGCTTGTTTTTGGAGTAACTCAGAAGAAGTCGCCCTTCGCCCGGCCGTAAGCGCGATAAGCATCCTCGATTTCCTGCTCAGTTGCGGGGTTCAGAGCTGCTTCGATCGGCCCCTTGCGCAGCCCATCACAGATTCGATACCACCCTCGAAAATCATGCTCAGAAATGTCTTGACCCGACTTGGCAGCAATCGTCTCTAGCGCGGGGGGCGGTGATCGTCTGAGCTGTTCCAGCGCGGCAACTGCGGCGTCAGCACGGGCGACTGCAGCATCACGGCCATGCTCCAAATGTGCAGCAAATGCGGCGCCCCATACATGAGGGATTACCTGGAACAACAGCGAGCTACGTGCGCCAGGCGATAGCACATCGTCCTCTACATTCATTGGAGCGAGCCTCCGTTGAGCAAAAGCGTGAGCGCCAAAGACGCTCGGCAATCGAGGTGCGATTGTAGGCGGTGAAATGCGACGGCGCTGCGGTAATAGTGCAAATTCCCGGACGCGTAAGCAAGGCTTGTTTGCAAAGGAGGGAAATGGGACATTTCCCCCACACAAAGGGGATGTATCACCCACGCCTTGACGAGTCATCGGTGATTTCAGCGCTTGGATCCGCCGCGCTATCCGCCCTGCCCGCCCTGTCTGCCTCAGGGCGATCATCTCACTTCGTCACGCGGCCGGCAGTCTCACTACGACCTTTCCGAAGTGGGAGCCGCAATCTACATATGAGAAGGCTTCACGTACATCTTCAAACTCGAAGACCCGATCGATCGCCGGACGTATGGCCGACATCGAGATAGATGCAGAAAGATCCTCCAAGCCTTCGCGGCTTCCCACCGAGATGTGACGGAAGTTGGCTCCGCTTCCAAATAGAGAGAAGAAGTCGATTTCGCGCGTCTTGCTGCTCAAGAATCCGATCGCTGATATCTCGCCGCCTGGGCGCACAGCGCGCAGGCTCTGGGCCATCGTGCCGGGGCCCCCTACTTCGATAACCCGATCGACGCCGATACCGCCGGCCCAATGCTTTGCGGTGGATCCCCATTCCAGGTCGGAGACGTAGTTGATGACGTGGTCCGCTCCAAGCGCCATGAGGCGATCAGCCTTGCCCGGACTGGATGTTGTAGCGATCACACGCGCTCCCAGTGCCTTGGCAAGTTGAAGTGCGAACAATGCAACGCCACGCGTTCCTTGAACAAGCACGGTCTGTCCAGATCGGACCGGCTCGCCTAGCGTAAGGGCGCTCCATGCTGTCAGAGCGGCGCACGGGAGCGTAGCGGCTTCCTCAAAGGACAACTCAGCGGGTATGCTCACCAAGTCTTGCTGATTGACGGCCTTGTACTCGACAAGCCACCCATCCGTGATCGCGCCATACGCGTGTTTGTTGACGTCGGCAGGCATGCGTCCGCCCTGCCACGTCGGATGAAAAACCCCCATCACACGGTCGCCGATTTTAAACCGGTCCACGCCCTCCCCCACGGCTGCCACTTGGCCGGCGGCATCGCTAAGCGGGATCAGCCCCTTTCGATGAGTGACGGGATACTCATTTCTCATCATCGCGATGTCGCGGAAGTTGAGAGACGCAGCATGTACAGCCACAAGGACTTCGCCTCGCTGAGGCACTGGCATGGGCTCATCGACCATCACCAAGCCACTCACGCCTGTGAAATCGTTCAATCGGTAAGCTTTCATTATCCATCCTTTCTAGGAATGACTTTGGGTAAGGAGCCGCGCGATTCAGAGATGCGGCTGTAAAAGGTGGTGTTGGCGGGATCTAAGCCGTCGGCCGGTTAGGAAGGAAGCCCCGACAGCTAAAGCCAAGAACACAAACCCAACGATGACCGGGCCGCGTGCATTCAGGGCTTCAATCGATAGTCCGCCAGCGCCGGCGCCCACTGCGCTGGCCAGCTGGATTACGGCAACTTGTAGGCCCCCCGCGCTCTCTGCGTCGTCTGCTACCTCACGCGTGGTCCAAGTTGACCAACCCACCGGCACTAGCGCAAATGCTGCTCCCCAGACCAAAGCGGATGCCGCGCTCAGGATCATTTGCTCGCCGAAAAGCGCGAGCCCTAGCGCTGCCGATGCCATCGCCAGTGGGGCGATGACAAGTGAGGCAGATAGGTGTTTGCCTACGATATGGCCCGATATCAGCGTGCCAGCGAAGTTACTGACCCCGAATAGGAGAAGTACTGCGGTGAAGGCGTTACTGCTGTAATGCGCAATCTGCTCGTAGAACGGACGCATGTAGGTGAAGAGGGCAAAGTGCCCGCCGAACGAAAGGAAGATGGCCACCATTGCGTTCGGAACACCAGGGCGCCGTGCAACTTTCCAGACGCCCCTTGATCCATCGTCGGAAGGCGCTGGAATCCTGGGAAGTGCGTAGACCTGCCACGCCAGACACAGCAAACCGAACAGCGATGTCAGGAGAAAGACGCCGCGCCAGCTCATGAACTGGCTCAGGTAACTACCGAGTGGCGGCGCCACCACCAAGGCTATCGCGACCCCGCTGTACACGATGGATAGCGCTTGCGGCACCTGTTTGGCGGGCACCAGGCGCATCGCCAGAGCTGGTGCCATTGCCCAGAATGATCCCAGTGCCAAACCGAGCAAGAACCTACCTAACAGCAGAACGGTAAAGGTGGGCGCCATCGCCACGATCAAGCTGGAAAGCGAGAGCAGAGATGAGCACACAAGTACCATGGTTCGCCTATCGACCGCTCGCGCTGCGCGTTCCGCGAACAAGCTTGACAGGATGGCCCCCATGGCCGTGGCGGTAATGGCTTGGCCCGCAAGGCCCTGCGTGATGCTTAAGCCATGCGCCATCGGCGTCAGCAGGCTCACTGGTAGGAATTCAGCAGTGATGAGCCCCGCCACGGTCAATGTGATGGCGAGCACCGATGACCACCTAGGCTCTTTGGGAGCGTCAACTCCGCCTACGTCAGCGCTGGTACTGAGGTTGGTTCCCATGGGCTCAATCATTTTTCAACCAGGCAAGCAAATGCTCGTGCCCCGCATGGGAACTCTGCCAGTCCATACCTCATGCCTGATCGGTGGGCATCACCCACATTTCAGCGATGGAGGCGCGCCGCGGTCGTGTCACCATAAACAGGATTGCGTCAGCGATATCGTCAGACTCCAGACGTTCGTGCGTGGCATTGAACGGATCCAGCATCGCTGCTTGGATATGAGAGCTGTTATGGGAGCCCAGCTCGGTATCCACCGCTCCTGGCTCAAGCACGCCAACACGTACACCCTGACGAGTGACTTCTTGGCGCAAGGCTTCGGTGAAGCCATTGACCCCGAACTTGGTAAGGTTGTAAGCAGCAAAGTTCGCAGAAGCTTGGCGGCCGGCTTGAGAGCTGATGTTTACGATGTCAGCTACGCCTCGGCCACTCTCTTTGGCTGCACGCAGCAGATGTGGAAGTGCAGCATGGGTGGTGTAAAGAAGGCCGCGCACATTGATTGCAAGCATCCGCTCCCACTCGTCAACGTTTGCATCAGCTACTGGACCTAGCAGCATCAGCCCCGCGTTGTTGATCAGGATATCCAGGTGTCCGTATCGTTCAACAACGGCCAAAACTGCTGCCTCAGCCTGTGATTGGTCTGTAATGTCTGCGGGCATGGCAATTGCTGAGCCGCCAAGCCGCTGGATGTCGTCGACCAGCGCTTCAAGTCGATCCTTTCTGCGTGCGAGGACTGCAACTGTTGCGCCTGCCGCCGCAAGCCGCCTTGCCGCTTCTTGACCAATGCCGCTGCTAGCACCGGTGACCAGGGCCACAGTGCCTGTGAGATTGATGCTCATACGATCTCTCCATTTTTGAATAGGGTTTCTGTGCGCCAGTCGGGCAGAGGCGCACATGTAACGCGATGTCTGCGAGGCAAGGTCGTACCGGGTCACGCTGAGAGACCAGCCCGAGCAGAGCCACTGAGCTGCGCGTATTAGCCAGCCCAGGGACTGAGTCGCGTGTCAGTGCATGAAGTGACTCAGCTCAGGCGCAGGCGGCGAATGTCTTGCAGCGGAGGGGCGCCGAACAGCCGGCTGTATTCACGGCTGAACTGCGAGGGGCTCTCGTAACCAACGCGTAGGCCCGCGACGCTGACGTCGACGTCTTCGTTAAGCATCATCTGGCGTGCTTCTTGAAGCCGTAGCTGTTTCTGGTATTGCAGCGGGCTCATGCCGGCAATTTCTCGGAAGTGCTGCCGGAATGTTGAAGGACTCATGTTGGCAGACGCTGCGATCTCATCCATGGACAAGGGTCGGTGAAAATTCTGCTTCATCCACGCCATCACTCGTGCGATTTGTTGACTCGGAGTGCCCGGGTAATCCCCCCGCTTTTAACCGTCAGCA
>NZ_KV791286.1:0-3569 GCF_001807865.1 Stenotrophomonas sp. HMSC10F06 | reverse complement strand
GGTAGTGCCGGCCGCTGGCCGGCTCCTCATGAAATCCCGGCATCCTGGGGAGCCGGCCAGCGGCCGGCACTACCGCGATGTCGCGCAGGTGCCGACCGTGGGTCGGCACCCGCATGTCCGCTCAGCTGGCGGACGCGAACACCGGGCGGGTCAGGTTGTCGGCATCGCCTTCGGTGCACAGCACTTCATCCTCGATGCGCACGCCGCCATACGGGCGGAAGAAGTCCACGCGGTCCCAGTTGATGCTGGCCCCGTGGCCGGCCTGCTTCACTTCGTCCAGCAGCATGTCGATGAAGTACACGCCCGGTTCGATGGTGACCACCATGCCCGGCTCCAGCACGCGGGTCATGCGCAGGTACGGGTGACCCTGCGGGCGCTCGATGCGGCCACCGCGGTCGCTGGCCGCGAAACCCGCCACGTCGTGCACCTGCAGGCCGATCAGATGGCCCAGGCCGTGCGGGAAGAAGGCCGCGCTCACGCCGGTGGCCAACGCTGCTTCCGGCGAGACGTTGAGTACACCGAAGTCCTTGAGGATGCCCATCAGCGACAGGTGCGCATCGATGTGCAGCTGCTTGTAATCCACCCCGGCGCGTACGCCCGCGCCCATCGTCTGCTGGGCCGCGTCCACCGCGTCGATGAGGGCCTGGAATTCGTCGTGGCCGCCGGCCGCATAGGTGCGGGTGATGTCACTGGCGTACCCGTAGGCACTGGCGCCGGCGTCGATCAGGAAGCTGCGCAGCGGGGTCGGCGCGCTGCGGCCCAGGTCGGTGTAGTGCAGCACTGCGGCATGCTCGTTGAGACCGATGATGTTGCCGTACGGCAGCTCATTGGCGTCCTGGCCGACCGCCCGGCAGTAGGCCATGTGGATCTCGAATTCGCTGGCGCCGGCGCGGAAGGCCGCCTCGGCGGCACGGTGACCGCGCACGCCCAGTCGCTGCGCTTGGCGCATCAAGGCGATTTCATAGGGGGTCTTGTAGCCGCGCTGCCAGTCCAGGTAATCGATGACCGGCGCCGGGTTGTTCGGCACGAACGCGCCCAGCGCGCTCTGCGGCTCGCCGAGAATCGCGCAGCGGGCCGCGTCCTTGGGCAGCAGTGCCAGCGCATCGTCGGGTTTGCGGATGATCTCGATATCGACATGCTCGACCCACCAGCCGTTCGGCGCATCCGGCACTACGTGCCAGTAGTCGAACGGCTGGTAGAAGATCACTTTCGGTCGTTGGCCCGGGGTGTACACCAGCCAGCTGTTGGGCAGCTTGGTCAGCGGCAGCCACGCCTTGAAGTTCGGATTCACCGCGTACGGGTAGTCGCGATCATCGAAGGCCTGGTAATGCTGGGTGCCGCTGGGAATCACCAGATGATCGAAGCCGCCACGCGCGAGCGCTTCGTCGGCGCGCTGGCGCATGACGCTGGCGTGGTGGGAATACAGGGCGCCGAGGTCTGGCTGGTTCATGGCATGAAGCTCGCTGGCAGTGCGGAATGCAGCCTTGGATTCTGCCGCAATCCGCCCGCGGGCGCTGTGCCGGAACCGGCGCTCAGACTGCCGAAGTTTCCTCGGCGATCCAGTGGCGCAGCTGTTCGCGTGCGTCGCGTGCCAAGGTCAGGAAGCGGAAACCCACCCAGGCCTGGCCCGGCGCATGGGTCTGCTCGCTCCAGAGCAGGTGCACGCCCACGTCGATCCGCAGTGGCTCACCCTGCGGGCCGGGAATGGCGAAGTGCAGCTGGTACAGCGCGTCCTCGTGCATCGGTACCGAGGCCAGCATCAACATCCCGGTTTCGGAGACATTGCCGAGCCGGCCGATCACGGTCTCGGCCATCAGGTCGGTGACGGGCACCAGCTCGGTCACCTGGCGGCGCGGTGCGCGGCGGGTATCGGGCGTGGTCATCCAGCGTTCTCCACGGGGCTGCCGGCCAGCGAGCGCAATGAGCGCAGGGTGGCCTGCCAGGCGCGGTCGATCAGCCGGCCCTTGTCTTCGGTGACGATCCGCACCTGGCCGTGTGCCATCAGCCGGGCCAGTGCGTCCAGCGAATGCTCGCCAACCTTCTGCCCGCGCTGATTGACGAACAGGGCGTTGTCGGTGATCAGGCTGTACCACGAGAGCCGCTGGCGGCGGACGTCGCCCTGCTGGTTGGTGGTGAACTCGAACCAGGTACCGAACGGCAGTGTGCGCAACTGGCGGTAACAGTCATCTTCCGCGGTGCTGCGCGCGAGCGGGGCGACCTTGCGCGGGTCGCTGGCGTCGGCCTGTTCGCCCAGCCGGGTGCGCGCGCGCAGGCGCGCGGTGAGTTCGGTGCGCGAGCTGCTGTCGTCCTCGCCGCCCGGCGTGGACAGGCGACGCGCGATCGCGGCCGCTTCATCCTGGTGATAGCCGACCTGCAGCAGGGCGGCCTCGACCTGGTTGCCCAGCGCGTCATCGCGCGCGCCTGCGCCCGGGGCCAGGCAGGTGACCTCGGCGATCCGGGTGGTTTCCTGCTGGCGCTGCTGCCACTGCGGCGAGGTTTCGCCGTTGCGCAGCAGGGTCAAGGTCAGCACATCCGACCACGCCTGCTTGAGCAGCGCCTGCACGAAGCGCGGGGGCGCGGCCTGCGTGCACAGCTGCTCGATGCTGGCACTGGCCTGCTGTTTGGCCGCCTCCAACCGTTCCTTGCCGCGGGCGGCTTCGACATGACGACGCTCGGCCAGCTCGGCCTTGTGGGCCAGCGCGCGAAAGTGCTGCTGGATCTCTTCATTGGCGGTGTCGAACACCGCCACATCGCCGTCGTAGTCGTTCACTACCTGGTCGACCGCGTGGCCGAGCTTCTGCACCAGCAGCGGGTCCACGTCCTCCTCGCCCAGCCAGTTGGCACCGGCCTCGGCGACGGCGTTGAGCAGTTCCCGCGCCGGGTGCTGGTCGCGCACGAAGAAGGCCGGATCGGTCAGGGCCGCGCGGGCCACCGGTACCTGCAGGCGGGTCAGCAGGTCGGCGGCCACGGCCTCGGGCCGCACCTCGCGCTGGATCTGCCCGTACAGCATGTCGAGCAGGTCGAAGGTGTCGCTGTCCTTGACGGTCAGGGCCGCGTGCGCGCCATGGTCGGCGCGGACCTGGGCGAGCAGTGCGTTGTGGAGGTCGGCCATGCTGCGGCGGGCGCCGCCGGGGGGAATGGCCTGGCTCTGCAGGCGCGCCAGCGTGGCATGCACCGCTTCGGCGGGAACCGCCAATGCCGGTGGGGCGTCCGGGGCGAGAAACGCGTTGTCGGCGGCGGGCGTGGGCGCGCCGGTCGTCGCGGCGACAGCCTGTGCGGCCATGGCATCGCCGCCCGGCACGGTGCCGGCGGCGTGCGCCTGGCGGGCGGCACCGAGCATCTGGTGCAGGGCCGACATCGCCGGTGCACCGAGATCGGTTGCCGCAGGCGCGGCGCTGGTGGCTGGCGCCGATGCAGACGTGGCGGCTGCTGGACCTGGCGCTGCTGCGTCGCCGTTGGACATGCCATGGGCCGGCCCAGCGGCCGGCGGCGCCATTGCCGCCTGGGTCATCGCGGCCCAGCCCGCGCTGGGGGCGCTGCCGTTCCAGGCGGTCAAGGGCCGCGCGGCG
>NZ_KV791285.1:0-297395 GCF_001807865.1 Stenotrophomonas sp. HMSC10F06 | reverse complement strand
TGGCGGGTGGCCGCGGCCTGCTGGGCGGCGGCCTGCTGCTGGCGCTGTTCGGCCTCGCGGCGGGCGGTGGCCTGACGCTCGGCATCCTGGCGGTCGGTGTCGCGGCGCGCGGCTTCCTGCTGCGCGGCGATCTGCCGCGCGGCCTCGGCTTCGGTGCTCTGCTGCTGTGCCAGGCGCTGCTGTTCAACCAGCTGCTTGGCGCGGGTCTCGGCGTCTTTCTTGACCTTGTCGGTCTCTTCCTGGGTGCGCTTGAGCGCAGTCTGCATGCTGCCGCTGATGCCTTGTTTCAGGCGCGGCAGTGCGGGGGCGGCCGGGTCAACCTTTTCGATCAGCGCAACCAGGCGCTGGGTTTCGGCGAAATCTTCGCGGCCAAGGTTCTGCTCGGCGGCGATCAGGGTATAGGGCAGCAGATCGGTCAGCGCGCTTTTGACCGAGGCGTCATCCGGGGTCTTGTCGCGCAGCGCCAGGTAGTACTCGATGGCGTTGTCGCCGGCCGGGGCGTACATGCGGTTCTCGCGCAGGGCCTTGCTGGCCAGCTCACGCAGTTCCTCGGTACCCAGCGACTGGACCTTGGCCGAGACCGCCGGTGCGGCCGGCGCAGCAGTGGGGGTGGCGGGTGCCGCAGGCGCGGCCGGTGCGGTGTCGTCCTGGCCCGAGCAGGCGGACAGGGCGACCAGCAGGATCATCGGCGCGAACAGGCGCGCCGGGCCATGAGTCTTGACGTGCGACATCCAACTCCCCTTTGAAGACGACGATACGTAGGGCCTGATGCGGTCAGGCCGACCGAAGGCCATGGACGTTTCCCGACGTCCATGGCGGACCCGCAGGTGTGCAATCTAGCATCACCCCGCCCGGCCCGGGGGCCAGGCGGTCAGGGCAGGGGGCATCCTCACCGATGCCGCCGCTGCCGGGCAAGTGTCAGTGCGACAGCGCCTTGCTCGGCGTGCCGTTCATCAGCTTGTCGGTGTAGGCGATGCCGATCGCCGAGAGGATGAAGGCGCAGTGGATGATGGTCTGCCACATCACCCCGGTCGAGGTCATGGCCGAGCACTTGAAGGCCGCTGCAGCGCTCGGGCCGATGCTGCTGATCGCCGTCTGCACCGCCAGGATGTACTCCGGGCTGTTGCACGACGGCAGCCCATCCAGATTGCCCGCCGCAATGAACGTCTTCAGCAGGTGGATCGAGGAGATACCGATGATCGACAGCGCCAGCTTCACCTTCAGCACGCTCGCGTTGACGTGGCTCAGCCATTCCGGCTGGTCGGGGTGGTTTTCCAGGCGCAGGCGCGACACGAAGGTCTCATAGCCGCCCACGATCACCATCACCAGCAGATTGGAGATCATCACCACGTCGATCAGGCCCAGCACCAGCAGCATGATCTCCTGCTCGCCCATGGTGTTGGCCTTGTGCAGCAGGTGCCACAACTCCTTGCCGAACAGGAACACATAGACGCATTGGGCCAGGATCAGGCCCAGGTACAGCGGCAGCTGCAGCCAGCGCGAGGCGAAGATCAGGGAGGACAGGGGACTGATGGGAGTCTGGGTCGAGCTCATGCTGGGATGCTGCGTTGCGGGGACGGCGCAGCGTAACGGTCCGGCTTGACCCTGCCAAGCCGAATGACGGACTAGACTCGGTATTCCCAATCCGCGAGCCGTCGCCATGATCGACCTGTACTACTGGCCCACCCCGAATGGCCACAAAGTCACGCTGATGCTGGAGGAGACCGGCCTGCCATACCGGATCCAGCCGGTGAACATCGGCGCCGGGGACCAGTTCACGCCCGCCTTCCTGGCGATCTCGCCCAACAACAAGATGCCAGCGCTGGTGGACCACCAGCCCACCGACGGCGGCGCCCCGCAGAGCGTGTTCGAGTCCGGCGCGATCCTGCTGTACCTGGCCGAGAAGACCGGCCGCTTCCTGCCCGCCGACAGCCGCGGCCGGGTGGCGGTGCTGGAATGGCTGTTCTGGCAGATGGCCGGGCTTGGCCCGATGAGCGGCCAGATGGGCCATTTCAACGTCTACGCGCCCGAAAAGATTCCCTATGCGATCGAGCGCTACGACAACGAAGTGCGCCGCCTGCACGGCGTGATGGACAAGCGCCTGGCGCAGACCGCCTATCTCGGCGGTGAAGCGTATAGCATCGCCGACATGGCCAGCTACCCCTGGATCGGGGCCTACGACAAGCTGCCGGTCGATTTCAGCGCCTTCCCGAACCTCAAGCGCTGGCATGACGCGATCGCTGCGCGCCCGGCCACCCAGCGGGCCTACGCCCTGCGCGAGAAGGTGAACCCGCAGGCCGGCAAGCCACTCAGCGAGGAAGAGCGCAAGCACCTGTTCGGCCAGCGCTGAGCAGCGGCGTAGTGCCGGCCGCTGGCCGGCTCCCCGGAACACTCGGCGCGGCCGGACGTCCGCCATCTCCGGCACGACCGGAACGGTTTTGGTTAGGATGAAGCGTTCCCCAGTACCGCAGCTGCGGCCGGGGACTGCCCAGACGCTGCCGGAATCCTTCATGCGCCACCTGTTTGCTTCGCTCGCCCTGATGCTCGCCTCGACCTCGACCGCCCACGCTGAAAAACTGACCCTGGATGCCATCACCGGCCCGCTGCCGTTGTCCGGCCCGACCCTGATGAAGCCCAAAGTGGCCCCGGATGGCTCGCAGGTCAGCTTCCTGCGCGGCAAGGATGCGGACCGCAACCAGCTGGACCTGTGGGCATACGACATCGCCAGTGGGCAGACCCATCTGCTGGTCGATTCCAAGGTGGTGCTGCCGGGCGAAGAGACCCTGAGCGATGCCGAGAAGGCCCGCCGCGAGCGCCAGCGCATCGCCGCGATGACCGGCATCGTCGATTACCAGTGGTCGCCGGATGCACGCACCCTGCTGTTCCCGCTCGGCGGCGAGCTGTACCTGTACGACCTGAGCAAGCAGGGCAAGGCCGCGGTGCGCCAGCTCACCCACGGCGAAGGCTTCGCCACCGATGCCAAGCTCTCGCCGAAGGGCGGCTTCGTCAGCTTCGTGCGCGCCCGCAACCTGTGGGTGATCGACCTGGCCAGCGGCCAGCAGATCCAGCTCACCGGCGATGGCAGCGACACCATCGGCAACGGCGTGGCCGAGTTCGTGGCCGATGAGGAAATGGACCGCCACACCGGCTACTGGTGGGCGCCGGACGACTCGGCGATCGCCTTCGCCCGCATCGATGAATCCCCGGTGCCAGTGCAGAAACGCTACGAGATGTATGCCGACCGCACCGAGATGATCGAGCAGCGCTACCCGGCCGCCGGCGACCACAACGTCACCGTGAAGCTGGCGGTGATCGCGCCGCGCCGGAACGCCGCGCCGCGCTGGATCGACCTGGGCCGCAACCCCGACATCTATCTGGCCCGCGTCGATTGGCGCGACCCGAAACACCTGACCTTCCAGCGCCAGTCGCGCGATCAGAAGACACTCGAAATGGTCCAGACCGAGCTGGCCAGCGGCCAGCAGCGCACGCTGGTGACCGAAACCTCGCCGACCTGGGTGCCACTGCACAACAGCCTGCGCTTCCTCAAGCAGGGTGGTTTTGTGTGGTCGTCCGAGCGCAGTGGTTTCGAGCACCTGTACCGCATCTCCGACGACGGCAAGACCGTCACCCCGCTGACCGCCGGCACCTGGCCGGTGGACGAACTGCTCGCCGTGGACGAAGACGCCGGCAAGGTCTACTTCCGCGCCGGCATGGACAGCGCGCGCGAAAGCCAGCTGTATGCCGTGTCGCTGCAGGGTGGCACGCCGCAGCGCCTCTCGCAGGCGCCGGGCATGCACACCGCCAGCTTCGCGCGCAACGCCAGCGTCTACGTGGACAGCTGGTCCAACACGACCACGCCGCCGCAGATCGCGCTGCACCGTGCCAACGGCGAGAAGATCGCCACCCTGGTCGAGAACAATCTTGACGACCCGGCGCATCCGTACGCACGCTATCTCGATGCGCAGCGCCCGGTCGAGTTCGGCGCCCTGACCGCCGCCGACGGCAAGACAGAACTGAACTACAGCCTGATCAAGCCGACCGGTTTCGATCCGGCCAAGCGCTACCCGGTGGTGGTGTACGTCTATGGCGGCCCGGCCTCGCAGACGGTCACCAACAGCTGGCCCGGCCGTGGCGATCATCTGTTCAACCAGTACCTGGCCCAGCAGGGCTACGTGGTGTTCTCGCTGGACAACCGTGGCACCCCGCGTCGCGGCCGCGATTTCGGTGGCGCGCTGTATGGCGTGCAGGGCACGGTGGAAGTGGCCGACCAGCTGCGCGGCGTGGCCTGGCTGAAGCAGCAGGCCTGGGTCGACCCGGCGCGCATCGGCGTGCAGGGCTGGTCCAACGGCGGTTACATGACCCTGATGCTGCTGGCCAAGGCCTCCGACAGCTACGCCTGCGGCGTGGCCGGTGCACCGGTGACCGACTGGGGCCTGTATGACACCCACTACACCGAGCGCTACATGAACCTGCCGGGCAACAACCCGAAGGGCTACGAAGAAGCGCGCGTGCTGGCGCACATCGACGGCCTGCGCTCGCGGCTGCTGCTGATCCACGGCATGGCCGATGACAACGTGCTGTTCACCAATTCCACGGTGCTGATGAGCGCCCTGCAGAAGCGCGGCCAGCCGTTCGAACTGATGACCTACCCCGGCGCCAAGCACGGCCTGTCGGGCAGCAATGCGCTGCACCGCTACCGCCTGGCCGAAGATTTCCTGGGGCGTTGCCTGGCGCCCTGATGCCGCGTTTCCGCCACCGGCCTGACAAGGAGTTTGCCGATGACATTGCCGCCCGCGCTTCCTGGTTCGACCGTGCCCACCGGCTGGTGGCGTCGCCACTGGCGCTGGGCGATGCCGCTTGCGGTGGTGGTCGGTATGGCGGCGGCAGCGGGCGCGGTAGGGTTCGCGCTGTCCCAGTGGGCGTACTGGAGCAAGTCCAGCACGCCCTACCAGGAAGCCATGCGCCGCGCGCGCTGCAACATCGAACTGGTGGCGGCCCTGGGTGAGCCGCTGCGCGATGGCTACCTGCCCGCCGGCTCGATGCATTCCAACGGGCAGAGCCAGTTCGTGATCGCGGTGTCCGGCCCGCAGGGCAACGGCCGCATCTTCCTCAACGCCAAGCGCGCCGGCGAGCACTGGGACTACCCGATGCTGTACGTGGTGACCGACGGCAAGGAGGCGATCGATCTGGCCGCCCTGGACGACCTCGAAGCCGCGGACAGTTGCGCGCTCGAAGAGTGCCGGGCGAAGGGGGACTGCCCGCCGGCACCGGAGGCCTTGCAGATCTGAGCGGCGCATGACCTCCGGCCAATTGCCCCGGACCCGCCAAGTGCGTAGGGTCGCAGGCATCCTGCCCTGGAGTTCCTGCATGAAGCCGCTTGTCCTCGCCGTTGCGCTTGCGCTGTCCGTTCCCGCCGCGCTGTCGGCTCCCCCGGCCTTGGCCGCGCCGGCAGCCGCCAAGCCCGCCGCTTCGCCGGCCTGGGTGACCCGCAGCAATCAGCTCGCGCAGATCCTGCTGGATGCGCAGGGCCCGTTCCAGCCGGAAGAAACCGGCTTCTTCGGCGTGCCGGGCTACGACGACAAGGTGGCCGACTTCGGCCCGGACAACGGCGCCCGCTACCGCGCGGCGATGGCCAAGTCGCGCAGTGAGCTGCAGGCCAAGCTCGCCACCGAGCGCGATCCCAATGTCCGCCAGGACCTGGCGATCATGATCGCCGCCGCCGACCAGAACATCGAAGGCAGCGAACTCAACGAGAAGTACCTGCTGCCGTGGAGCGATACCCCGCAGACCGTGTTCAGCGGCCTCAACCTGCTGCTGTCCGACCAGGTGCCCGCCGAACGCCGCGCCAAGGCGCTGGACCGCCTGAAGGCCTACGCCGGGCTTGCCCCGGGCACGCAGCCGGTGACCACGCTGTCGCGCCAGCGCTACGAAGAGCGCCTGGGCGACAAGAGCCTGCTGCAGCCGACGAAGATCGAAGTCGAGCAGTCGCTGGCCAATGTGGATACCTACATCAGCGGCATCGAGCAGCTGTTCGGCAAGTACAAGGTGGCCGGTGCCGAGCAGGCGCTGCAGACCATCGCCAGCCAGCTGCGCGAGTACCGCGACTGGACCCGCCGTGACGTGCTGCCCAAGGCCCGCACCGACGCGCGCCTGCCCGAGCCGCTGTATGCCTACCAGCTCAAGCGCGTGGGCATCGACATCGCCCCGGCGCTGCTGATGCAGCGGGCCCAGCTGGAATTCATGGAAACCCGGTCGGCGATGCGCCAGCTGGCACCGCTGGTGGTGCAGGCCAAGGGCCTGAAGGTCACCGACCCCACCGATCCGGTCGCGGTGGTGCGTGCGCTCAAGGGCGACAAGATTCCTGACGACCAGCTTGAGCACCACTACCGTGGCGTGATCGATGCGATCGACCCGATCATCCGCAAGGAAAAGATCGTCGATGTGCCGCAGCGCCCGATGCAGATGCGGCTGGGCTCGGCTGCCGAAAGTGCCGCCTCGCCGGCCCCGCATTTCCTGCCGGCCCCGCTGGTCGGCAACACCGGGCAGCAGGGCACCTTCGTGCTGCCGCTGGGCAACCCGGCCGCCGGCGACAAGGCCGCGCAGTACGACGATTTCAACTTCGGCTCGGCCGCCTGGACGCTGAGCGCGCATGAAGGCCGCCCGGGCCACGAGCTGCAGTTCACCGCGATGGTCGAGCGCGGCATCTCGCTGGCGCGCACCATGTTCGCCTTCAACTCGGTCAACGTGGAAGGCTGGGCGTTGTATGCCGAAGCGGAGATGGTGCCGTACGAGCCGCTGGACGGGCAGCTGATCGCGCTGCAGTTCCGCCTGCTGCGTGCCGCGCGCGCAATGCTGGACCCGATGCTCAACCTGGGCCAGATCGACCGTGCCAACGCCGAGCGCGTGCTGATCGACGAAGTCGGCCTGTCCAAGGCGATGGCCACCCAGGAACTGGACCGCTACATGGTGCGCATGCCCGGCCAGGCCGGCAGCTACTTCTACGGTTACACCCGCATCCTTGAGCTGCGCATGCAGACCGAGCTGGCGCTGGGCGATCGCTTCGACCGGCTGGCGTTCAACAACTTCCTGCTGGACCAGGGCCTGCTGCCGCCGGACCAGCTGGCCAAGGCAGTGAACGAGGTGTTCGTGCCGAAGTACAACAGCGCGGCCAAGCGCTGACACGGTTCCGGTAGGTGCGGGGCGTTTCCCGGTAGGCACCGACCGTTGGTCGGTGCGCTGGCCCGGCCGCCACGACCAACGGTCGTGGCCTACCGCGGCGCCGGTTAGCGCTGCGGCGTGATCGTCTGCGTGGGCAGGCGCGGCGCCGGCGGCGGGTTGGGTACCCAGATGGCCACGCCGGCCGCGCGCTTCTGCGTGGTCGGAATGCCGATGCCGACGCCACCGCCCACGTGCGAGCCATAGCTGCCCGCACCGACGGACATGCCCACCGGCGAACCGCTGGAGCCGACGCCCATCAGGATCACGCCATTGGCACCGAGGGCGGCCGCTTCACGCTTGAGCCGCATCACGGCCGCATCGGTCTGGCCCTGCGTGCCGAAGCCGACCGCACTGGCCGATTCAAGCTGGGCGATTTCCTGTGAGCCGGCCGGCGGCGTGGAGTAGATCTGGACCGTGGCCGGATCGACCGGCGCACGTGCCTGGCCGAGCATGACCTTGGAGGTGCTGGCACAGCCAGCGCTGAGCAGCGCCAGGCCCAGCAATGCGGCGCATCGGATGTTCATGGCGTTACCCCTGTGTGTGATGGCTGGGATGATCGGCGCTGGCGACTGAATCGGTGCCAACCCCTGCCAGTGCACCCTAGCACCGCCGCGGTGAGGCCCCCGCCAACGGCGTCTCGCTGCCGCTTGCGCCTGCGCCCGGAACCGCTATGGTGGGCCACGCATTCACCTCAAGGAGCCGGGCATGGGATTGATCAGTCTGTTGTGGGGCATCGTGGCGCTGCTCTGGATGATTGTGGCCCTGATCCCGCTGCTGGGCTGGGGCAACTGGTTCCTGATCCCGTTCGCCGCCGTGGGCGCGGTCATCGCCGCCATCGGCATCCTGTTCACCCACGTCAGCAAGCGCGGCCGGGCCTGGACCGGGCTGGTGCTCAACGGCATCGTGGTGGTGGTCGGCATCGTCCGGCTCGGGCTGGGCGGCGGCATCATCTGAGCCATGCGGGTGCGACCGACCGTCGCAGCTCACGGCCGCCCGGCACCATCGGCGTAGAATGACCGGCTGCCGCATCCGGCTCCGCCGGCGGTCCACGCCCGTCCGGGCGCTCTCCCTGCACCGATGATCATTCGTCCTCGTCCCCACGGTTGGCAACTGCTCTACATCCTGCGCGGCTCCATCGTTCCGGCGGTGGCCCCGAAAGTCGTGGCGATCCTGCTGCTGTCCATTGCCGTTGCCGCCCTGGCCGAGCTGTGGCACCCGCCGGGCATCGAGCGCGTCTCGGTGGCGCCGTTCACGCTGCTGGGCCTGGTGCTGTCGATCTTCCTCAGCTTCCGCAACAACGCCTGCTTCGAGCGTTGGTGGGAAGGCCGCAAGCTGTGGGGCCAGCTGATCTATGAATCGCGCAGCCTAGCGCGGCTGTGCCAGGCCGTGCTGGTCGACGATGCGGCGCTGTGTGACCGGGTGTGCCGGCTGTGCATCGGTTTCGCGCATGCCTTGGCCGCCCGCCTGCGCGGCCGCGACGTGGCGTTGGCGGCGCTGCCGTGGGTGGCCGAGGCCGACCGCGTGCGTTTCGGCCAGCGCCGCAATGTGCCGGATCAACTGCTGGCGATGATCGCCTCCGATCTGGCCCAGGCGCTGCGCGCCGGTCAGCTCGATCCCTACCTGTACACCCAGTTCGAAACACGCCTGCATGCGCTCTCCAGCATCCAGGCCGGTTGCGAGCGCATCCTGACCACGCCGCTGCCGTTCGCTTACACGCTGCTGCTGCACCGCTGCGCGTGGCTGTTCTGCGTGCTGCTGCCGTTCGGCCTGGCCAGCTCGCTGGGCTGGGCCACGCCGGTGGTCTCGGCCGTGTTGGCGTATGCGTTCTTCGGCCTGGACCAGCTTGGCGAGGAGATGGAAGAGCCGTTCGGGCTGGAATCCAACGACCTGCCGCTGGATGCGATGGTGCGCACCATCGAAATCGATCTGCTCGACAGCCTGGGCGTCCAGCCGCTGCCCGAGCCCCTGCAACCGCGGCAGTACCTGCTGCAGTAATTCCTGCCTTCCGTTCCGGAGCACCTCATGGCACACCCCGACTACCGCCCCCGCCGCATGCGTCACGACGAGTTCTCGCGCCGCCTCATGCGCGAAAACACCCTGACCACCGACGACCTGATCTATCCGGTGTTCGTGCACGAGCTGGCCGGCCGCGCGCCGATCGCCTCGATGCCGGGCGTGGAACGGCTCTCGATCGACGAGCTGCTCAAGGTGGCCGAAGAGGCGCTGGAACTCGGCATCCCGGTGATCGACCTGTTCCCGGTGATCGATCCGGCCGGCAAGAGTCTGGACGCGGCGGCGGCGTGGAATGGGAACGGGCTGGCGCAGCGCGCCGTGCGTGCACTGAAGGCGCGCTTCCCCGAGCTGGGCGTGATGACCGATGTCGCGCTGGATCCGTACACCACGCATGGTCAGGACGGCATCATCGATGACGCCGGCTACGTGCTCAACGACATCACGGTCGAGGCGCTGGTCAAGCAGTCGCTCTCGCATGCCGAAGCGGGCGTGGACATCATTTCGCCGTCGGACATGATGGACGGCCGCATCGGCGCGATCCGCCGTGCGCTGGATGCCGCGGGCCACGTCAACGTGCGCATCATGGCCTACTCGGCCAAGTACGCCTCGGCGTTCTACGGTCCGTTCCGCGATGCGGTGGGCAGCTCGGCCGGCCTCGGCAAGGCGGACAAGAAGACCTACCAGATGGACCCGGCCAACGGCGATGAAGCCATGCGCGAGATCGCGCTGGACCTGGAAGAAGGTGCAGACATGGTCATGGTCAAGCCGGGCATGCCCTACCTGGACCTGGTGCGCCGGGTGAAGCAGCAGTTCGGCGTGCCGACCTTCGCGTATCAGGTCAGTGGCGAGTACGCGATGATGAAGGCGGCCTTCGCCAATGGCTGGCTGGATGAACGAGCCTGTGTGATGGAATCGCTGATCGGCTTCAAGCGTGCCGGCGCCGATGGCGTGCTGACCTATTTCGCCCCGCAGGTGGCGCGTTGGCTGCGCGAGCGCTGACAATACGCGCCCACCCCGATACAGGACGACGATGATGCAGACGATGGGATGGCTACAGTGGGTGACCTGGACGGCCGGCGTGCTGGCCTTCGCAGCGGTGATCGGGCTGGTGATCCGCGGCGTGCGCCGCGCCGCGCGGCAGGCGCCGGAGCAGCCCTCCGCCGCTGCCCGCATCGCCCGTGAGGCGCAGCTGTCGCCGGCATTGCAGGCGCAGCTGGCGGCATTGAACCAGCGCAAGGACCACGGCGAGATCAGCGAGGCGCAGTACGAGCAGCTGCGCGCGGAGCTGCTGCAGGGCCATTGACGCTGGGCGGCGCCGCCTCCACGGGTAGAGCCACGCCACGCGTGGCTGCCTTGCGGCCCCGCGGCGTCAACCGCAGCCCATACCCCGCGGCGCTGACGGCGCCTTGATCCGGTACAGATCCAGCCCGCCGGCACGCGGTGCGCGTGCCATGCCAGCCAGCACCATCTCCGTGGGCTTGGACGCGTCCACCACCGGCGCGCCGGTCTGGCCGTCGGCGGTGTTGAACGACAACGTCAACGGCACCGCCGCCTGGCGGTGATCGCAGCCCACCAGCAGGACCTGCGAATGTCCGTCGCTCGCGCGGGTGAAGGCCAGTGCACCCTCGTTATCCAGCCAGGCCGCCCCGAGTTCGTCGGCGGCCGTGTTGAGCGGGGCGGGCAGGGCCTGCGCGGTGCCGAATCCCTCGCCCTGCACGGGCGCCAGGTACAGATCGAAGCCGCCCTGGGTGTGTTTGCCGTTGCGCGAGAACAGCAGCATGCGGCCGTCCGGGCGCAGCGCGGGGGCCCGTTCGTCCGCGCGCGTGTTGAGCGCCCCCGGCAGGGTCTGCGCGGGCCCGACGCTGCCATCGGCGGCCACCGGGGCGCGGTACAGGTCGAATCCGCCCTGGCCGCCGGGTCGGTTGGAGGCGAAGTACAGCCAGCGTCCATCATGGCTGAAGTAGGGGTCGCGCTCATCGCTGGCGCTGTTGAGCGCGAGCGGGGCAGGGTCCTGCCAGCGGCCATCGCGCAGCACCGCCTGCCACAGGTCCCAGCCCCCCTTTCCGCCGGGTCGGTCGCTGGCCCAGACGATGCGCTGGCCATCCGGCGCGATCGTGGCCTGGGCTTCGTTGGCCTTGGTCGAGACCACGCCCATGCCCTCGATGCCGAATTCGGAAAGCGCCATCGCGGCGGGTGTGCAGAGTAAACTGGCGCTCAGCGCGAGCAGAGACAATGGAATGCGCATCATCGCGTCCGTTGGGGTTTGCGTTCCATTCTAGGCCCGGAGCAGGAAACCCATGACCGACCGTTACGCCGTATTCGGCCAGCCCATCGCGCATTCGCAGTCGCCGCACATCCACGCCACGTTCGGCCGGCAGGAAGGCCTGGCGCTGGACTACCGTGCGATCGAAGCGTCGCCGGCCGAGTTCCTGGCAGCGCTGGAGGCCTTCGCCGCCGAGGGCGGCGTGGGCGCCAACATCACCGCGCCGCACAAGGAAGCCGCCTTCGCACTGTGCACCACGCTGACCTCGCGCGCGCGCCGCGCCGGTGCGGTCAACACGCTGCTGCGCAAGGGCGACCGCTGGCATGGCGACACCACCGATGGCATCGGCCTGGTCCGTGACCTTACCGACCGCCACGGCCTGGACCTGCGTGGCCGCCGCACCCTGCTGATCGGCGCCGGCGGCTCGGCCCGCAGCGTGGCCCCGGCCCTGCTGGATGCCGGCATCCTGGAGCTGGTGGTGGTCAACCGCACCCCGGAGCGCGCCGACGCGCTGATCGATGCGATGGGCGAGCCGGGCCGTGCGATCACCCGCTACTGGGAAGACATCCGCGAGCTGGGCGATTTCGAGTTGATCGTCAACGCCACCTCGGCCGGCCGCGACCGCACCGCGGAATTCAAGCTGCCGCTCTCGCTCGTCAACAGCATGACCACCGCCGTGGACCTCAACTACGGCGAGGCCGCGATCGCCTTCACCGCGTGGGCGCGCTCGGCCGGCTGCCGCAACATCGTCGACGGCCTGGGCATGCTGGTCGAACAGGCCGCCGAGAGCTTCCTGCAGTGGCACGCGGTGCGCCCGCAGACCGACGCGGTCTACACCGAGCTGCGGAACCGGCTGGCGCCGCTGGCCGGCGAGGACTGAGCCGGTGGACATGGACCTGCTGGTCTCGATGCTGACCATGGTGGGCGTGCGCCTGCCGGTGCTGATCGCGCTGGCGGTCGCGGTGGTCTGGGTGGTGGACACCCCGCGCGGGGCGATCCGCAGTGTTGCCCTGGGCGCGCTGGGCCTGATAGCGCTGACCACGCTGGCCGGCCTGGTGCTCAACCTGGTGCCGATGTGGATGGTGCAGCAGGGCAACTACGAAAACCTGCAGCTGATGTCCAAGCTGCTGGGCGCTGGCCACTTCGCGCTCAACCTGTTCGAGGCGCTCGCGCTGGTCCTGCTGGTCTGGGCGATGACCCGCGCGCTGCGCAGCCGCGCCGTTCCGCCCGCTGCGCCGCTGCCGCCGCGCTGAGCGGATGCAGCAGGCTGTCGCGGTCCACAGTGTTGGCGTGGGTCGCGTCACGGATATGAACCGGCGCGGAAAATGGCGCCGGTCACGACCGCCGGGTCGTGAGAAAATGGGGACCGTGATCCAGTCAGGCAGTCCTCCGGCGTGACCGAAAAAGTTGAAGCCCCCCGCGCCCTGAACGACGAACTCAAGGCCGGCATCCGCGACGCCTACGCCAAGCTGCAGGCCAATACGCCCGGCTTCAGTACCCGGCGCTCGCAGAGCCAGATGATCGGTGTGGTGTCGCGTGCGCTCTCGCACAGCGGCGGCGTGGGCGTGGTTGAAGCCCCGACCGGCGTCGGCAAGTCGCTGGGCTACCTGACCGCCGGCGTGCCGATCGCGCTGGCGACCAAAAAGAAGCTGGTGATCAGCACCGGCACCGTGGCGCTGCAGTCGCAGCTGGTCGAGCGCGACATCCCCAATTTCCTCAAGGCCACCGGTATCGAAGCGACGGTGGCGCTGGCCAAGGGCCGCACCCGCTACCTGTGCACCCGCAATGCCGCCGAAGCGCATGGCGATGGCGCGCAGGAAGGCATGTTCGACGACGAGCAGCCGCTGTTCGATCGCCCGTTGGCGCCGATCGAGATGGACCTGGCGCAGTCGCTGAGCAAGGCCTTCCTCGAAGGCCGCTGGAACGGCGACCTGGACAACGCGCCGGAAACGATCAGCAACACCCTGCGCTCGCGCATCACCACGCCGGCCTCGGGCTGCGCCGGGCGCAAGTGCGCCTACGCCGCGCAGTGCGCCGTGCTGCGTTCGCGCAACACCGTGCGCGAGGCGCAGATCGTGGTGACCAACCACGCGCTGCTGCTGTCGGCCCTGTCGATCGGTGAGAGCGACAACGGCCAGCCGCTGATCGCCCCACCGTCGGACATGCTGCTGGTGCTCGACGAAGGCCACCATATCGGCAACGTCGCCATCGACCAGGGTGCGGCCAGCCTCGCGCTGGACGAGATGGCCAAGCGCACCGGCCGTCTGCAGGTGCTGATCGCCGCGTCCTACCGCGCGGTGGACAAGGACAAGCTGGGCAACCTGCTGCCCAACGAGGCGATCGAGGCCGCCGCCAAGGTCAGCAAGCAGCTCAAGGCCTTTCGTGATGTGATCGACCGCAGCTGGCGGCCGGATCCTTCCGCGCAGGAGCCGATGTGGCGCGCTCCGAATGGCCGCTTGCCGGACATCTGGATGCCGGAGATCGAGGCCATCGCCGACGACACCCGCGCGCTGTTCAACTGGGCGCACGCCGCGCTGACGCAGGTGGCCAAAGGCAAGCCCGAGGATGCCGCGCGCGAGCGCCTGCAGCGCAACCTCGGCATGGCGCTGGAGATGATCGAGCAGCAGCACAACCTGTGGACCGGCTGGCGCCGCGAAGACAAGGACGGCCAGCCGCCCACCGCGCGCTGGGTGACCCTCTCGCGCGATGGCGACCTGGTCCTGCACGGCTCGCCGGTGTCGGCCGCCAACGTGCTGCGCAAGCTGCTCTGGGATGAGGTGGATTCGGTGGTGATGACCTCGGCCACGCTGACCGGCGGCGGCGACTTCCAGGCCTTGGCGATCGACAACGGCATTCCGGCCGAGGCCGAGATGGTCTCGCTCGCCTCCCCGTTCGACCTGCCCAACCAGGCCCAGCTGATCGTGCCGGCGTTCCCGGTGACCCCGGATGACAAGGAAGGTCACCCGAAGGAAATCGCGAAGTACCTGGTCAAGGAACTGGACTGGGGCAAGGGCAGCATCGTGCTGTTTACCTCGCGCTGGAAGATGGAAAAGGTGGCCGAGCTGATGCCGGCCGCGCAGCGCAAACAGGTGCTGGTGCAGGGCGAGACCGCCAAGCAGAAGATGATCGACGAGCACCTGCGGCGTACCTCGGCCGGTGAGGGCTCGGTGCTGTTCGGGCTGAATTCCTTCGGCGAAGGCCTGGATCTGCCTGGCGAAGCCTGCACCACGGTGGTCATCACCCAGGTGCCGTTCGCGGTGCCGACCGATCCGCAGACCTCCACGCTGAGCGAGTGGTTCGAAAGCCGCGGCCTGAACGCCTTCAACCTGATCGCGATCCCGCATGCGCTGCGCACGCTGACCCAGTTCTCCGGCCGGTTGATCCGCACCTCCACCGATACCGGTCGCGTGATCATCCTCGACTCGCGGTTGCTGACCCGCCGCTACGGCAAACGCATCATCGATTCACTGCCACCGTTCAAGCGGGTGATCGGGTAACACGGGCAGCTCCTGCGACCCGATCAGCGTGTGCGGCCCTCGGGCGTGGTCGTAGTGTCGGGGTGGCGGCAGGACTGAGCGGAATACGCCAGCCGGTAGCTCTGGCCGAAGCACCGGACGAACGCATCGACCACATCGAGGTTGGGCGGCCAGGCGACCTGCACCACCTCGCCGTTCGGCATCGCGAAGCTGAAAAATCCATCCTTGACGTTCACCTCCGGCGGCGCTGGCAGGGCTGCCAGCGCCGTGCGGGCAGCGGCCAGGGCCGGCCGGTCCTTCTCGATGAAGGCGATGCTGGCATCCACGTAGGGATTCCAACCGCCAGCGTCGGGCGCGGGCTTGTAGGTCTGCCGCATCAATGCGACCGCCTGTGCGTCCTGCCCGGCCTGTGCACGCATCTGCGCTTCATGCCAGATCATCGTGGTGTTGCCGGCGGCCTTGGGCTGCGCACGATAGGCCGCGATGAGATCGGCGGCCGCCAGCTGGCACTCCGCCTTCTCCGCCATGGGGCGCCAGCCGCCCCCCAGATCCTGATCGAACTGCTCCGGCGTCAACGCCAGCATCGCAGTGAGATCCACCGCGCATTCGTCGGCAACGGCGGGACAGGCGGCGGCCGACAGGGCCAGAGCCAGCAGAGAGCGCGAGCCGTGCATCGTCACATCCTTGTGCAGAGGTCTGGAGCGAGTGTTGGCCTACGGCACATTGCCGGTCAAGCCGGGCGGCGCCTCCAGGCGCTCTCAGTCCTCCAGCTTCGCCAGATCCCGCACCGCGCCCTTATCGGCACTCGTCGCCAGCAACGCATAGGCTTTCAACGCGCCGGTGACCTTGCGCGGGCGCGCCTCGCGCGGTTTCCAGCCCAGGGCGTCCTGCTCGGCACGGCGTGCCGCCAGCGTGGCGTCATCCAGCAGCAGATCGATGCGCCGCGCCGGGATGTCGATGCGGATGCGGTCGCCATCGCGAACCAGGCCGATGGTGCCGCCCGAGGCCGCTTCCGGCGAGGCATGCCCGATCGACAGGCCCGAGGTGCCGCCGGAGAAACGGCCGTCGGTGAGCAGGGCGCATTGCTTGCCCAGCCCCTTGGATTTCAGATAGCTGGTCGGGTACAGCATCTCCTGCATGCCCGGGCCGCCGCGCGGGCCTTCGTAGCGGATCACGACCACGTCACCGGCGACGACTTCATCGGCGAGGATGTCCTGCACGGCGGCGTCCTGGCTCTCGAACACCCGCGCGTTGCCTTCGAACACATGGATGGATTCATCCACGCCGGCAGTCTTCACCACGCAGCCATCAACGGCCAGGTTGCCACGCAGCACGGCCAGTCCACCTTCTGCGGAGTACGCATGGGCGACATCGCGGATGCAGCCTTCGGCGCGGTCCACGTCCAGCGTCGGCCAGCGCGTGGCCTGGCTGAACGCGATCTGGGTCGGGATGCCTGCCGGCCCGGCGCGGAAGAAATCGTGCACCTTCTCATCGGTGCTCACCGCCACATCCCAACGTGCGATCGCCTCGGCCAGGGTGCGGCTGTGCACGGTCGGCACGTCGGTGTGCAGCAGGCCGCCCCGCGCAAGCTCACCGAGGATGCCGAACACGCCGCCGGCGCGATGCACGTCCTCCATGTGGTACTTCGGCGTGTTCGGAGCGACCTTGCACAGCTGCGGCACACGGCGCGAGAGCGCGTCGATGGCATGCAGGTCGAAGTCCACTTCCGCCTCCTGCGCCGCCGCCAACAGGTGCAGGATGGTGTTGGTCGAGCCGCCCATCGCGATATCCAGCGTCATCGCGTTCTCGAACGCCTGGCGGGTGGCGATGCCGCGGGGCAGCGCACCGATCTCTTCGCCGCCATACCAGCGGTGGCACAGTTCCACGATCAGGCGGCCGGCACGGCGGAACAGCTGCTCGCGGTCGGCGTGCGTGGCCAGGGTGGAGCCGTTGCCCGGCAGCGACAGGCCCAGTGCCTCGGTCAGGCAGTTCATCGAGTTGGCGGTGAACATGCCCGAGCACGAGCCGCAGGTGGGGCAGGCGCTGCGCTCGTATTCGGCGACCTTCTCATCGCTGGCGCTTTCATCGGCGGCGATCACCATGGCATCGACCAGGTCCAGCTTGTGCTCGGACAGGCGCGTCTTGCCCGCTTCCATCGGCCCGCCGGAGACGAACACCACCGGGATGTTCAGGCGCAGCGCGGCCATCAGCATGCCGGGGGTGATCTTGTCGCAGTTGGAGATGCACACCAGCGCATCGGCGCAGTGTGCGTTGGCCATGTACTCCACCGAGTCGGCGATGATCTCGCGGCTGGGCAGCGAATACAGCATGCCGTCATGGCCCATGGCGATGCCGTCATCCACCGCGATGGTGTTGAATTCCTTCGCCACGCCGCCGACCTGCTCGATCTCGCGCGCCACGAGCTGGCCCAGGTCCTTGAGGTGCACGTGGCCGGGCACGAACTGGGTGAACGAGTTGGCGACGGCGATGATCGGCTTGTGGAAGTCGCCATCTGTCATCCCGGTGGCGCGCCACAGGGCGCGTGCGCCAGCCATGTTGCGGCCGGCGGTGGAGGTGCGGGAGCGGTATTCAGGCATGGTGGCTGGCAGGATCTGGCGGGCCGTGGGGGCGCGTTTCGCCTCGATTCTGCCGAAAAATTCCGGTTGCGTTTGCAACCACCTTCGCCGCTGCCGCGCGATCGAATCCTGAAACGCTGTTCATGTTTTCGACTTTGCCGGTTTTGGTTGTTCGCGCCGATCAGGCATGATTGGGGAGATAACCGCACTAGGGGGCATGACGCCATGAAACGTTCCAGGACCACTGCGCTGCTGCTGATGAGCGCTGCGCCGCTGCTGTTCACCGCCTGCCAGAAGAACGAGGCCGTGCAGGTGCAGGAAGGGCTCTACACCTCGGTGCAGGCCTGTACCGAAGCCACCGGCGATCCGTCCAGCTGCCGCAATGCCTTTGCCGAAGCGCAGAAGCAGTCGGCCGATGCCGCCCCCAAGTACGCCACGCGCGAAGCCTGTGAGGCCGAGTACAACGCCGAGCAGTGCGTGGAACAGAAGACCTCCACCGGCCACTCGTTCATCGGCCCGATGATGATGGGCTTCTTCATGTCGCAGATGCTCAGCAACCGCGGCGGCGCGGGTCTGGCCCAGCAGCCGGCGGCGGCGCCGGCCTACCAGGACAAGGCCAAGGGCTGGGCCCGTCCGGGCCCGTCCACCGGTGGGATGAACACCGCCAGCGGCATCGGCGCCGGCAAGGCCGGCCTGGCGCCGGTCAACGCCACCCCGAACCGGGCGGTCACCGCCAGCCGCGGTGGCTTCGGCAACACCAGCAGCAACCGCAGCAGCGTCGGCGGCTGATCGATGCAGCGCGTGCGTATCGCCGAGCGCAGCCAGTGGCGCGCCCGGGCCGAAGAGTCGGGGTTCCGTTTCCACACCATCGATGGCCTGCCGTACTGGGATGAAACCGCGTATTACGCCTTCACCCTGCGTCAGATCGAGCAGGACATCGAAGATCCCAGCGCCGAGCTGCATGCCATGGCGATGGACCTGGTGGACGAGGTGGTGGGCAGCCAGCAGCTGATGGACCAGCTGGCGATCCCGCCGCAGTTCCGCGACTGGATCGCCGACAGCTGGCGCCGCCGCGAGCCGCACCTGTATGGGCGGCTGGATTTCGCCTACGACGGCAGCGGCCCGGCCAAGCTGTACGAGCTCAATTACGACACGCCCACCTCGCTGTTCGAAGCCTCGTTCTTCCAGTGGCAATGGCTGGAGGACCAGCGCAACCAGAACCGGTTGCCGCCGCACGCCGACCAGTTCAACGCGATCCATGAAGCCCTGGTCGAACGGTTCGGTGAACTGGCCGCGCAGCTGCCGCCGCCGCTGTATTTCAGCGCGGTGGGTGCGTCGGAAGAAGACCAGGGCACGGTCGCCTATCTGCGCGACTGTGCCGCCCAGGCCGGCCTGCGCGGCGAAGCGATCGCGATCGAAGATATCGGCCTGTCCGAAGACGGGCGCTTCACCGCGCTCGACGACACCGTGATCGGCAGCCTGTTCAAGCTGTACCCGCTGGAAGACCTGATGACCGAGTCGTTCGGCCAGGCGTTGCCTGCCTCGGGCGTGCAGCTGCTGGAACCGGCCTGGAAGGCGATCCTCAGCAACAAGGGCGTGCTGCCGCTGCTGTGGCAGCGCCACCGGGGCCACCCGAACCTGCTCGCCGCCGAGTTCGACGATGGCAGCGAGCTGCCCCGCGGCTGGGTGCGCAAGCCGCTGTTCTCGCGCGAGGGCGCCAACGTGGCCATGCACCTGGCCGATGGCAGCTGGCAGGAAAGCGAAGGCCCGTACACCGGCCCGGCGATCCGCCAGGCGGCGCATCCGCTCACCGCGTTCGATGGCGGCTATCCGCTGATCGGCAGCTGGGTGGTGGGCGACCAGGCCTGTGGCATGGGCATCCGCGAAGACAACAGCCGGATTACCCGCGACAGCGCCCGCTTCGTACCGCACGCGATCATCGACGAAGCGCCGACGCGCATCTATCTGTAAGGGTTACAACAACCCGTCGCGCTTGACCGCCAGGTAACGCTCCACCAGCGCGCCGGGCAGCGCTTCGGCGGTGACATCGAGCACCATCACCCGATGGCTGCGCAGCGCATCATGCGCATCGCTGCGCTGCTGCAGGTAACGGGCGATCGCGCCGGCCTGGGTGGCGTCGTGCAGGGTCTCCACCGGCTGGGCCAGCGCATCATCCAGCTCGCGCTCGCGCAGGCTGGCCACGCACACCAGGTGCTGGCGTTGCAGCAGGCGCACTGCGGCGAGCAGGTCTTCGATGTCCTCGTCACGCACGTTGGTGACCAGCATCACCAGCGAGCGCCGGCGCTGACGCAGCGACAACTCGGTGGCAGCGGCGAGGTAATCGGTGGCCACCGGCTGCGCCTGCAGATCGTAGCTGGCGCGCAGCAGGGTATCGATGGTGCCCATGCCGCGTCTGGGCGCGACCCAGCGGCTGTCGCCCCCGGCCGCAAACAGGCCCACGCCGTCGCCCTGGCGCAGCGCAAGGTAGGACACCACCAGCGCCGCGTTGAGCACATGATCGAAGTGCGACAGGCCACCTTCGCTGGCCATCATGCGCCGGCCGGTGTCGATCATCAGCACCAGCTGCTGGTTCTTCTCGTCCTGGTATTCGCGGGAGATCAGCTTGCGCGCCCGCGCGGTCGCCTTCCAGTCGATCTGGCGCAGGCTGTCGCCGACGCGGTACTCGCGCATCTGGTGGAAGTCGGTGCCTTCGCCGCGGCGGCGCTTGAGGTGCGCACCGACCAGGCGCGAGGCCTGTTCGGCACTGAACAAGGCGAAGCGCGTCAGCGGGGCGAAGTTCGGGTACACGCGCACCGTCATCGCCGGCGGCAGCTGCCGCCGCTGATGCCACAGCCGCCAGGCGCTGTGCACGCGCAGATGCACGCCCTCGAACACAAAGCGGCCACGTGTGGTCGGGGTCAGCCGGTACGCCACGCTGCTGGTCACCATCGGCTTGAGGGCCAGCCTGCGCGGCAGACCCTGCAGGCTCCACCCACCGGGAACCAGATCAAACACCTCCACGCGCTGGTGGCGGCTCGATTCCAGACGCAGCGTGGCCTCACGCTCGACGTTCAACGCCAGCGACTCGGGAAGTTCGCGATGCACGCTGGGCGAGGGCTGGGCACGCAGGCGCAGCAGGTCCACCAGCGCAATCAGCGCCACGCCGCCACCGATCGCCCACCAGACTGCGTGCGGCCAGGCACCGAGTACCACCGGCACGCCGAGCAGGCCCCAGCCGGCCAGCAGCGCCAGCAGCAGTAGGCCCGGCCTCATGCCGCCTGCCCGCGATGGAAAACGCGCCCCCTCATTTGCGCGGTGCGTCCACCTTGGCCAGCAGCGCGGTCAAGGCATCGTCGGCGCTTTGTCCTTCGATCTGCAGTTCCGGTGCCAAGGCGATGCGGTGGCGCAGCGCCGGTCTGGCGATGTCGCGCACGTCGTCTGGGGTGACGAAATCACGGCCGGACAGCACCGCCTGCGCACGCGCCGCACGCACCAGCGCGATGCTGCCGCGCGGGCCGGCACCGAGCGCGATGCCCGGCCACTGCCGCGTGGCGGCGACGATCCGCACCGCGTAGTCGATCACTTCCGGATCGACCGTGATCGCCGCGGTCGCCTGCTGCAGCGCGACCACCTCGGCCCCGCTCAGCACGCGCGGCACCTGCGAGAGATCGAAGTCGGCCGCGCTGCGGCCGGTGGTGATCGCATCGACCATGCGTTTCTCGTCTTCCAGCGCCGGGTAGTCGATCAGCACCTTGAGCAGGAAGCGGTCCAGCTGCGCTTCCGGCAGCGGGTAGGTGCCTTCCTGCTCGACCGGGTTCTGGGTGGCGAGGGTCAAGAACGGCGGGGTCAGCGCGAACGCCTTGCCTTCGATGGTGACCTGGCCTTCCTGCATCACTTCCAGCAGGGCCGACTGGGTCTTGGCCGGCGCACGGTTGATTTCATCGGCGAGCAGCAGGTTGGTGAACACCGGGCCGCGGCGGATCTTGAAGCTCTCCGTCTTCGGGTCGTACACCGCATGGCCGCTGACATCGCTGGGCATCAGGTCCGGGGTGAACTGCACGCGGCCGTAGTCCAGCTCCAGGGCCTGGGCGAGGGCGCGCACCAGCAGGGTCTTGCCCAGCCCGGGGACGCCTTCGATCAGCACATGGCCGCCGGCCAGCAGCGCGATCAGGATCTGTTCGAGTACCTCGGGCTGGCCGATGAAGGCACGGCCCACGGCCTCGCGCACGGCATCGACGCGCTCGGACAACGGCGACGGTGAAGGCGTCACGGCAGGAGGGGACAGCGGCGGCGGAAGCGTCGGCTCGGTCATAGCAGGTTTCTCATCTGGATCAGCAGGCGGATGCGGTCGCGCAGGCCGGCGACGTCGTGGGAAGCGGGTGGGGTCAACGCGGTCTGCACGCGCTCGTGCGACCACTGCAGCAAGGTGGCGACGGCCTGCACCCGGGCCTCGCCGGTCAGCGCGGCCGCACTCGGCGAACGCCGCCGCAGGCGGGCCAGGAACGCGCGCCGGACCGCGTCGTACAGCAGCGGCGCTTTGCCGAAGCGCAGCAGGTGTTCGCCGCTGGCGCGGATGTGTTCGAGCAGGGAACGGCGTTCGGCCGGCGGCGAAGGCAGTTCGCTGCCCAGGCGCTGCGCGCGCTGCCAGAGCCAGCCGAGCAGGGCCAGCAGCAACGGCGCCCACACCGGCCAGCCGTGGTAGAACACGCGGTTCCACAACGACGGCGGGCGCGAGGCGTAGACCAGCCACATCGTGCCCTTGCCGTAGTTGGGTGCGAGCACGTAGCGGGTCAGGTCGCGATGGGCCTTGTCGTGCAGGCCGTCGATGGCGGCGTTGGCAGCGTTCTGCGCAACGGTCGGATTGGGCCGGCCCTTGCCGTCCATGAAGGCCATGTCCGCCAGCACATCGATGCGGCCCTGGCCGTGGCGCAGGCGGGCGAACACCAGATCGCCCGTGTCGCCCCACTGGCGCTCGACCGCCACGCCCTTGGGCGGTTGGACCGCGAAGCGGCGTCCGTTGCAGAACTCGACGTGCTGCGGATCATCGCGAACGTGGAACGGCTGGCAGTCGTTTCCGTAGTCCTCGCTGTCCACGCCGAGCGCGTCCAGCAGCGGACCATTGCGCGCAGTCTCCTTGCCCACCGGTGGCGTGCGCACGATCAGATGGCCGCCACGCGCCACCCAGGCCATCAGCGCGGTGGCGGCAGGCGCGGGCACTTCCGCGCTGTCCTGCAGCAGCACCAGCGTGTCGCCCGGCTGCAACGGCATCCGGGCCAGGTCCAGGCGCGGTTGCGACTGTACGGTAAGCCCGTCCGCGCGCAGTGCCTGACCGAGCACATACAACGGGTTGTAGCTGGCTTCACCCTGCGGCGGCAGGTGCTCGAGCTGGGTCACCCGCTCGTGCGTGCGCAGGAACAGGATCGCCAGCGGCACCCCGATCACCAGCAGTACAAGGCCGACCAGCAGCCAGCGCAGACGGGTGCTCATGCGCGCCACCCGAACTGGCGCTGCAGGGTGGTGGCCAGCGCTTCGAAATCATCATCGGCCGGCAGCCGGCCCGCATACGCAGCGTACTGCCAGACCCGCACGATGCGTTCGAACAGGCGGCGGTCGGCCTCGACCGGCATCCGTCGCGAGGCCCGCAGGCACTGCGCTTCGGTGGCGCCCGGCGGCAGACTGGTCTGCGCGCGCTCGCTCATGGACTCCACGCTGGCGCGATACAGCAGCGCCAGCGCCTGCCGTGGGCGGCCCTCCTGCCACAGTGCACGCGCACGCGCGGCGGGATCGGGTGGCGCCACGTCCGGTACCCGGATCGGCTCTTCCACGACCGCCACAGCCTTGGCCCGGCGGCGCTGGCCGGAGCCGCGCAGCCACGGCAGCCAGCGCGGCGCGGTGATCAGCAGCAGCACCACCAGGACGCCGACCACGGCCCACAGCGCCCACTCGGCGATCTGGGCCGGCAGCAATGGGCCCTTGTTGCCACGTTGCCGGGATCCCTTGGCGGCGGCCTCGCGTTTTGCCTTCTCGGCCTCGGCCGCCTCGCTATCCGTGCGCTTCCACTCGGTGACCTCGCGGGTCGGGCTCTGCAGCGGGTCTTCATACGCGCGCTGCACCGCCTGACGGAAGCCGGCGGTGTCCACCGCCTCGTTGCCGAAGACGCCGACCACCGTGTTGTCCGGATCATTGTCGAACGTCCGGGTGGGAGCGTCCGGCGCCTCGTCTTCGGCGTCTTCATCCTCAGGCGCATCGGACCCCGCGTCGGCCGCGGGCGCCAGACCGTCCTCCAGCGACGGCGCGGCAGCCGGTGCAGCCACCGCCCCCTTGCTGTTGGATGTCTGCTGGGCGTGCAGCGCCGCGCTCGGCCAGATCAGCACCAGGGCCAGCACCAGCAGCGGCGCGGCCTGCTGCAGCCGGGCGTGCAGGCGGCGGAAGGCGATCTCCAGATCCCACGCTTCCATCTGCGTGCGCCGGTCCAGGTACAGGCCGAAGCCGGCGCCGACGTAGAACGGACCGATCAACGTCGCAGCGGCCCAGAACAGCAGGTTCACGCCCAGCTGCATCCACGCCGGCATGTCCTGCTTGGCCAGCTCCCACGCCGCGCGCCAGGACTCGGACAACAGGTCCACCGGGATGAACAGGAACACCGCCGCGATGCCGCCGACCACCAGCACGATCTCGAAGACCATGCACACCAGCGTCAGCAGCAGCGCGTGACCGACCGCGCCGCCGGCGATCGCACGCCGACGCTGGCGGCGATGCGCAGCGTCCGTGCCCTCGAGCAGATTCACCGGCAGCAGCACCGGGCGCAGCGGGCTCAGGCGCCGCCAGCCGAGGTAGCCCCAGAAGCCCTGCCAGCCCCACGTGCGCTGCGCGCGCAGTGTCTGCGTGGTCGTCGAGGCATCGCCGAACACCCCGCGCGAGATCACGTACAACGCGATGCGTTCGAACAATGGCTTGAGCCACCACATCGCCAACCAGGCCCAGCCGAAGCTGTCCGTCCACCAGGCCAGCGCGTTGAGCAGCACGAACACCGGCAGCGACACGCTCACCCACGGCGCCCAGATCGCCGCGGCGTGCCGTCGCACCAGGGCCATCCCCAGCTCCATGGCCTCCCAGCCCGAGCGCGCGCGCAGCACGATGTTGAGCCGATCAATCTGCATCGGCCGCTCCGCGCCCGCCGCGCCACAACCACACGAACACCGCGGTCCACAGCACCGCGGCCACGCTGTATTTGCCCCACGCCGGGATCGCGGCGATCGAGGACCAGAACGCTTCGATGAAGGCGGCCACCAGCAGCATCGCGGCAACGCCCACGCACAGCTTGGCCCCGATCACACCGCCCTCGACCAGCGCATCGATGCGCCGCCGGCGACCGGGCGCAAGCAGTTTCATGCCCAGCTGCAGCCCAGCGCCGCCGGCGATCACGATCGCGGTCAGCTCGAATGCACCATGGCCGGCCACGAAGCGCCAGAACGGATCGCCGTGGCCGATATGCTGCAGATGCCCGGCCACCGATCCGATGCCGACGCCGTTGAACAGCATCACGAACACGGTGCCGACACCGGCGATCAGCCCGAAGGCGAACGTGCGCAGGCCGATGCTGATGTTGTTCATGATGTAGTAGCCGAACATCGTCCAGTTGGTGCCGCTGTCGCGGCCCAGGTTCGGCGAGGCCGGATCGTACATGCGCTCGAACTCGGCGATGCGCGCGTTGTCCAGCAGCAGGTGGATCAGCTCGGGGCGCCACAGGATCAGCGCGAAACTGCCCACCAGCGGCACCACGAACAACGCCGCAGCGACCCACATGCTGCGGGCCTGGCTGCGCACCAGCTGCGGGAAATCGGCGAACAGGAAGGCGAGTGCGCGCTGCCACTGCGGGCGCGGGGTGCGGTACAGCAGGGTATGGCCCTGCTGCATCAGCTGCTGCAGCCGCGCCACCAGCTGCGGGCTGTAACCGCGCCGGCGCGCCAGCGCGAGCTGCTGGCACAGGCGGCGGTAACGCTGCGGGAAGTCGCCATCGTCCAGGCCCTCGTGTGCTGGCTGCCGGCGCGCCTGCCGCGGGTGCTCACCGCGCTGGGCCAGCCAGTGCTCCAGCGCCTGCCATTCGGCCTGGTAGCGGGCGACGAACTGTTCCTGCCTCATCGCCGCCCCAACAGCCAGTTGGCCATCGCATACAGGCGCAGCACGCCGACCTGGCCGTGGCTTCCGGTGAGCGGCGCGGCGATATCGGCCAGTTCCTGCTGGCGTGGCGCCGACAGCCGCGGCGCACGCTCGGCGAAAGCGACCACAGCGGCCTGTTCGGCCGGCTGCAGCGGTTGCGGTGGTACCAGCACACTGCCGACCGGCACCGTGCCGCCCAGCGGCGCGGCGCCCTGATGGATCACCACGGTGCCGGCGACCAGATCGCCGAGGCGGCGGCCATGCGCATCGAACAGGCTCGACAGCAGCCCCAGCGCATAGCCGAACGGCAGCATGTCCACGGTGCGCAGCAGGTTGCGGGTGATCGCGCTCATCCAGCCGATCGGCCCACCATCGCGCGCGACCACGCGCAGGCCCATCGCGCGCTTGCCCAGGGTGCGGCCCCAGCACGCCTCCTGGACGATCGTGTAGGCCCACATCAGCAGGAACATCAGGCCGAGGTAGAGCCCTTGGCCGAACCCGCCGAGGAAGGCCAGCGGAATACTCAGCATCATCAGTGCGCCGACCCGGATCACGAAGTCGATCGCCCACGCCAGCGCACGCGGCAACGGACCAGCGACGGTCAGGTGCAGGGGCACGCCTTCGGGGGTGATGACCTCCCGGTAGGTATCCAGCATGGGCGCGCTCATGGGCGGCGCGTCACGGTGGGCCGTAGGGAAGGCCACAGGGGATGCCGGATTCCTCTCCGGGCTGCCAGCGGGGGCATGCGGGTCTCGACTGCTTCCTGGTCGGCTGAGGACTTTACCGCGCACCGATCCCGATGCCCAGCGGCGCGGCCACCATCAACCCCGGTACTGGTCCTTCAGGCGCACGTAGTGATCGGCCGAGTAATGCAGCGACTCGATCTCCTTGTCGCTCAGCGTGCGCGCCAGCCGTGCCGGGTTGCCCAGCCACAGTTCGCCTTCGCCGACCACCTTGCCCGGGCCGAGCACCGCGCCGGCGCCGAGGAAGCCATGGGTGCTCACCGTCGCGCCGTCCAGGATGCAGGCGCCCATGCCGATCAGGCAGTAATCGCCGATCATGCAGGCATGGATGATGGTGCCGTGGCCGACCGTGACGCCCTCACCGATGATCGTCGGGTAGCCGCCCTTGTTGAACGGGCTGTGGTGGCTGACGTGGATGATGGTGCCGTCCTGGATGTTGCTGCGCGCACCGATCCGCACGTGGTTCACATCGCCGCGGATCACCGTGCCCGGCCACACCGAGACGTCATCGCCCAGCACCACATCGCCGATGATCGTGCAGGCCGGATCGATGTAGACGCGCTCGCCGAGCACGGGCAGTTTGTCGAGGAAGGGGCGGATCGGGGACATGCGCAAACTCCGGCAACGCAGGGGCTGGGACGCCGCCTGCCGCGTTGTCCCGGCCCCCGATGATAACGCGGGTGCGCCCGCCAACCGCCGCTGGCGCGCACACTATCGACTGCACGACTGCACGACTGCACGACTGCACGACGGCGCAACCGCACGCCATCGACGGTAGAGCCGACCGTTGGTCGGCTGCCCGGAATCCCCCGGCGGTGGCTGTGCAGCCGACCAACGGTCGGCGCTACCCGGGGTTGTCGTGCAGCCGACCAACGGTCGGCTCTACCGGGGGCATGCCGCGTTACGCGGCGCGGATGCGGCGCGCGCGTTCCAGATGGACCAGCAGCAGCGAGATCGCCGCCGGGGTCATGCCGGGGATGCGCTGGGCCTGGCCGATGGTCTGCGGCCGCACGCGTTCGAGCTTCTGCTGCACTTCGGCCGAGAGACCGCGCACGCTGGCGTAATCGAAATCGGCGGCGATGGCGGTGTTTTCATGACGCTGCTGGCGTTCGATCTCGTCGCGCTGGCGGTCCAGGTAGCCGGCGTACTTCACGCCGATCTCGACCTGTTCGGCCACCTTGGCGTCGGCCACGGCGGGGCCGAGCGACGGCACCTGCATCAGCTTGGCGTAGTCCAGTTCCGGGCGCTTGATCAGGTCCAGCACGTTGGTTTCGCGGCTGACCGCCACTCCCAGCGTGGCTTCCACCTCGCGGCCAAGCGCATTGCCCGGCGTGGCCCACAGGGCGCGCAGCCGCGCGGTCTCCTGCGCCACCGCGTCCTGCTTGGTCTGGAATGCGCTCCAGCGGCAGTCATCGACGAGCCCCAGTTCGCGGCCGAGGCCGGTCAGGCGCACGTCGGCATTGTCCTCGCGCAGCTGCAGGCGGTACTCGGCGCGGCTGGTGAACATGCGGTACGGCTCGTTGGTGCCGTGGGGGATCAGGTCGTCGACCAGCACGCCCAGATAGGCCTCGTCGCGGCGCGGGCACCAGCCGGCGTCGTCACGGGTGAAGCGGGCGGCGTTGAGGCCGGCCAGCAGGCCCTGTGCGGCGGCTTCTTCATAGCCGGTGGTGCCGTTGATCTGGCCGGCGAAGAACAGGCCGGCGACGGTCTTGGTCTCCAGCGTGTTCTTCAGCCCGCGCGGGTCGAAGAAGTCGTATTCGATCGCATAGCCGGGGCGGGTGATGTGCGCGTTCTCGAAGCCACGCATGCTGCGCACCAGCGCCAGCTGCACATCGAATGGCAGCGAGGTGGAGATGCCGTTGGGATAGATCTCGACCACGTCCAGCCCCTCGGGCTCGACGAAGATCTGGTGGCTGGCTTTTTCGGCGAAGCGCACCACCTTGTCCTCGATGGAGGGGCAGTAGCGCGGGCCGATGCCTTCGATCTGGCCGCTGTACAGCGGCGAGCGGTGCAGCGCGTTGCGGATGATCTCGTGGGTGCGCTCGCTGGTGTGGGTGATCCAGCAGCTCACCTGCGCCGGGTGCTCGTTCACGCTGCCCAGGAAGGACATCACCGGGCGCGGGTCGTCGCCGGGCTGTTCTTCCATCAGGCGGTAATCCAGCGAGCGGCCATCGATGCGCGGCGGCGTGCCGGTCTTCAGGCGGTCGATCACGAACGGGCGCTCGCGCAGGCGCGCGGCCAGCGTGGTCGCCGGCGGGTCGCCCATGCGGCCGGCCGCGTACTGGGTCTCACCGACGTGGATCTTGCCGGCCAGGAAGGTGCCGGCGGTCAGCACCACGGCGGTCGCGCTGAAGCGCAGGCCGGTCTGGGTGATCGCGCCACGCACAGCATCGCCCTCGATGACCAGGTCATCGACCGCCGCCTGGAACACGGTCAGGTTGGGCTGGGCCTCGACGATCTGGCGGATCGCCATGCGGTAGAGGTTGCGGTCGGCCTGGCAGCGCGTGGCGCGCACGGCCGGGCCCTTGGAGGCGTTGAGCGTGCGCCACTGGATGCCGGCGCGGTCGGCGGCATGCGCCATTGCGCCGCCCAGGGCGTCGATCTCCTTGACCAGGTGGCCCTTGCCGATGCCGCCGATGGCCGGGTTGCAGCTCATCGCACCGATGGTTTCGACGTTGTGGGTCAGCAGCAGGGTGCGCGCACCGCTGCGTGCGGCCGCCAGCGCGGCTTCGGTGCCGGCGTGGCCGCCGCCGATGACGATCACGTCGTAGCGGTAGAAGGAGTCAGTCATGGCGGAGGAGCTCGGGACGGGGCCGGGCGGCCCGGATCAGCCCTGGAGGCAGGGCGCGGGTGGCGATTTTAGCGCCATTCGTCGGGGGCCATGAAATCCACGCTCAAGTTGGCACGTTTTCTGCAGATAACCCAATAGCACCCAGGATGGCATGCGCCTTGTGCGCAACGGACCGGAATTGGAACAGGGGCCGGTCCAAGCGCATCGTGGGGAAGCAGAGGGGCCGGCAGTCGGGGGACTGTCGGCCCTGTTTTTTTGCCGGTTCCAGCGCGAACGCGCCGCCCAAATACAGAAGGCCCCGCCAGTAGCGGGGCCTTCTGCGTTTAAGGTGCCGACATCCGACAGGGCCGGAACAGGGGGGATCCAGATGTTCCTGGCGGATATCGACATAGAGCCGAATGTGACGCCACTTGTCGCTTTTGGCACTTTGTGACCGTGGCTGTCACCGCCCGGCTAGAGTGAACTGCCGGGCGCGTGAAAATCAAGCCATCTCAGGGCTCAACTGTGCGTTGGTTCGCATTGTTGAGATTCCGCCACGGGGAACCGTTCATCCTCGGCGAAGACGGACGCGGCGCCTGGGCCGGGCGTGCCTGCGGCGGCGACGGACGCTGCTGTTGCTGCCGTTGCTGCTGCTGCGGCCGGCGCGGCCCACCGAGCGAATCCATGTTCCGCCATGGCGAGCCGCCGTTGTTCGGCCGCGGGCGATCCGGCGGACGGGTCGGGGTGCCGTTGCCGTTGCCATGGCCGGGGCGCGGCGGTGGACGGTGATTGTGCGGCGGGCGATAGTTCGGATACGGGCGATACACCGGATAGCCGTAGCCACCGCCATAGCCGTAATACCCGCCACCGTAGTAGCCGCTGCCGTACCCATAGGGGTATCCGGCCGGGTAGCGATACTCGACCGACGGTGCGCCGTGGTAGTAGCCGCTGCCGCCGCCACCGCCGACATAGTCGTACGTCGCGCAGCCGGAAAGGGCCAACAACAGGCCACCGGCAAGAACAAGGCGCATTTTCATGATGGGTCCCCCCAACGGGCTGTAGGGCCAGCTTCGGCCCAAGGCATTGAATCAGCCCTTAACTCGGCCCGATCCGAATGAATGGTTGCCATGCTGACACGTTCATCAAGTCGGATGTGGGAAGGGGGCATACGTTAATCTTGCGTCATGAGCGATTCACCCTTGCCCTGTGTTGACGACGTGCTGGCGGCGGCGGCGCGCATTGCCGCGCACGCCTGCGTGACCCCGGTGTTGCGCTCGCGCACCCTGGATGCGCTGACCGGCGCCACTGTGGTCTTCAAGGCCGAACACCTACAGCGCAGCGGCGCCTTCAAGTTCCGCGGTGCCTGCAATGCCGTGTGGGCGCTGACCGAGGCGCAGGCCCGGCGCGGGGTGGTCACCCACTCCTCGGGCAACCATGGCGCCGCCCTGGCGCTGGCCGCACGTACCCGTGGGATTGCCTGTCACGTGGTCGTGCCCGAGGGCGCGGTGGCGGCGAAACTGGCCAACATCGGCCGCCACGGGGCCACGTTGTGGCGCTGCGATGCCTCGATCGCCGCGCGCGAAGCCATGTGCGCCCAGGTCCAGGCCGAAACCGGGGCGATCCTGGTCCATCCCTATACCGACCCGTGCGTCATTGCCGGCCAGGGTACGGCCGCGCTGGAACTGCTGCATGCCAGCGAAGGGCTGGAGATGATGGTGGTGCCGGTGGGCGGCGGTGGCCTGGCCGCGGGCACGCGGCTGGCACTGCAGGCCGGCGCCCCGCTGGCCGAGCTGGTCCTGGCCGAGCCGCTGGGCGCGGACGATACCGCGCGCTCGCTGGCCGCTGGCGAGCGCCGCATCGATTTCCCCCCCCACACCGTCTGCGATGGCCTGCGCGGGACGCTCGGCGCGCCCAACTTCGCGCTGCTGCAGGGCGCGGCCCAGGTCATCACCGTCGCCGATGAGGCGACCGTCGCTGCGATGCGGCTGATCTGGCAGGTGCTCAAGCAGGTGGTGGAACCGTCCTCGGCGATCGCCCTGGCGGCGATCCTCGCCGAACCGGCACGCTTTGCCGGCAAACGGGTGGGCGTGGTGCTTTCCGGGGGCAATGTGGATCTGGATGCGCTGCCGTGGGGCGCGGTATGAGCCGACGCACCGGAGTGGGCGTGTTCGGGTGGCTGTGGCGGCTGTGCATCGTGCTGGCCGTGTGGCTGCTCGGGGTCACGGCGTGGATCGTCTGGATCGGCGAGCGCGACCAGGCGCAGAAGGCCGACGCGATCATCGTGCTCGGCGCGGCAGCCTATGACGCCAAGCCTTCGCCGGTGTTCGAAGAGCGCATCCGCCACGGGCTGGATCTCTACCAGCAGGGCTATGCGCCGCTGCTGATCTTCACCGGTGGCTATGGCGGCACCGGCGCGCGTTTTTCCGAGTCGCAGGTGGCACGTCGCTACGCGCTCAAGCAGGGCGTGCCCGATGACGCGATCCTGATCGAGACCGCCTCACGCACCACGCGGCAGAACCTGATCGAGGCGCGGCGCTTGATGGAGCAGCGCAAGCTGCACCGCGTGATCATCGTCAGCGACCCGCTGCACATGGCGCGCGCGCTGCGCCTGTGCCGCGAACTGGGCATCGATGCGCTGGCCTCGTCCACGCCGAGCACGCGCTTCCGCAGCTTCCACACCAGCTGGCGGTTCCTGGCGCAGGAAATCTATTTCTTCCACCGCGACCTGTTCCCGTCGTAGCGCCGACCGTTGGTCGGCTGGCCCGCCGGGCCGCCGTGCGGCCAGCCGACCAACGGTCGGCTCTACGGGATCACCGTGATCACCGCGGCCGGCGCGATCACCTCGATCAGCGCGATCGGCTCAGGGCGTTCTGCGGCGGATCGGAATCGCCGACACCGGCACCGTGGCGACATCGTGCCCGCGCTCGCGGATCGGTGCGCCACCTTCCGGTGCCCAGGCGTGTGCGTAGATCACTTCCCAGCTGCTGGGCAGCTTGCCGTCCTCGCGTCGCAGCGGCTCGTAGGCGGCACGCGCGGCATCGAAACGCCCGCGCCCGGTCAGTGTGTGGCGGCGGTCCTGGCGCGCGTTGGTGGCGCCGATCGCCTGCAGCTCGCGCATCAGCGCGGTCAGGTCGTCGTAGGTCAGGGTGAACAGGTCGCGGTCCAGCACCGGGTCGCGGAAGCCGGACATCATCAGCGCATCGCCGAACTGCGCGATCGGGGCGAAACGACTGACATGCGGCACCTCGTCGGCGGCGGCGAACGCATCGCGCAGTTCGATCAGCGTCTCCGGCCCGAACGTGGAGACCAGCAGCAGGCCGCCCGGCTTGAGCGCACGACGGAACCCGGCGAACACCGCCGGAAGATCCTCGACCCACTGCAGGCACAGGTTGCTGAAGATCACATCCACGCTCTGGTCCAGCACCGGCAATGCCTGCGCGTCGCCGCACACGCGCGAGAACGGCTTCCACCAGCCGGCCTGCTTCTTTGCTTCGCGCAGCATCGGCTGGGCCAGGTCCAGCGCGATCACCTGCGCCTTGGGCCAGCGCTTCTTCATCAGCGCGCTGGCGTGGCCGGTGCCGCTGCCGACATCGAGCACCACCTGGGGCTGGCGGTTTTCCAGGTAGTCCAGCGATTCGAGCAGGCGCTTCTCCACCTCGCGCTGCAGCGCGGCGGCGGCGTCGTAACTGCGGGCGGCGCGCGAGAAGGCGCGGCGGACGTGATGCGGATCGAAGCTGGACGTCATGGGGTACTCACGGCTCAAAACGGTGGTGCGGGTGGAATCAGAAGGTGCCCGGGTAGGCGCCGCCATCAATCAGCAGGTTCTGCCCGGTGATGTAGCCGGCCTGCGCGCTGCACAGGAAGGCGCAGGCGGCGCCGAACTCGTCAGCGGTGCCGAAACGGCCCGCGGGAATGTGGGTGCGTTTGCGTTCGGCCAGCTGGCCGGCGTCGATGCCCTGCTGCTGCGCCAGGTAGGCGAAGTTGCCGCGCAGGCGGTCGGTATCGAACTGGCCCGGCAGCAGATTGTTGAGGGTGACATTGTGCGCGACGGTCTTGCGGGCCAGTCCGGCCACGAACCCGGTCAGTCCGGAGCGTGCGCCGTTGGAGAGCCCGAGGATGTCGATCGGGGCCTTCACCGACGAGGAGGTGATGTTGACCACGCGGCCGAAGCCGCGCTCGATCATGCCGTCCACGGTGGCGCGGATCAGCTCGATCGGGGCCAGCATGTTGGCATCCAGCGCGGCGATCCAGTCTTCGCGGCTGAACTGGCGGAAATCGCCTGCCGGCGGGCCACCCGCGTTGTTGACCAGGATGTCGACCTGCGGACAGGCGGCCAACGCAGCGTCGCGGCCTTGGGTGGTGGCGATGTCGGCGACGACCCCGATCACCCGGCGCGCACCCGGCAGGGCCTGCAGTTCGAGCACGGCGCGGTCCAGGGCCGCTTCACCGCGCGCGGCGATGACCACGTTGACGCCTTCGCGTGCCAGTGCGCGCGCGCAGCCCAGCCCGAGGCCTTTGCTGGCGGCGCAGACCAGGGCCCAGCGGCCGGCGATTCCAAGATCCATGGGTCAGTCCTGTGGGGAAAGGCAGGCGTACATGATCGGCGATGCGTGGCCGGAACAGGTCAAGGCAGTGCGGCAACGAAGTGTTGCAGCTGCGTGGCGACCTCGTCGGTATGGCCCAGGAACGGCGCGTGCCCGCCCTGGGCGACCACGTGGGCCTGCGCGCCCGGCACCCGTGCCGCGGCGGCCTGCATGGCCCGCGCCGAGACCAGGCGGTCGCGCTGGCCGGCCAGCCACAGGCTCGGTTTGCCCAAGGTGGCCAGGGCGCCGCGCAGGTCGGTGTTCTCCAGCAGGCGCAGGCCTTCCTGCAATGCGCGCGGGGCCGGTTCACCGCGGGCGACCAGCATTTCGCGCAGCGTGCGCAGTTCCTGCCGCGCGTGCTCCGAGCCCATCGCATCCAGCGCCAGGAAGCGCTCCAGCGTGCCGCGGTAGTCCTGCGCGAGATCCTGGCCGAACTGCTCGAACACCGCCGGCTCCACCGCGTGGGGCCAGTCATCGCCGCGCACGAAACGCGGCGTGGCTGCAATCATCGCCAGGCCGCGTACCTGCGGCAGCGTCGCGGCGGCATGCAGGGCGAACAGGCCACCGAGCGACCAGCCGCACCAGACCGCCGGTGGCGTGGCGGCGGCGATGGCATTGACCACGTAGGGCAGGCGCAGCGGCGTGGTGTCGTCACGGCTGGCGCCGTGGCCGGGCAGATCCACCAGGTGCAGCTGGACGTGCGCGGACAGGCGCTCCACCAGCGGCGCGAACACACCGCCATGCAGCGCCCAGCCGTGGATGAGGACCAGTGCCGGGCCCTGGCCGATGACCTCGATATGCATGCTCAACGCTGCGGCATCACGCGGTCAGGGCATTCAGTGCGTGCTGCTGGACCGCGGTGTCGCGTGCGTGTGCGATCGCATCGACCAGCGCGTGGACCTGCGCCGGCGCATGCAGCGCGGACAAGGTCACGCGCAGGCGCGCCTTGCCCTCGGGGACGGTCGGCGGGCGGATCGCGCTCACCAGGAAACCGGCTGCTTCCAGCGCGGCCGACATCGCCATCACGGTGGACTCGGCGCCGCACAGCAGGGGTTGGATCGGGGTCTCGGATGGCATCAGTTCCAGACCGTGCTGGCGGGCGCCGGTGCGGAAAAGGCCGATCAGTTCGGTGAGCTTCTCGCGGCGCCAGTCATCGCGGCGCGCCAGCTTCACCGCGGCCAACGCGGCGGCGGCCTGGGCCGGCGGCACGGCGGTGGTGTAGATGTAGGGGCGTGCCGTTTCGGCCAGGTGCTGGATCATCGCCTCATCGCCGAGCACGACCGCACCACTGCCGCCCAGTGCCTTGCCGAGTGTCGCCAGCTGCAGCGGCACATCGTTGACGCCCAGGCCGGCCTCGGCCACGCAGCCGCGGCCGTGTTCACCGACCACGCCGATGCCATGCGCGTCATCGACGTACAGCAGCGCTTCCTGCATGCGCGCCACCAGCGACAACGACCGCAGCGGCGCGATGTCGCCGTCCATGCTGAAGACGCCGTCGGTGGCCAGCATCGCCGCGCCGCTGGGCGCGTGCTTGAGCTGGCGCAGTGCGCCTTCGGTATCCAGATGCGGGTAGCGGCGCAGGCGGCAACCGGCCAGGCGCGAGGCATCAAGCAGGCTGGCGTGGTTGAGCCGGTCCTGCACGCAGACATCATCCTCCTCGCTGAGCAGCGCCTGTTGCACGGCGAGATTGGCGGCGAAACCACTGCCGAACAGCAGGGCCCGCGGATAGCCGAGCCAGTCGGCCATCTCCCGTTCGAGCGCGTCATGCAGCGCGTGGTGGCCGCAGATCAGGTGCGAGGCGGTCGCGCCGGCGCCTTCGCGCGCGGCGGCATCCTGCAATGCGCTGACCACGCCGAACTGCTGCGACAGACCCAGGTAGTCATTGCTGCAGAAGTTGGTCAGCCATTGACCGTCCACTTCCAGCTGCACGCCATCGCGCCGGCTCACCACGCGGCGCACCCGCAGGCGCCCCTGCGCGTCGCGGAGCTTGCGCTGGGCCTGGATGCGGTCGTGCAGGTCAGGACGGGCCATGGTCGTCAGGGGGTCCGGGTGGGCTGTTAGCGTACCCGGTTGCCGGGCCCGCTGCTCGGGGCTCAGGCCGCGCGCCCGCAGGGGCCGCCGGCAGTGATGTCGGCATGGACCGTACCCGGGTGGTCGTGCCCGGTGGCATCCACCGTGACCGCCATCGGGCGCAGGCCCAGCCGCGTGAACAGGGCCAGGTCGTGCGCGGTGTCCGGGTTGCCGGTGGTCAGCAGCTTTTCGCCATGGAAGATGGAATTGGCCCCGGCCAGGAAGCACAGCGCCTGCAGCTCATCGCTCATCGCCTCGCGCCCGGCCGAGAGCCGCACCATCGAACGTGGCATGACGATGCGGGCCACTGCGATCATCCGCACGAACTCGAACGGGTCCAGTTCCGCGGTGCCGTGCAGGGGCGTGCCGGCGACCTGCACCAGCCGGTTGATCGGCACCGAATCGGGGTGGGCCGGCAGGTTGGCCAGCGCCAGCAGCAGCCCGACGCGGTGCTCGCGGGTTTCGCCCATGCCCACGATGCCGCCGCAGCAGGTCTTCAAGCCGGCGTCGCGCACGTGGCCCAGCGTGTCCAGGCGGTCCTGGTACTGGCGGGTGTGGATGATCGAATCGTAATAGTCCGGTGCGGTGTCCAGGTTGTGGTTGTAGTAGTCCAGCCCGGCCTCACGCAGCGCGGTGGCCTGCTCGCCGCTGAGCATGCCCAGCGTGGCGCAGGTCTCCAGGCCGAGTGCCTTCACCTCGCGGATCATTGCCGCCACCTTGGGGATGTCGCGGTCCTTGGGCGAGCGCCGCGCCGCGCCCATGCAGAACCGCGAGGCGCCAGCCGCCTTGGCCTGGCGCGCCTTGGCGACCACCTCGTCGGTGGCCATCAGCTTCTGTGCGTCCACGCCGGTGCTGTAGCGCTGCGCCTGCGGGCAGTACGCGCAGTCTTCCGGGCAGCCGCCGGTCTTGACCGAGAGCAGGGTCGAGATCTGGACGTCCGCCGGGTCGAACTGCTCGCGGTGCACGCTGGCCGCGCGATGCAGCAGGACCGGGAAGGGCAGCGCGAACAGGGCCAGTACCTCTTCGCGGTGCCAGTCGTGGCGGATGACAGAAGCCATGGGAGTGTCCTGACAGATAGTGGAACGAAAGGGCGGCAGTCTGGTGAGGCTGTCACCATCTGTCAACCATATGATCTTATCTAAAGTTTACGGTGCGCTGGGCTGGCTGGGCTGGCAGATCCTGCCGTTGCGCTGCCTGGTCTGCGATTGTCCCGGCGAGGACGGCATGGACCTGTGCCGCGCCTGCCATCGGGCGCTGCCGTGGAACGACCGTGCCTGCCGGCGTTGCGCCCTGCCGCTGGCGGTGGACGACCCCGGGGACGCCGACGGCGATCACTGCGAGCGATGTGTGGACGACTGTCCCCGCCAGGCGGCGGCCAGTGCCGCGTTCCTGTACGCGCCGCCGATCGACAGGCTGCTCATCCGGTTCAAGTTCCACCAGGATCTGGCCGCGGGACGGTTGCTCTCGCAGCTCATGCTGCAGCGCGTGCCGTCGTTTCTGGCCGGGCCGCTGCAACCGATGCCACTGCACCGCCGCCGCCTGCGCCAGCGGGGTTACAACCAGGCGCTGGAACTGAGCAAGCCACTGGCACGCGGGCTGTGCTGCCCGCTCTGGAACGGGCTGCAGCGCACCCGCCAGACCGCCGCGCAATCGACGCTGGATGCGGACGCCCGGCGCTGCAACCTGCGCGATGCTTTCGCCGTGCGTGGGCATCCGCCCGCCGGGCTGACCATCGTCGATGATGTGATGACCACCGGGGCGACCACCGATGCCGCGTTGCGCGCGCTGCAGTATGCCGGCGCCGGGCCGATGCAGGTCTGGGTCTGCGCGCGGGTGCCGTAAGCCCCGTTGCCGCGCCCTGCACGGCGCGAGGTCGTACCATCGGCCCGTCATCATCCCCGCAAGGACGTCACATGAACCTGCCGCCGGATTCGCGCACCTCACCTCTTCTCACTGCCATCGGCCGCAGCTGGTGGGTGCTGATGCTGTACGGCGTAGTTGCCGTGGTCTTCGGGCTGATCGCGATCACGCGGCCCCTGTCGGCCGCCACCGCGCTGGCCTGGGCGATTGGCGTGATGGCCCTCGTGGAAGGCCTGATCAGTCTGTTCGCGCTGTTCGGCCGCAGTGGCGTGCCGCGTGGCTGGCTGCTGGTCTATGCGCTGGCTTCGCTGGTGTTCGGCGCGTTGGCTGTGCTCAACCCACTGGCCACGGCCAGCGTGCTGATCCTGCTGCTGGCGGCCTGGCTGATCGTCGCCGGCATCTACCGCATCGTGTTCGCGGTCCGGGTGCGCAAGGAAATCCAGGGCGAGTGGCTGCTGATCCTCAGCGGCGTGCTGGCCATCGTGCTCGGCGCGATGATGGTGGCCAACCCGATGGCGGGCATTGCCGTCACCACGCTGTGGATAGGGATCGGCAGCCTGCTCTATGGCGTACTGCAGATCGTGGTGGCCTGGCGCATCCGCCGCCTGCGCTGAGCACGCGCAGCGGCGATACTCGTGTCCCCACACAAGGAGAAACAGGCATGCGCAGTTGTCTGCTGATCGCCACCATGATGCTGGGTGCCGGACTGAGCGCCTGCACCCAGGCACCTCCTGCGCCGGCGGCGATCGAGACACCGGCGGGCGTCGCACCGCTGGCGAACGCACGCATCCAGATGCGTGAGGTGGCCGAGGATGCCCGCCACCCCGGCGTCACCACGCTCAAGGACCGCGACGGCAACGTGCTGCCCCTGATCGAGCCGGCCTTCATCACCACGGCCGACATCGCCTCGGTGGCCGTGGGCAGCGACGGGACCACCGGACACGGGACGCTGATCCTGCGCTTCACGGATGCCGCGGCGCCGCGGATCCTCGCCGCGACGGAAGCGCGCGTCGCCAAGCGTGTGGCGTTTACCGTTGGCGATCAGGTCCTCAATGTCGCCGTCATCGCCGGCCCCTTCGCGCAGTCCATGCAGGTGAGCGGACTGGACAGCAACGAGGAAGCCCACCGGCTGTATACCGAGATCACCGGCAAGGCGCCCTGAGCACCTCGCGATCCGCGGAGGCGCTCAGCGGAAATTCGCCTCGATCTGCTCCAGCGATTTGCCCTTGGTCTCCGGCAGCCAGAATGCGGCGATGAGGAAGTACAGCAGCGTACAACCGGCCCAGAAGAAGAACATGCTGGCGTAGCCGTGGTGGCCGACCGTGGGCAGGAAGATCGCGGCGATCACGGTGGAAACGAACTGGTTGATCAACAGCGCGATGCTCATGCCGTTGGAGCGGATGCGGGTGGGCATCAGCTCGGACAGCGCGAGCCACACGCACACGCCCGGGCCCACCGCGAAGAACGCCACGAACAGCAGGATGCAGCCGGCGACCAGCCAGCCGTGGGTGGGCGAGGGCACCGGGCCGATCACCGCACGTTCGATCACCAGCGGCGCGTTCGCGGCCTGCGCTGGGTCCGGGAACGGGTTGAGATGCAGCGTGCGGAAGAAGCGGCCGATCACGCTGTCGGCGGAGACCGCATCTTCGCGGCGGATCTGCAGCGTGGCGTCAATCGGGTTGTCGCTGCGCAGTGAGCGCACGTTGCTGAAGCCGCCGTAGGCGTAGGACACGGTCAGCTGCTGGGGCGCGGTGCCGGCGTTGCCGTCCAGGCGCTGCCATTGCGCGGCGTCCAGCGGCAGCGACAAGGTGGCGCCGCTCACCTGCTGCTGCAGCGCGGCCTGCACATCCAGCCGCCCGCGTTCGCTCTGCACGAACAGCAGCGCCGCAGCCAGCAGCGACAGCGTGATGCCGCCACTGCCCAGCATCAGCAGGAACTTGCGGCCTTTGCGGTCCACCAGCAGCAGCGCGACCACCGTCATCACGGCATTGAGCAGCTTGATCGCCACATCGGCGCCATTGGCCACCGAGCCAGGCAGGCCGGCCTGGTTGAGGATGTTGACCGCGTAGGCCAGCACCGAATTGATGCCGGTGGCCTGGGTGAAGGCCAGCACCAGGCAGGCCAGCACGAACGGCCACACGTAGCGGCGGCTGAGCAGCGGGTCGCGCTTGCCGTTGCGGCCGGTCTGCATCTCTTCGGGCGCCTGCATGCGCTGCAGGGTCGGCTCCACCTCATCCGCGGCGACGGTACGCTGCAGGGCACGGCGCGCCTTGTCGATGCGGCCACGGCGCACGAGCCAGCGGGGGGATTCACTGATCAGCAGCACGCCCCCGGTGAACACCAGCCCAGGCAGCAGGCAGCTCCAGAAAATGGTGCGCCAGGCGTGATCCTTGACGTCGAACAGCAGGCGCTGCTGCTCGGCACCGGGCAGATGGCGCACCGCGGCCGTCGCCGCATCCACTGCATGCGCGTGGTACAGCCCGATCACGGCCGCCAGCACCAGGCCGATGGTCAGCAGCAACTGGAACATCGCCGCGCCACGCCCACGTCGTTCCGGGCTGAGCACTTCGGCCAGGTAGAGCGGCACGACGACACCGATCAGGCCGCCACTGATGCCCTGCAGCAGGCGCCCCATCAACAGCGCGCCATAGCCATCGGACAATGCCATCACCGGAATGCTCGCGGTGAACAGCACGCCGGCCAGCAGCATCGCGCCACGGCGGCCGATCAGGTCGGCGACCATCCCGGCGAACAGCGAGGACAGCACACTGCCCAACAGCACCGCGGCGACCACGAAACCCAGCTGCTGGCTGGTCAGGTGCCAGCTCGCGGTGGCGGTGGCCTCCAGATAGGGCAGGGCGCCGGCGATGATGCCGATGTCGATGCCGTAGAGCAGCCCGCCCATGCCACCGATGAACAACAGATAGCGTACCGCCCAGCGTGGCGCGGAAGCGCCGGCGTGCACGGGCATGGCTGCGGAAACGTCGTTCATCGTGCCGGTCCTGTCTGCTGCTGCGTGCGCCATGGCGGCGCGGGAGTCCACGCTCAGTCGAGCGCGATGTCGTCGCCTTCCACCACCACGCCGCGCACGCGCAGGTCGTGGTCGAGCACCACCAGGTCCGCCCAGGCACCGGTCGCGATACGGCCGCGGTCATCGATGCCAAGGTAGTCGGCCGGGTAGCGCGACAGCCGGTGGGAGGCATCGGCGATGTCCAGGCCGAGCGAGACCAGGTTGCGCAGCGCCTGGTCCATGGTCAGTGCGCTGCCGGCCAGCGAGCCGCTCGACAGCCGCACGCAGCCCAGGCACTTGTGCACGCGCTGTACGCCGAGCGCGTATTCGCCATCGGGCATGCCGGTAGCGGCGGTCGCATCAGTGACGCAGTACAGGCGCGGAATCGCGCGCAGCGCGGTGTGGATCGCGCCGGGATGCACGTGCTGCAGATCGGGAATGAGTTCGGCGTACTGCGCATGCGCGAGTGCGGCGGTGGCGATGCCCGGGTGGTAGTGGTCCACACCGGTCATGCCATTGAACAGATGGGTGAAGCCGGCCGCACCGGCGTTCAATGCGGCCACGCCGTCATCATAGCTGCCGGCGCTGTGGCCGAGCTGCACGCGGATACCGAGCGCGCTCAGGGCAGGAATCAGCGCGAGGTGCTGGCCGATTTCCGGGGCGAGGGTCAGCACCTTGATCGGGGCGATCGCGTGCAGGCGCTGCACGTCGGCCAGGGTGGCCTCGACCACCAATGGTGGCTGCGCGCCGAGGCGCTGCGCGCTGATGAAGGGGCCTTCCAGGTGGACGCCGAGCACGCGCGCCATGCCGGGTTCGCGCGTGGCGATCGCAGCGGACAGGCCTTCAAGCGCCCGCGTGATGTCGTCTTCCTGCGCGGTCATGGTGGTGCCCAGCAGCGCGGTGGTGCCGTGCCGGGCGTGCGCGCGGGCCACCGTCTGCGCGGTCGTGCCGCCCTGCATGATGTCCACCCCGGCCCCGCCATGCACATGCAGGTCGATGAAGCCGGGCAGGATCAGCGGCACCTCCGCATCGTCGCGCGGGTCGGCGTGCGCGGTGTCGATGGCAGTGATGCGCTGGTCGAAATGGAGATCGCCGCGGACCCAACCGGTGTCGGTGAGCAGGCGGCCGTGCAGGGAGCGGGACTCGGTCAAGGCGGGGACTCGGCGATGATCACTTCGACGCCCAGCCGCTGCAGCCCTTCCAGGTACTCGGGCTCGATGCTGGCGTCGGTGATGATGGTATGGACCTGGTCCAGCCGCGCGATGCGGTGCAGGCTGACCCGGCCGAACTTGGAGGCATCGGTCAGCACCACGATGCGGCGCGCGCGCTCGACCATGCGGTGGTTGAGGCTGGCTTCGGCCTCATGGTGGGTGGTCAGGCCGAACTGCAGGTCCAGGCCGTCCACACCGAGGAACAACGTGTCGAAGCTGTAGGTGTTGAGGCTGGCTTCGGCCTGGCTGCCATGCAGCGACAGCGACTGCTTGCGCAGCAGCCCGCCGGTGAGCAGCAGCTCCACGCCGGGCGCATTGGCCAGCTCCCAGGCGATGTTGAGCCCGTTGGTCATCACCGTGACATCGCGATGCCCGCGCAGGTGCCGCGCCAGGGTCATCGTGGTCGAGCCGGAATCGATGATGATGTTGTCGCCGGCTTTGACCAGCTTGGCCGCCTCGATACCGATGCGGTCCTTCATCGGCAGGTTCAGCGCATCCTTCTCGTGGATGTCCTGTTCCTGCGGCGGCGTGCGCACCAGCGTGGCGCCCCCGTGGGTGCGCGTGGCCAGCCCCTGCGACTCGATGTGGGTCAGGTCGGCGCGGATCGTCACTGCCGACACCGCAAAGCGCTCCACCAGCTCGCTGACCTGCACGTTGCCGTGCTCGACCAGGGTCTGGAGGATCTGTTGGCGGCGCTGCCGGGTGTTTCGCATGGGGGCGATTCCGTTCGAAAGGGAAAGCCGAAGCTTACCGTTCCGAAAGCTCCTTGGCCTGCCGGGTTTCGTTATGCGCGCCCGAGACGTTGCGATTGCAGGCCCGGGCGTACTCGGCCAGGCGCAGCGCCACCTTGTGCTGGATCAGCGCCAGCGGTTCGGGCTGCAGCTCGTCGGCTTCGATCGCCTTGAGCTGTTCGGGCATGAACTGGCCGAGCAGCATCTGCGGCGGCGCGTGCGCGGTGAGATTGGCGACCAGCGTGTCCAGCGCCGCCTGCACCGCCGGCTCGCCCCAGTAATAGCGGCTGCGGTCGCTGAGCGAATACGCGCGCAGCAGGCGCAGTTCGTGTTCGTCGCCCTGGTAGTAGCTGCGCCAGCTGCCGGGTTTGTCGACCATGCAGCGGTCCAGCACCTCGATCAGCTGCGAGTGCTGCGTGGCCGGCAGCAGCTCGCGCTCGATCATCGCCAGCGCGAACACCGCTTCGCGGAAGGCATAGGTTGCCGCCGGGCCGACTTTCAGGATTGCGAAGTGATCGCGGACCAGCGCGTGCAGGCCAGCTTCGGTCTGGTAATCGGTGGAGTGCGCTTCGAACACGATGCGCGGCTGCTGTTCGACGAAGGCCGACAGGTCCGCGGCGGCGGCAGGGTCGTAGTAGTGCACGCTGCTGTGGTCGAAATCCACGCCGGGCTGCACCACCATCGCGATCACGCGCTCCCAGGCCGGCAGCAGGTCCGGGGCGGAAAATGCTTCGCGGTGGATGGCCAGGGTGGTGGCCGCGGCCGCCGGCGTCGTCACCTGCAGGCCACCGGCCAGCGAGGCCTCACCGCCGGGAATCGGCACTTCGGTGCCGATCACGTAGACCGGCGGCGGCAGCCCGTGCTCGGCAGCGGTGCGCTCGGCAATCCGCGCCAGTTCGGCCGAGCGCGCCGCGACGATGGCGTCCGGCAACGGCGTGGGGTCATCGGCGCAGGACATGCTGCAGTCCAGGTGGATCTTGTGGAAACCGGCGGCCACATAGGCGGCGATCAGCTCGCGGGCGTTGGCCATTGCGGCCGCTGTGGGGCCTTTCTGCCAGGCATTCGGACCGAGGTGGTCGCCGCCGAGCACCAGCCGCTCGGCCGGGAAGCCCGCATCGCGCGCCAGCTGCAGCACGTAGTCGCGGTACTGCGGTGGGGTCATACCGGTATAGCCGCCGAACTGATCGACCTGGTTGGAGGTTGCCTCGATCAGCAGCAGGGTGTCGTAACGCTGCGCCACCTGCATCGCCGCCAGCAACACCTGCGCGTTGCTGCAGCAGACGCTGTACAGCCCGACGGGGGCGCCCTGGCGATGGGTGGCGATCAACGATTGGACGGCGGACATGGCAACTCCAGTAACAGCGGTGTTCAGGGGGAGGGATGGTGCTGACGTGCGAGCAGGGCGGCGCCCCGCGCACCGCCGGCATCGCCGAAGGTGGGCGGCAGGATCGGCGGCACGCGCACGCCGGTGAACAGGTACGGCGCGATCGCGGCCGGCAGATCGCGATACAGCTGCTCCAGCTTGGACAGCCCACCGCCGAGCACGATCACGTGCGGATCGAGCGCGAGAATCAGGCTGGCGAAGCTGTAGCCGAGCAGGTCGCGGTGGATGTCCAGCGCCTGCTGCGCGATCGCATCGCCGGCCTGCGCGCGTGCGACCACCTCGGCAGCATCCAGCGCTGTACCACCGCGCCGCGCATGGATCATCGCCAGGCCGCTGCCGGACACGTACCGCTCCAGGCAGCCGCGCAGGCCGCAGCCGCAGTCCAGCAGCGGCAGATCGTGGCGCTGCTGCAGTGTGGCGGGCAGGCTCCAGTGGCCCCATTCGCCGGCGATGCCGTTGTGCCCGGCGATCAGCCGGCCACCGACGCAGAAGCCACCGCCCGCACCGGTGCCGAGGATCACCCCGAACATGCTGGGATACCCGGCGGCGGTGCCGTCATGCGCTTCGGACAAGGCGAAACACTGCAGATCGTTGCCCAGTTCCAGCGGGCGCTGCAGGCGAGCCTGCAGGTCCGCCCCGACTGTGTGACCGGTCAGGCTGGGCACATTGGCACTGAGCTGGCGGCCGCTGGCGCGATCACGCACGCCGGGCAGGCCAAGGCCGACGGCGACCCCGCGCTGGCCGAGCGCGGCATCCGCCGCATCGACCAGATCGACGATCGCCTGCAGGAACGCAGCGTAGTCCCGGGTCGGCGTCGGTACGCGCTGGCGATGATGCACCGCCAGCGCGGCGTCGCACGCGACCAGCTCGATCTTGGTGCCGCCGATGTCGATGCCGTACCAGGTCTGCATGCGTGCTCAGCCGTGGGGGTGGATGGTCACGCCCTGCACCACACGGTTGACCGTGCCGTCGGGGAAGGGATTGTCGGGCGTCATGCCGAGCGCGGCCGAACGCTGCAGCGCATAGCACTGCGGCACCAGCAACCACAGCGGGGCCAGCCACGGATCGGGCAGTGCAGGTGCGGCGAGGACGAAGTCGCCGTCGGCGCGGTCCGCGTCATCCGGCCCGATCGACAGCACCCGCCCGGCGATGCCGTCGCGGCGCAGTTCGTTCAACAGGTCCTGCTCGTAGCGGCGGGCCAGCGGCTGTGCGCTGCGCAGCATCACCACCAGCGTTTCACCGTTGAGGGTGGACTTGGGCCCATGGCGGAACCCCAGCGGGGTATTGGCCAGCGCCAGCACCTGGCCGGCGGTGAGTTCGAGCACCTTCAGCGCGGCCTCGCGGGCGACCGCTTCCAGTGGCCCACTGCCGAGATAGATGACGCGCGAGTATGGCGCCTGGGCCAGCGCGGCCACCGCCGCATCCCAGGCATCCAGTGCGCGTTCGCCGTGGTTGGCCAGGCTGTGCAGACGTTCCAGGCGCTGCGCCCACGGGGCGCTGTCGAACGCACTCAGCGCGGCCAGCAGCATGCAGCTCAGGCTGCTGGTCATCGCGAAGGCGCGGTCGCAGCTGGCCGCCGGCATCAGCAGCGACAGCGTATCGCTGCGGCCGTGACCACGCTTGGCAAGTTCGCCTTCGGCATTGCAGGTGATATCCACGAAGCGTGCGCGGTCGACCTGGTCGCGGACCAGATCCACCGCCGCCACGCTTTCCGGGCTGGAGCCGCTGCGCCCGAACGAGACCAGCAGGGTCGGGCGGTCGCGGCGCAGGTACAGCGCCGGATGGGTCAGCAGGCTGGTGGTATGCACGGCGCGGACCTCGGCAGGCCACTGCGCATTGATCTGGTCGGCCACCATCTCGGCAATGAACCCCGAGCTGCCGGCGCCGGTGAAGATCACCAACTGGCCGGGATCGCGCAGGGCTTCCCCGAGGAAGTCATCGATGCGCGCCTGCGCTGCGTCCAGAAGGCCGGCCAGCGCGGCCCACAGCCGGGGCTGCTGGGCGATTTCTTCGGCGGTATAGGCGCCACCGAGGCGCTGCCACGTGGGCAAATCAGGGAGCAGAGAAGCGTCCATTCGCAATTCCTGTTGGGCGACCGCACCTTCTGCGTTTTCTTTCGAAATGTCAAATATCGAAAGATAAAGAAAAGGTAGTTCGGTCACAGTTTTCGTCGTCTTCTTCGCGGGCTACCGTCAGCACTTCGACGGAATGCCGCGCCGCAGCAAGGTTTCGGGCGGTCGAAAACGCGTATTCAGGCGCCGTTTGGAAAGAAGGACGGCACAGTATCTTTCGTTTTATATAAATTATCCTTCCTTTTTCTTTGCAATTTGTTGACATCTTTCGAGACCCTGCCCTAGAGTCGGCCGCACTGGTTTCAGTTTCCCGCTGACCGCGGGCTTGGGGGCAAGGTGGACTTCCGGTTACGACGCACTGGTCTGACGATTGCACTGCTTGCGGCAGTGGCGCTGGGCGGCACCGCCAGTGCCGCGCCGGTGGGTAACCTGCGTGCGATCAGTGCCACCCCCGCCAACGACGGCACCCCCGGTTGGACGCTCAGCACCGATACCGGCGCCACGGTGCGCGTGGACCTGTTGCGCGATGACGTCCTGCGCGTGCGCGCCGGCCGCAACGGCACGCTCACCGATGCCGGCGACAAGGCCGCACCGATCGTGCTGCCGCAGCCGGCCGCGAAGGTCGCCTTCCAACTGGAGGAAGAGGTCAACGAGGTGCGCATCCGCACCGACGCCCTGGTGCTGCACATCCAGCGCCAACCGCTGCGCCTGTCATTGGCTCGCCGCGAGGGCGAACGCGATGTCGCGCTGTGGCGCGAACTGCAGCCGCTGGACCTGGACAAGGACCAGAGCGTGCAGGTGCTTTCCAGCGAAAGCGATGAGCACTTCTACGGCGGTGGCCAGCAGAACGGCCGCTTCGAGTTCAAGGGCCGCGAACTGGAGGTGTCGTACTCCGGTGGCTGGGAAGAAGGCGATCGCCCCAACCCGGCGCCGATGCTGTTGAGCTCGCGGGGCTGGGGCATGCTGCGCAACACGTGGAGCGACGGCACCTACGATCTGCGCCAGGCCGACCAGGCCACGCTGCTGCACCGCGAGGACCGCTTCGATGCGTACTACTTCGTCGGGCCGAGCCTGCATACGCTGCTGGACCGTTACACCACGCTGACCGGCCGCGCCGGCCTGCTGCCGCGTTGGGCGTTCTCCTATGGCGACGCCGACTGCTACAACGATGGCAACAACATCAAGAAGCCGGGCAGCGTGCCCGACGGCTGGAGCGACGGCCCGACCGGCACCACGTCCGACGTGGTCGACAGCGTGGCCAGGCAGTACCGCGAGCACGACATGCCCGGCGGCTGGATCCTCCCCAACGATGGTTACGGCTGCGGCTACAAAAAGCTGCCCGAGACCGTGCAGGGGCTGGCGAAGTACGGCTTCAGGACCGGCCTGTGGACCGAGAACGGCGTCGACAAGATCGCCTGGGAAGTCGGCACCGCCGGCAGCCGCGTGCAGAAGCTGGATGTCGCCTGGACCGGCAAGGGCTACCAGTTCGCGATGGATGCCAACCAGTCCGCGTTCAACGGCATCATGGACAACTCAGATTCGCGCCCGTTCCTGTGGACGGTGATGGGCTGGGGCGGCATCCAGCGCTATGCGGTGGCCTGGACCGGCGACCAGAGCAGCAGCTGGGATTACATCCGCTGGCACATTCCGACCCTGATCGGCTCGGGCCTGTCCGGCATGGCCTACGCCAGTGGCGACGTGGACGCGATCTTTGGCGGCAGCGCCGAGACCTTCACCCGCGACCTGCAGTGGAAGAGCTTCACCCCTGTGCTGATGGGCATGTCCGGCTGGTCGGGCAATGCGCGCAAGCACCCGTGGTGGTTCGATGAGCCCTACCGCAGCGTCAACCGCGACTACCTCAAGCTGAAGATGCGCATGACCCCGTACATGTACGGGCTGGCACACGATGCAGCGACCAGCGGTGCACCGCTGCTGCGCGCGCTGATGTGGGACTACCCCCAGGACCCGCAGGCCTACACCGAAGCGCACAAGTACCAGTTCCTGCTCGGCCGCGAGCTGTTGATCGCACCGGTGTACCGCAGCCAGGCCGCAAGCCGTGGCTGGCGCCGCGACATCCACCTGCCGCAGGGCCGCTGGATCGACTACTGGGATGGCCGCCAGCTGCAGGCCGGCGCCGAGGGGCGCTCGCTGGATCGTCCGGTCGATCTGGCCACGATCCCGGTGTTCGTGCGCGCCGGCGCCATCATCCCGATGTACCCGGCGATGCTCTACGACGGTGAGAAGCCGCTGGATGAAGTGACCTTCGATCTGTATCCGCAGAGCACCTCGCAGTACACGCTGTACGAAGACGATGGCGCCACCCGCCGCTACGAGAAGGGCGAATCGAGCACGCAGGCGATCACGGTGCAGGCGCCGGCGCAGGGCAGTGGCCCGGTGCAGGTGCGCATCGATCCCGTGCAAGGGCACTACGCCGGCCAGCTGCCGCAGCGCCGCTATGCGCTGCGCGTGCTCAGCCGCCAGCGCCCGGCCACGGTGACGCTGGGCGGACGCGCGCTGCCGATGCTGGCCGACCAGGCAGCGTGGCAAGGTGCGGGCGAGGGCTGGTACTTCGATGCGGCAGAGCGCCGCGGCACCCTGCACGTGCGCACCGCGCCGACCGACATCCGCCAGGCACTCACGCTGCAGCTGGATCTGCCGATCGCCGCCGCACCGGTCGACGATGCCTTCCCGGCCGCACCGGAACTGGGCCGCGCGCTGCCCTCCGACAGCCTGCTGGTGGTCAACCGGCCGGCCGAGGAGCAGGGCTATGAGATGGAGAAAGCCTTCGACGATGATCCGGCCACGTGGTTCCGCACCGTGCGCAACCAGGCGGTCAAGACCGGCGCGCACGAGTGGGTGCTCGGCTTCGGCGAACGCAAGCTGATCGACGGCATCGAACTGGCGCCGCGCAACGACCAGCACTGGAAGAACGGGCAGATCCGCGACTACGAAATCTACATGGCCGACAGCAACGGCGAGTGGGCTGAGCCTATCAAGCGCGGTCGTCTGACCCTGCAGCAGGGAATGCAGCAGATCGACTTCCCCGCCCATGCCGGCCGCCTGCTGCGCTTCCGCGTGCTGAGCACGCAGAACCCGGAAGGCGACGGTGCCAGCGGTGCCGACCCGATGGTCACCGCGGCGCAGGGCAGCATCGCGCGTGCGGTGGATGCGCTGCAGCCGCGTGATGTCGGCCCGATCGTGCTGTCCACCTTCCATGTGCTGGAGCATCCGCAGCCCGAAGGCCCGGCGCAGCAGCTGTATCTGTCCGCGCTGCCGCTGCCGGCGCCGTTGAAGGCGAGCGTCGCTACTGACCATGCCTTCGGTGGCCAGACGGAGATGCGCATGAACGGGCTGCATTTCCGCCGCGGCCTGGGCGTCAACGCCAGCAGCCGGATCGACCTGCAGCTGGGCGGCAACTGGCGCCTGCTGCGCGCCGACCTGGGCATCGATGATCAGTGCCGCACCGCCGGCGGCATGCAGTTCCAGGTGTGGGGTGACGGTCGGCTGCTGTACGACAGCGGTCTGGTCAACGCACCCGGTGTGGTCAAACCGGAGCTGGACGTGCGCGGCCTGCAGCGGCTGAGCCTGCGCACGCTGGGGGCGCAGGGCGATCACCCCGCGCAGGTCTGTGGCAACTGGGCCAATGCCGCCCTGATCGGACAGGAGGGCGATACCGCCAGCATCGTGTCGCCGTAACCGCACCGCCTGTCGAAACACCGCTCTCTCCCGTTTCCCGTCTGCGGCCGTCTGGCCGCGGCACGGGGGACGTTTGCCCGAACACACCCATCCACCGCCAGCCACACGCTGCGGATCGAACAAGGAGCCAAAGATGTTGACCGAACGCCATCGCCATCGCCGCATCACCGCCACCCCCTTGTCCATCGCACTCGGCCTGGCCGTCGCGGTGGTCGGCAGTGCCAGCGCCCAGGACGCAACGCCCGATACCAAGGCCACCGAGCTGTCGCGCATCGAGGTGACCGGCTCCAACATCCGCCGCAGTGATGTGGAAACCGCCTCGCCGGTGCAGGTGATCAGCAAGCAGGACATCGAGAACATGGGTGCGCGCACCCTGCTGCAGGTGCTCGACAATCTGCCGGCGGCACGTCCGGGTCAGCAGGATGCGCGCTCGCTGTTCACCGGTTCGGATGGTGCCTCGCAGGCCAACCTGCGCGGCCTCGGCGCACAGGGTACGCTGGTGCTGCTCAATGGCCGTCGCCTGTCCTACTACGGCGCGCCGGCCGGCTTCCAGACCCAGTTCGTCAACATCGATGCAATCCCCGCTGCAGCGATCGAACGCATGGAAGTGCTGACCGACGGTGCCTCGGCCGTGTACGGCACCGATGCGGTGGCCGGTGTGATCAACGTGATCACCAAGCGCTCCTACCAGGGCGCGGAGATCAATCTCACCACTGACAAATCCTCGCGGATCAGCTCCTACGGCGAACACCAGGGCAGCATCACCGCCGGCTTCGGCGACCTGGATGAAGACCGCTACAACGTCTACGCCTCGGTGAACCTGTACCGGCGCGATGCGATTCCGCTGAGCGACTTCTACGACAAGCGGCCCGACCAGTACTACGTCAACAACCCGAACTACCTGCCCAACCTGCGCCTGGGGACCGGCAGCAAGCCGGGCGAGTTCAACCCGGGCAGCTACTTCGCCTTCGATCCGGTCACCGGCCGCCGCGTGCAGGAAGCCGCCCCGGGCTGCAACAACGTACTCACCAGCGAAGCGGCCGGCCCGCGCTGTATCTGGGAGACGTGGATGAACAACGAGATCGACGCCGGCGCCAAGTCCGAGCGCAACACCGCCTACGTCAACGCCCACTTCCTGATCGGCGACAGCACCGAAGCCTTCGCCGAAGCCACGTACACCGACATCGACCTGACCGCCAACGGTGGCACGCCGCGTGCCTACGGCACCACCACCGGCAACCCGACCAGCTGGTTCTCGCGCAATACCGGCACCACGGTCAACCAGTTCCTGTATCCGTACCTGGGCCCGAACAACGAATACAACAACGCCTCGCCCGAACTGAAGGCACTGATGGGCGGCGTGGTCGGCCTGCAGTACCTGCTGCAGGACGTGGGCGCCAACCACTTCGGCCAGCGCAACACCGATCAGAGCTACCGGGTGGTGGCCGGGCTGCGCGGTGACATTGGCGACTGGAACTGGGAAACCGCCTTCGCCACCGCGGGCAGCCACTCGGTCACCTACCAGACCACCAACGTGAACCTGGCCGGCTTCGAGAAGGCCTTTGGCCCGTACTCCGTCGACCCGGGCAGTGGCCGCGTCATCATTTCCGACCATCCGGCCTACAAGTTCGGCGAGATCAGCGAGGCCAACGCCGCGCTGATCCGCGAAGCGTTCCCGACCTTCGATATCCAGTCCTGGACGCGCCTGCATACCCTGGACGGCAAGATCGAAGGCCCGCTGTTCCAGATGCCGGCCGGCGAAGTGCGTGCGGCCTTCGGCTTCAACGCCAGCCGCGAGACCTTCTACACGCCTGGCAACCCGGACGCGGCCAACGGCCTGATCACCCAGCAGGGTGGCTCGTGGTTCGACGGCAAGCGCAACACCTACGCGCTGTTCGCCGAGACGGTGGCGCCGCTCACCGAGAAGCTGGAACTGGACGCCGCGCTGCGCGTGGACAAGTACCCGGACTTCAGCGCCAACCTGGCCCCGAAAATCGGCCTGAAGTACCAGATGTTCGACCAGCTGATGCTGCGCGGCACGTACTCCACCGGCTTCCGCGCGCCCAGCCTGGCCGAGTCCGGCAACGGCGGCGTGTTCGCCCAGCTGGGGGGCTACCGTGATGAAGTGCGCTGCAACGAGACCAACGCGATCGCCAACCTGCTGCTGAAGTCGCAGCGCGGCGGTGACGTGGACCTGGGCAATACCCTGCTCAATACCGATTGCAGCCGCACCGTGGCGCGCATGACCCAGCCCAACCCGGACCTGAAGCCGGAAAAGGCCAAGATCACCACGCTGGGCTTTGTCTACGAGCCGACCCAGTGGCTCTCGGTATCGGCCGATTACTGGTTCATCTACCGCAGCAACGAAATCGTCGCCCCGGATTTCACCCGCGATGAAGACATCATCTCCTCCACCCGCTCGCCGATCACCGACAGCGACCGCGCCAACCTGGCCGCCCTGGCGGCGATGTGCGCCGACCCGGCCAGCGGCGTCGCCTGTCCCGGCACGCTGCCCGGCTACAGCGTCGGCAACGTGGCCAGCGTGGTGGGCCAGTACAAGAACCGTGGCAAGACCCTGATCGACGGCTTCGACATCGACGCGCGCAGCCGCTTCTCGCTGGGCGAGTGGGGCAACCTGAACATCGGCGTGGCTGCCACCCTCGCCAACCGCAACCGTTCCTACCTGGATGACGAAAGCGGCTGGTACTACGGCGACCTGGTCGGCTACTACAACAACCCGCGCCTGCGCGCCACGTTGAACGCGGACTGGAGCTACAAGCAGGTCACCACCAGCGTTTTCGTCAACTACGTCGGCGGCACCAAGTGGGCGCTGCAGCAGATCGACGAGGAAGACAACAACCCGCAGACGTGCACCGCCGGCTACCTGCCGGTGGAGCAGAGCAAGTGCGATGGTGCGCCGTCGTGGTGGACCGCCAACCTGAGCGTGGCCTGGCGCCCGGACGAGCACTGGAACGTGGGCTTCACCATCAAGAATCTGTTCGACCGTCTGCCGTTCTATGACCCGAACAGCTTCCTGGGCGACTCCAGCGATTACGCCACCATCTTCGGTCGCGGCTACAGTCTGACCGTGGGCTACAAATTCTGATGCAACCCTCGCGCCGGTCCCGGCCGGCGCGATCTTCACACGAGGTACTGTCCATGAAACGCAGAGAATTCATCGCCGCCAGCGCGGCCGTCGCCGCCACCAGCCTGCTGCCGAACACGCCCGCCTGGGCGCGCGGTCGCAAGGTACGGCTGGGCCTGATCGGCACCGGCATGCGCGGCCAGGTATTGTTGAAGGAACTGGTCCGCCGCGATGACGTGGAGGTGGTCGCGCTGTGCGACATCGAGCCGATCATGCTCAAGCGCGGCATGGACATGGTCGCCAAGGCCGGCAAGCCGGCGCCCAAGGCGTACGGCCAGGACGGCGACGTCAACGCCTGGAAGCGGCTGATCGAGCAGCGCGGCCTGGATGGCGTGGTCATCGCCACGCCCTGGGAATACCACGCGCCGATGGCGATCGCGGCCATGCAGGCCAAGGTCGCGGTGGGCTGCGAAGTGGTCGCCGGCATCACCCTGCAGGACCACTGGGATGTCCTCAAGACCCAGCTGTCCACCGGCACCCCCTACATGCTGCTGGAGAACGTCTGCTATCGCCGCGACGTGATGGCGGCGCTGCAGATGGTGCGGCAAGGCCTGTTCGGCGAACTCGTGCACCTGCAGGGCGGCTACCAGCACGACCTGCGCGGGGTGAAGTTCAATTCCGGCGACCCCAGCCAGCCCTATGACAGCGGCGTGGAGTTCGGCGCCAAGGGCTGGTCCGAAGCCCGCTGGCGCACCGAGCACTCGGTGAAGCGCAACGGTGAGCTGTACCCCAGCCACGGCATCGGCCCGTGCGCGATGTACACCGGCATCAACCGCGGCAACCGCTTCACCCATATCAACGCTTTCGCCAGCAAGGCGCGCGGTCTGCATGAGTACACCGTGGCCAAGAGCGGCGGCACCACCCATCCCAGCACCAAGGTGAACTTCAAGCTCGGCGACATCGTCACCACCACGCTGGCCTGCGAGAACGGCGAAACCATCCTGCTGCAGCACGACACCTCGCTGCCGCGCCCGTACTCGATGGGCTTCCGCGTGCAGGGCACCAAGGGCCTGTGGATGGATGTGAACCAGTCCATCCATATCGAAGGCCGCAGCCCGCCGCACAAGTGGGAACCGTTCCAGGCCTACCAGGACCAGTACGAGCACCCGCTGTGGAAGCAGCACGCCGCTACCGCGGCCAGCGCCGGCCACGGTGGCATGGACTGGTTCGTCATCCATGCCTTCGTGGAAGCCCTCAAGGCCAAAGCACCGATGCCGATCGACATCTACGACGCGGTCACCTGGAGCGCGATCACGCCGCTGTCCGAGCAGTCGATCGCCAACAGCTTCCAGACGCTGGAGTTCCCGGATTTCACCGCCGGCCTGTGGAAGCAGCGCAAGCCGATCTTCGCGTTTGATGGGACGTACTGAGCAAGACTGACGTCGCATGGCCGGTACCGGTGCGTACCGGCCATCCCGTGCGTGCATTGACCCGGTCGGCCAGGCGATGGCGCGGCCCAGCCTGGGCGCGATCAGCGCAGGCGGAGCAATGAACACAGGGAAGCGTGGCAAGGATGGTGCGCCCGGAGGGATTCGAACCCCCGACCAATGGCTTCGGAAGCCACTACTCTATCCGGCTGAGCTACGAGCGCGTTGTGTCCTGCATCCCGCCGGGCCGCCTGATGGGGCCACGGACCGCCAAAGCGGCGCGGGAGGAGCATTCTATCCGTAAACGCCGCGCAGGTCTGCCCCCTGCATCGATGCACCGGGCGGCGGCGCGCCCGGCCAGCCCAGGCGGTATCCTTTACCGATGGCTTACGAACGTTTTGAAGCGCCCGAAGCGGCGCCCCCGTCGCGCTGGCGGCACTACTGGAAGTTGATGCGCGCCGACCGCCCGATCGGCACCCTGCTGCTGCTCTGGCCCACCTGGTGGGCGCTGTGGCTGGCCTCCGGCGGGCTGCCGCCGCTGTGGACGCTGTTCGTGTTCACCGCCGGCGTCTGGCTGACCCGCTCGGCCGGCTGCGTGATCAACGATTACGCCGACCGCTGGCTGGACCCACACGTCAAGCGCACCAAGGACCGCCCGCTGGCCAGCGGCGCCGTCTCCGGCCGCGAGGCGCTGGCCCTGTTCGCCGGGCTGATGATCGTCGCCTTCGCGCTGGTGTTGACCCTGAACTGGCTCACCATCGGCATGAGCTTCATCGGCGTGTTCCTGGCCGCCAGCTACCCCTACCTGAAGCGCTACACCCACCTGCCGCAGGTGTACCTGGGCATGGCCTTCGGCTGGGGCATCCCGATGGCCTTCGCCGCGGTGCAGGGCGAGGTGCCGGTGATCGGCTGGCTGCTGTACGGCGCCAACATCCTGTGGTCCACCGCGTACGACACTTGGTACGCCATGGTCGACCGCGATGACGACCTGAAAATGGGCTCGCATTCCACCGCGATCCTGTTCGGCGATCTGGACCTGGTCATCCAGGGCATCCTCTACGCGCTGTTCGTGGGCACGATGGCGCTGGTCGGCCTGCGCGCCGGGCTGGGCGTCTATTACGGCCTCGGCGTCGGCGTGGCCGCCGGCCTGATCGCCTACGAGTTCTGGATCGCCCGCAAGCGCGAGCGCGATCCGTGCTTCAAGGCCTTCCTGCACAACAACTGGGTCGGGGCGGCGCTGTTCGCCGGCATCGCGGTGTCGCTGGCACTGCGCTGAGGGGTCCACCCGACCGACGGTCGGGTGCTACCGGTAACGCGCACTACGACCATTAGGCGACTGACAGCGCCGCCCCCAACGCCCAGAATCCCTCCCATTGAATGATCGGGGAGGGCGGGACGATGAACACGTCGACGGCGGTACAGGACGGCTGGATGGCGCGCGCGGCACTGCGCTCGGCCGCCTGGGCGGAAAAGTGGTTCCCTGATGCGTACGTGTTCGCGGTGCTCGGCGTGGTCATCGTCGCCGCCGCCGCGATGGGCTTCGGCGCCACCCCGCAGGCCACCGCTACGGCATTCGGCGAGGGCTTCTGGAGCCTGATCCCCTTCACCATGCAGATGGCCTTCGTGGTCATCGGCGGCTATGCCGTCGCTACCGCGCCGATCGTCGCGCGTTTCATCGATCTGCTGGCCCGCGTCCCCAGGACCGGCCGTGGCGCGGTGGTCTACGTCGGTCTGATCAGCATGCTCGCCTCGCTGCTCAGCTGGGGCTTCTCGCTGGTGTTCGGCGGCTTGCTGGTCCGCGCACTGGCCCGCCGCGAAGCACTCCACATGGACTACCGCGCCGCCGGTGCCTCGGCGTATCTCGGCCTGGGCGCGGTCTGGGCGATGGGCCTGAGCTCCTCGGCCGCGCAGCTGCAGGCCAACCCGGCCAGCATGCCGCCCGGCCTGGTCGAGATCACCGGCGTGCTGCCCTTCACCGAAACCATCTTCCTGTGGCAGTCGATCGCGCTGACCGCCGCGCTGATCCTGGTCTCGCTGCTGATCGCCTGGCTGACCGCCCCCGGCGCCGCCACTGCGCGCACCGCCAAGGACTTCGAAGGCGCTGCCCGCGCCGAGGCCGAGCCGCTGCAGCCGCGCACCCGCCCCGGCGAGTGGCTGGAGTACAGCCCGCTGCTCACCGTGCTGCTCTCGCTGCTCGCGTTCGGCTGGCTGTTCGGCGAGTTCGCCAGCAAGCCGGTGGTGACCGCCATCGCCAACCTCAACACCTACAACTTCCTGTTCATCTCGCTTGGCCTGCTGTTGCACTGGCGCCCGCGCAGCTTCCTCAACGCCGTGGCCAAGGCCGTCCCCAGCACCACCGGCGTGCTGATCCAGTTCCCGCTGTATGGCGGCATCGCGATGATCCTCACCCACGCCACCGGCAGTGGCGATGAGACGCTCGCGCATCGGCTCTCCACCCTGTTCGTGCATATCGCCACCACCGACACCTTTGCGCTGGTGATGGGCGTGTACTCGGCCGTGCTCGGCTTCTTCGTGCCCTCCGGCGGCGGCAAGTGGATCATCGAAGCGCCGTACGTCATGCAGGCGGCCAACGAACTGAAGGCCCATCTGGGGTGGGCGGTACAGGTCTACAACGCGGCCGAGGCGTTGCCGAACCTGATCAACCCGTTCTGGATGCTGCCGCTGCTTGGGGTGCTCGGCCTGAAGGCGCGCGACATCGTCGGCTTCACCTTCATCCAGCTGCTCGTGCACATCCCGCTGGTGCTCGGCCTGCTGTGGCTGCTCGGCATGACGCTGACCTACGTGCCGCCGGTGATGCCGTGATCGTCATCTGCGCGTCATCTGCAGACGTTGGCTCAGCGATGCCCTGTTCAGTCGCACGACGAGGCATTCTGTGGGAAGCGGAATAAGGGAATTCGAACCGTTCATATGCGGGTCAACGCCTACTGCGACATGGGGTCTGCACTCGTTGAAAAGGTTGGCGTGGAGACGTTGACGAATTCGTCTACAAACCCCCACACGTCGTTAACCTCGCGCTGCAGAGGATGGCCCGGACCGCGACATTCCGTTTGCGGCAACCGGAGAATCGAAATGGCTCAGCAGAACCAGCAGAACCCGAATCAGCGCGGTGAGCAGCAGGAAAGTGGTCGCGGCCAGCAGCAGCAACAGCAGCAGGAACAGCAGCAGCGCAACCAGAACCAGCAGCAGGGCGGCCAGCAGGACGAGGAAGAGTGAGCCCAGCCGGCTGTTGTGTGAACTGAAGCCCCGCTCCGGCGGGGCTTCGTTCGTCCGGGCCTGCTCAGGCCGAGCGCAGGTGCCAGCCCAGTGCCGCGTCTTCGACCACCGCGCCAGGCACCACGTCATGCAGCACGACGCGGATGCCGCGCGCATTCGGCAGCACTTTCTGCTCGGGGAACCAGCGGCGCGTGGCATCGACCACGATCAACAGGCCTTCGTCATCGCCGAGGGGTGCGAAGTGCGGCGTCGGCTGTGACAACGGATTCAACCCGAAGGCCGCCTCGGCCTTCGCCTGCACTTCGCCCACATCTTCAGCGGGCAGGCCAACCTCACTGATGCAGGTCATCTCGCTGCCATGGAACTCGCCCTGACGCACGCCGGCAGGCAAGCGCCGCCGCGCGATCAACTCCAGGATCAGGCCGTCCGGCCCGGTGAAGTAGATCGATTCGGAATCCCAGCGACCATCGAAGGTGAAATGGTCATGGCCCTTCAGATCGCGCTGCAGGATGGCGCGTGCTTTCAGCCAGTCGGTGGCCTCTTCGAAGCGATTGGCGGGCACGTTGAACGCCAGATGTACACCGCCGACCGGGTTCGATCCTGCGGGTCGCAGCTGCAGGGTGCTCCAGCCGATACGCACGTCCGAGCCCTCAACCGGCAGCTGTAGTTCATCGCGGAAGTACGCCACGGTGGCGGCGACATCGGATACGGGAAGATCGATCTGGTGGATACGCATGATGGTGGGAGTCTCGCGTAGATACTTGGACATTCTGCCGCAGATGCTTGTGCTTCGGCGATGAACGCGATGAAACGTGCACCCGCTGCGAGAGCCCATCACCGGGCATTGCCGATGCGTTTGCTACAACACGCTGTAGAAGCCGCCACGCACCACCGGCGCATCAGACACCACTATCAGAGGAGTACTCCCGCGATGGGCATGCTGGTCGATGGAACATGGCAGGAAGGAACTGCAGGAGCCGCCGATGAGGACGGTCACTTCAAGCGCGAGGAGTCCACCTTCCGCGATTGGTTGAGCGCCGATGGCCGTGCGGGTCCGAACGGAGAGGCTGGCGTAAAAGCAGCGCCAGGGCGGTTCCGCCTGTATGTGAGTCTCGCCTGCCCGTGGGCACACCGCACGCTGATCGTGCGCGCGCTGAAAGGGCTGAAAGATCTGGTGCCGGTGTCGGTGGTCAACTGGCACATGGGCGATCAGGGGTGGAGCTTTGAGCCCGGCCCGCAGGTGACGCCGGAGCCAGAACGCGGTGCACGCCATCTGCATGAGCTGTACGCCGCCGCCAAGCCGGGAATGACCGGCAAGGTGACCGTGCCGGTGCTGTGGGATCGCGAGCGCGGCAGGATCGTCAGCAATGAATCGGCGGACATCATCCGGATGTTCAACACCGCCTATGACGGGCTGGGTGCGAAGGCCGGTGATTTCTATCCGGTGACGCTGCGTGCTGAAATCGATGCGATCAACGAGCGGGTCTATGCGACCGTCAACAACGGTGTGTACCAAGCGGGTTTTGCATCAACGCAGCAGGCGTACGAAGAGGCTGTTGGGCCGTTGTTTGAGACGCTCACGTGGTTGGATCAGCGGCTCCAGCAAAGCGAGTGGCTGGTGGACGATGTCATGACGGAAGCGGATATCCGTCTGTTCACGACGTTGATCCGCTTTGATTCGGTGTACTACGTGCACTTCAAGTGCAACGTGCGGCGCATTGCGGACTTCGCCGGCCTGCATGCGTTCGTGGCGCGGATGATGGCGATCCCCGAGGTGGCGGATACGGTGAACTTTGAGCACATCAAACATCACTATTACGAGAGCCATCGGCATCTCAATCCGTCGGGGATCGTGCCGGTGGGGCCAGAGTTTGGTTACTGAGCTGCGTGGTAGGCATCTCGTCGAATCAGGGCTCATGCCCGTAGCCGGCGATCTGATGGCGGACGTCTTTCACTCAGAGCTAGTTGGTGAGATTCGTTCATTCGAGCCGGCACGTCTGGATATCATCAACCCAACGTCGTAACCGGCATAGTGGAAGTCTTGGAAGCGTCCGCTACTGGCCGTTAGCGGACATATACCGTCGACTCTGGCCCACTTCGGTTCGCTCCGACGGTGATGACTGGGGCTTGCCCTGAGACGCCGGTCTCAGCAAGCGAGAAGAACATCATCATGAAGGTGAAAGCCCGTTTTGAAGAACGTCGGTGTCGTCGATCCAATACCACGTGTCACGGTTGTTCACCTGCGAGTAGGCTTGCGCCGGCCGCTGCGTCCCAGCATGGATCATCGCCAGCGGCACCCTGCCTCCCGTCGCCTGCAGGGTGCCGGGGTTGGTACGCCCGGCGTCGATGTGATCCGCCGGCACGTCGATTCCGTCGGCGAACTCGATGAGAATCTCGAGCATTGACCGGGTCTGGAGCGCAAGTTCGCGGTCGTTGCGTGCCACCGCGCCGTAGGTAAGGTTGATCTCGTCGAGGGGGGCGCACGCCCAGCAGGCCGACCACCAGATCGTTGTCGGCCTGCAACGCGGGATCGGAGGCGCCTTGGAAGAACAACAGCGTGACGTCCTGTCCGTCGCGTCGTTCCATACGCATGCCCAGGCCCTTCGACAGCTGGATGCGCCGCATCGCTAGGACCAGCTGTTCAAATTCGGCCTCAGGTGGTCGCAGGCTGGCCCCCGTTGTGCGGTTGTAGCGTCCGTTCATGCCCCACATGGTTGCCCGCAGGATGAAGTCAGCCGGGTAGCCCGCCTGAATCATGGAAAACACCGCCACCGGCGGGATGGGCTGCAGCAGGCTCCTGCTGAACTTCTCGCCGGTCAGCGGGGTGTAAGAGATGGTCGGTAGGTCCCTATACCTGCCATAGCCCCCCATGCCTGGTTGTTCGGGGTCGCACCGCCAAAGAAGTTGCCGCGCAGGTCCACCTGGCTCTCCATGGTGTAGGAGCTGATCAACGAGGACTGGACCGGCCAGATATTCTCAGCCCTGTCCCAACTACGTCCGACCGACCAGAGCTACGACCAGTCTGCAAGCGGGTTCCGCCTTAATGAACTGTCAGGACACGGAATCAGAATCGTCTTCAACGGCATCATAGATATCCAGGCCGAGTTCTATTCCTCGCTGACCGATGGCGAGCAAGGCTTTTCCCGAAAGCGATATGCCGTCATTGCCGCTGCCCATGAAAAGGCCGCAAAAAAGGTTGGGTTCGAACCGTGCCAGTGACGCCCATATGGTGAGATCCTGAGTGAGTTGCTCAAGGATTTCGAAGGTCTGGGCTTCCAGGTCCTCAGGCTCACGCGGAGCCGCCTCGAGCCGCCAACTGCCCGTCTTGGCAACGCGCTTGACTCCCGTACGGCTGCCCACAAGTTCCTGGCCCTTTTGGTACGACACCGTTGGATTCGCCCCCAGCAAGGCGCTGATCTCGTCGGGCACAAGCTCGTCTCCGAAGAATCGGAGGGCTGCCAGGGAATGGTCGAATGCTGCCATGGGACTCCAACTACCTGTCGGACGGACGCGGGGTCCGGGATGCGAGTTGTCTACAGCGCACAGCAAGATGGTCTCTGCCCCTGATACGGCTCGATCGTAGGGTGGCGGGACCCGGCCAACAAGCCTGCGCCTTGGCCAACCCAGGGCGGGCAAGGCGAAAGCCGCATCCAATCCCGCAGGCATGCTGATGTCCAGTTCGGGCCGGAAGCGGACATTACCACGGGCCCAACGACCCGGTCCCCGGTGGTGCGTCCGCTTCCGGCCACAAGCGGACGTCTTACGTTTTGGCAAGGCTTCCCGGTTCAATCTTCCCGGACGCGCGTCAACGCATATCACGAGTCCATAAGCAGCAAAGCAAGGCAACTAGTAAGGGGACGGCTGCTCGCCTCTCAGCTTCATCCGCCCCTCTTCTTCGCACTGAGAGCCTGCAATTGCTCACCTATCCACGCTGAAAGCTGACCATCATGGTTTTCACCAGCAAAAGTCCCGTCTGGCGTGACAACGACCTGACAGGAGATAGTGGTCAATACTAGTTTGCTGTCTTGAATGGCAACGAGCTGAGTCTTAACCAAAGACTCAATGAACCGGTCAATACCACCGTCTTCCCGATGAAAAAAATCCCTAAAGTCGGCATCATCCAACGCGATATGTCCGTCCCTACACAGCCTCATGAAAGCTGCATGCTGGGCGTCAGAAATTGCAACTGGCGCCCACTCATAGCTCGACCCACGCTCCCTTAGTTCCTTTTCTCTGAGGGCGTAAAACATATACTCCCACCCGGATTTTCCGTCCTTCTGCACCGCCCTCGTACAAAGGCAGACAGACATGGATTCTCTTTCTAGTGAGTCATCTTCAGCAAGGTTCGTGCCGAACTTGATGTCCAACTTGGTGAACACAAGTTCGAGCAGGATTCGCACTGGATTGTGACTAGAGGACAAGAGAAATGGCCACATGCCATCCTGCAGGCCTGGCGCGTACGGAAATCCATTTGCCTTAACGATCGAATACTCACCACCAATAATCAGCTGAGGGAAACTACCAGCTCCCATGCCCTGCGGATTGTCCTTCCTGCTCTCAAGCAACTTGTAAATATGCCCTCGCAGAGTCTCTTCCTTCTTCCAACCATGATGCCCGACAACGATTCGGACCGGCTCCAGAAATTCACTGACCAATATATGGAAGATCATCTCAAGATCAAAGGGCAGCTTTTCAACTTCGGAGTAGTCGGAGACTCTCCTCCCTGTCACCTGGCTGAATACTCGATACACCCAGCTTATGTCTACCTTTCCGCCATCTCCATGAGGGCTTTGGATATACTCCCCGTACATTCTCGACACTTGGCGTAAGTGGTCATAGCTGTCCGATAGCTCGTCTGCGGAGATGGTCTTTTTGACCTCTAGGACGGCAATAACGTCTTGTATCGGCCACTTGAACTTACTGGTGTACGGGACTTGCTCGCCAGCCCCACTCACGAGCATGCAGTCAATCTCACCGCTAGTCGTCTCGCCGTGATGAATGAATCCAGATACGACTTGCAGCCCGAATGATTCCGGAATGGCTTTTTGCAGAAGTTCTTTAGTAAGCCCTTCATACATTGCGCCAATTGTCGGCCCATGCGTCAGGGCATAGGCATCTAGCTTCTTTCGCTCCTCATCCACGAAAGGTTTGAGCAGCTCGGCCACACTACGAATCATCGTCCCTCCCCAAAGTCACAATTCTTACTCCAGCTAACGGTAAACCGTCCACCGGACTGCATGGATCCCACGCCATAACCGCAGTGCGCAGTTCCCCCATACCACCCTTCCTCGGGTCAGCGCCCGTTTGTTGAAGCTGTTCTAGCACTGTGCCGCCACTTCGTGCCCGCTTAGGGTCAGATGCTGCCATGTCGGCCTATCGGCCGCTACCGGCCAGAAGCGGACATCAACCAACGCCTTATTTAAACCGACCCGAAAAGCGGGTTCGGCTCGAATTAGCTGGCAGTGGGTTATTGCAGCGCGATCTCCGCGTTGCTCACTCTCGAACCTAGGGCACTTGCCGCTGAGTCGACGCTGTAGGCTGCAGCCTGGATGTCTGGCACAACATCCTGCCAGCTATCGAAGCCGAAGCGGCTAGTGATCGACAATAGCTCGGACGATGCTGATTGGACCTCGCGAGACTGCAGAGCTATATCCTCGAATGCTGATTGGCTTGCCTCAATTGTGTCCCGGGCATCCTGTAGCTCATCCTCCAACTGCGCCACTCTACCGTGGGAGTCAGAAAGCTCTGCTTGAAGGTCTGCAACTTGACTCTCAAGATCGTCGACGCGAGCTTGATTACAGCCAACTAGTGACAGAAGGAGAGCAGGCGCAAGAATGAGCCGACGCATAATTTTATTACTCCTAACCATTTAATAGCGGGATCCCTGGTTCCGCTTATACCATCCAGAACGCAGAGTATGGTGGCCAGAGAGCCTTGACCACACCGCCCTGACCGTTCAGAGCTCGTGAATCGCCTTAGCCACCGATTGGCTCACCAGCGTCTGCTAACGGCCATAAGCAGGCGTAAACCAGTGTCTGCTTATGAGGCCGATCAACTGCGGCCTACCGATCCCCATCTCCTCCTGAAACTGACCCACTTGGCAGATCAACTAGTCGCGCTCAGTACCGCTCAAGCGCCTCGGTCGGATACAAACTGAGTGGCTGAAACGCTAACGCCGAGCCTGCCAAGCCAGACCTAGAGACGTCAAGGTGGCCAGAGCCATCTCAAGCGAGCGGAGGCTGCCAACCCGCAACTGGCCCGACGTGAACTGCAATGCCGGCCGCGAAGCTGTCCTGCTCGTACGGTGCTCCCCGATACAGGATTACGTCGACCTTTGAAGCAAGCTCGCGATAGAGCTCATTCGAGGTCGCGCAGCTGTAAAGCAGAGCGACCTTGAGACGCCTTTCTTGAGTTGTAGCGACTGCAATGACAAAGAGCGCTGCCGGATCTGGCTCGGTGACCGTTACGCTCCAGCCGGCATCTCGCAGCGGACGGACCAGGTCGTTGATGGCATCTTCCGAAAGCACGGCCTTCCGCAGGGTCACGCCATTGTCGGTGGGCAGTTCCGGCACTAAGCGACCATGAGCGTGGAACTCGGCTTGCTCATGCCGGTTCAGCGCCATTTGGAGCTGACCTCTGATCAAGGCCTGCTGCCACAGCAACTTGCTGTCTTGATTCATCTCCGGGAAGAGCAAGGGAACGACGTTGGTTTCATCGTGCCAAGCTTCGATAACGCCGAGCATCGTGATGGCTACTACCAAGCGTGAAAAATTTGATGGTTGCTGCCAGTCGGTGGACTTGCCGTGGGCGAACAAGTGTCGATTGAGAGATGTCGTCCCGCTGTAGCTATCGATGTTCTGGAAGAAGCAAGTCTGGAGCCACCGACGGAACGTCTCGAAAACCATAACCCGCTCGTCCTGACCAAACAGGAAATCGATCGACCGGTATTCCTGCGGCACCCACATCTTTTCAAAATACAAATCGGCTGCCAGACCGCAGGCGCGCTCAATTGTGTGGTCGATCGCATCGTGGGGACTTAGAAGGGGAGTCGCGTCGGCGATCCGTTGAACACCACCTTCAATGACCGGGATCAGCGCGGCTACGCTTGCGGCGCGCTGTCCGCTGTAGAAGGCGAGATATGCCTCGCGTGCGAGTGGAGCGAATGGCGCCAAGCTGCGCGCTCGAGGCAGGAGCTGCGCGATGCAAACAGACTGGAACGGCAAGTTGTACACCGTCGACAAGTGATAGTCGAACTGACTGATGGCGTCGGCGCCATGCCGATGCTCCACTGCGGCCAAGAGCTTCGACATCTGTTGATTGCTCACCCAGAGCGGGACGAACCATTCCACCCGCGCCCAGAGATCGGCAATGCGATCAGCGGCCGAGCGGTTAGCCCGCCACTCATGGCTGTCCTTGGAGATCAACGGGAAGCACGCCTTGGCATCATTTGCGGTCAAAACCACTGCAGGAATCGGCCGGAAGAGACCGACCCGGCATTCTTGGACATCGGAGACGTCGAGTCCCCTCTCCATCGCCCACGCCTTGATGGTCACGGTGGAGATGGCTGGAGCGTTTGGCGCCTGAGCACGCCGCCAAAGCCCCTGAAAATGTGTCTCCACTGCCGTCTTCAAGCGCTCACCCTCCCATACTTGTTAAAACGACATCTTGTAAGGTGCCGTTTGAAAGCCATTGCGCACTTACTCTATGCCCCCCAGCGAGTGCCTCCAAATTTCCTTGCTTTATCGCGTTGAATGTCCGGTTAAGACGGGGGCTCGGTGTCCGCTTTCGGCCAGAAGCGGACATCGCCCAACGCCTTAACTAAACCGAGCCACCAAGCGGCTTCGGCTTGAATGAATCGTTAGATGCCGTCACCTGTTCCCTCCGTGACGGCCGCTTTGGGGAGGGGCTTGAACAGGTTCGCAAAGGTAATCAACGCCGCAAGGGTACTGACGAGCACTTGCTTGGGCGCGCAGCCTGGTGGGAACAGGATCGGTTGGACCTCATTTGCCGCATTGAGCGCATGCTTCATCATCATTGGCTCAATGTAGGTATCGACTATCTGTTGGGTAATGCGAAAGTCTCCCCACTCATGCGCGCAATGATTGCGCAGCTTGTTGAGAAGGCGAATATCCTGATACAGCTTCTTTGGGATCATTCCAACGCAGTAAGCCAGATCAACCTTTGACGCGAATGAGTTGAACGATCTCGTTAATAGGCGAGAACGTGCGTCGGAATTTCCATGGCTGAAAAGCTGCTCCAACCGGCTTGCGAAGACGCTATCTAGGATCGCAATTGCCACCAAGACTGCACCCCGATCAGACTCGCGGCGCAAGACTGCAAGCGCTTCTTCAATAGTCTTAGGTTCGAGGCCATCGATGATGGATAGGTCGCGAAGTGTCATGGACATCTAACGCCTGAATTAAGCCGGGCCGCGGAGCATCGGCTTGAATGAATTGTTAGGCAGCAGTGCAAAGCACATGCGCCTTATAGATGGCCTGTTGCCTTTCAGCGCCTGCTGCAAAGTGAGGTAGTTCAGCCAACAAGCGATCTACGAGAGGGGCTGGTTCTGGTAGAGGCCGAAACCCGATGCCCTCCCAAGCCCGCATGCTTGAAGGCGCCATAGCCTGAAGCTGGAACTCCAATGAAGTGAGGTTTGCGAAGTATGGCTCTGGCAGATAGCTACGAGGTATGGTTACATAGCTCGCCCCACAGTGCCTACGAATAAAGGCGTTTCTCAACTTCTTTGCCGCGTCCGCATCTGAGGCGGACTGCTCGCGAGCGGCAGCTGGGTTATCAAGCTTCTTGCAGTAACGCCACATACGGCCAGTGCAATACGCTTGCGTGAACTTATGGCTGCGACCTTCGCTGCCGGTGGCGTGCTTGCTGTAAATCCTGGTGCGGAATCCCTCGGTGGCTTTTGGTGTGCTACCGATGTACCGGATTTGTCTTTCATGATCCCAAAGAGCGTAGATACCGAACTCTTCTGGGAGATCTGCGAGATTGATTGGCTCGGATCGTGTCAGTCTTTCAAAGATACTTCGGCTGTCCACCATCTCCCCCTGTTGCCCAACTACCTAGTAGCCGGATCCCTGGGTCCGGTTATACGACTTATCCATAACCCACCATATGGTGGGCTATCCCCTTGATAGAGCTCGATCTTAGGCCTGCTGGGTCCGGCTAGCAAGCCCATGCATAGCCGGACCCAGCAAGCAGACCAAGCCGCATATCAAGAGCAGTGGACAAGCACTGATGGATGTCCGCTTTGGGTCAGTTGCTGCCGTGTCGAGCCCACAACTGCTTCCGGCCAGAAGCGGACGCTCGCTGCCGGGTCGTGGGAGCAGCACTTTAACAATCTGTCGCGCCGTCTAACTTGCTGTGCTCGAAGCCGACGTTAGGCCTAGAGATGCGTCAGCTCCAGTCTCTCTGCCTGGCAAGATACTGGAGCAATAAAGGGATGTAACCGACTCGCCGAGCGCACGGGTGATCCAGGGCACTCAGGCATTTTGCACGACGGCGCCGTGTCGTGGCGTCTGATCCGGCTATCTACTCGCTCGCTATTCGGAAGCAAAGAGTGCCGTGCCCTGTAGACGTCGACTTAATACCTAACTGCTTCGAGCTTCTCGGATGCATTGGAATGGTGCCGCCCTAGGCCGTGCTGGTCCGTGCAGCCTCCGTATACCGATATGGCCAACGAGAGACATGCCAGCTGTGCCTCCGTTATTCGCGTGGGCCCGTCTTCTGCCAGCGCCCCGCATCAATGCCCTGGCCGCTGCATGAGGCAATGGTCGCCGCTTCCAGAGCCTCGAGCTCGCTGGCCGCGGGCAGGATGCCGGGCAGACGCGACGCCAGCAGCGTCTTGCCGCAGCCCGGCGTGCCAAGCAGCAACATGTTGTAGCCTATTACCTAAGAAGGCATGATGATGCTAATGACAAAAGCGTACTCCTACACTCGGATGTCCACCCCCGATCAGCTGAAGGGGGATTCAAAGCGTCGCCAGGTCGAGATGGCGCGCGGATATGCCGAGAGACACGCCTTGGAAATCGTTGACCGGTACGATGACCTTGGCGTATCTGCCTACCACGGCATGAACGTAGCGTTTGGCGCCCTCAGTAGGTTTCTTGCTGCGGTTGATGAAGGGAAAGTCGAGCGGGGAAGCGTCCTGATCGTGGAGTCCATTGATCGGCTGAGCCGTCAGACGGTCGCGGAGGCGCTCACCTTGCTCATGGCGCTCATCAGGAAGGGCATCACCGTCGTCACCTTGCAGCCCGAAGAGGTCTACTCGGAAAAGACGATCGGGGAAGGGATCAGCTTGATTGGTGCACTTTTCGTCATGGCTCGAGCACACGAGGAGTCCAAGACGAAGGCATTTCGCGGGCGGGAGGCTTGGAAGGCGAAGCGAGCCAAAGCGCGCGCTTCAGGCCAAGTCGCGACTCGCCGCGTTCCCGCCTGGCTCTATGTGGGCGACGGAGAGCTGAAGATTCACGACGGTCGCGCTGAGACTGTCAGGCAGATTTTCGAGTGGGCTCGAGACGGATGGGGTGCGTACTCGATTGCGAAGACGCTGAACCAGCGTGGCGAGAAGCCATGGGGAGCGCGTCCAAACGCAGTGTGGCGCGACTCCTACATCAAGAAGATCCTCCACAGCCGCACCGTTCTCGGCGAGTACCAGCCCCACTTGATAAAGATGAAGGAAGGCAAGCAAGTGCGGATTCCGGATGGCGACCCGATAGAGGGGTACTACCCTCAGGTCGTGGACCTATCGGTTTTTCAAGATGTGAGCAGGGGGCTGAACATCAGGCGGGTCGTAGGCGCTGGACGTAAAGGCGTGAAGTACGCGAATCTGTTCACTGGGCTTCTGCGCTGCCGTTGTGGGGCAGGCTACCGATACATCTCCAAAGGGAGCCTACCTAAGGGGGGTGAGTACCTACAATGCTCAGTCGCATCTTCGAAGGGCAGCTGTTCCATGCCCTTGATCCGATACCAGATCATGGAGACACTGCTGCTCGAAGCCGTTGATAGCATCGACGCACGAAAGATCCTAGATCCTCTGACGATGAATACCCGTTCTATAAAGGCAAGGACCAGGCGCAGCGAGCTGATCGACGAAAGGGAACGGGCACAGAGAAAGGCAACGAACTACGCGGACGCTATCGGCGATAGCGGCAAGAGCAAAGCTCTTCTCATGGGTCTCACCGAGCAGGAGGCCATCATTGGTCGGGCGACCGCTGAACTAGCAGCTGTGGATAGGGAGCTATTGGACCTTCACGTTGGCGACCATGGCCAGCGGAAAGCTGCGCTATCGACCTTGATGGTGGAGATCAATCCGCAGAGCGAAGGCGCTGCCGGAAAGCGGCGGGCGCTGGCTGCAGAGTTAGCTTCTTTGATCGAGCGAGTCGTAGTGCACCCGTCCATCCACGTCGCAGAGGAGATAGCAGATGGAGGCGCGCTGCCTCCAGATGGTGACGTCGAAACACGTTCTGAAGCAGCGGATTGGAAGAGCAAGTACGGGGTCAAGTCCATTGCTGGTCTTCGAAAACTGCTCCGTGAACGCTGCTTCGAAGTTCACATCATCTATCGGACGGGCGCTTCCGAGCGTTTCGACGCCTTGACCGGTCCCAACTTCAAGGCGCCGCCGAGTCTTCGAATGAAGGAAATGCGCATGGTCAACGGATGACAGCTCGCTGAGTGGCCAGTTCGATTTTAAGGACCTTCCGGGCGGCGCGATGGAGAGATGACCAAACTGAGGCTCAACTTGACTTTCAAATTAGTCTTCAAGTTCCTTGCCTCTGGGTCCGACCTTCGCCCACAGCGCAGCTATCAAGGCAGCATCGCTGCCCTGATAGCTCGACTCAACGTCAGCCTCCGCCCGTGCACTCGGCAACCGGGTGGGGCGGGACCTGCGTGTTTTGCCAATCAATGGCGTCTGCATAGTCCGGCTTGCTGCGCGTCTTCAGTATGTAGCTAACCCAGCCGTGATCGGTCTTGGGTACAACTCGGTTCTGATCACGACTTGCCCATCTCAACCGAGTCCAATATTGCTCCACTTTTTTTGCAAAGTTTTCCGCGCTGATGCCCGGAGGAACCTCGATTTTGAGGTGGTAGTGCAGGCGCGTACTGCTGTTACGTCCGGTGCCGCCCTCTCGTACGGCGATCACCTGAAGGTTGGGGCGATGACGACCATTGGCGAACTTGTTCAGCCTTTTGATCAACTCGCGGACAGCGGCTTCAGCCACTTCCTCGCTGAGGTATTCCGGAAATCGACCGGACTTGAACGTAAGCGTGACAGCGACTCCGTCAAATTCACGCTCGCGGAAGTGCTTAAGAACCGCAGCATGCTGTTGCGCGACCCGGCTCAGCGTGGATGAAGGCGAGTGCCTAGCAGGTACGTAGGAACCGCTACGAGACGTCTTGGAGTCGCGCGGACCTGGATCATTCGGGGGGATCAGCTGGCTGAGCCGGGCGCGCTGTGCGGCGTTGAGATGCGAATACGAATACGCAGTCGGGCGGATCATGGAGGTCACTCGTCTGGAGGAGCGTCCAGATTTGCGAATTTCAGACCCAATGTTTTCGTAGGCGTGATTGGTCCGGGTGAGCCGAGCGGAGGACCTTATTCGGATGCCTCCGAGAGTCGATGTGCCACCGGCAGGCTGGGCTTGCAACCTTTATGCGTCGGCTTCCCGCAGGACTTCCCAAGCTTTGCAGTCCAGCCCGACGCAGACCTTCTGAAGGGTATCCAGCTGCAAGTTCTTCTCGCCCCTCTCTATGGCGCTGTAGTAGGTCCGGTGCATCCCAATAAGGTCCGCGAACCCTTCCTGACTGTAGCCTGCCGCCAGGCGGCGGTCGCGCAATGCTCTACCAAGCTGCTGCAATAGGGGGGTTGTCATAGCCCAAACCCTAAGAGACCGCTCCTTTTAGCTCTACAGACTTACAGGTAGACTACCTATAGGTATCATATGGAGCGTGGGTCTATGGGTCGTACGAGCGTCTTTCTGGCGGTATCAATAGGGCTGGCATTGAGTGCCTGTCATCAGGGTCCTGGCGAGCTGCCCTATCCATCCTCGCAGCGGCAGTTCGTTGATCTGAACCGAGGTTGCATGGCTGCTTACCGTGCTGGCACTAACGAGATTCAGAGGTCGTTAGCCTTCAACTCATGCAACGAGAGTCGGAGCCAGTTCGCCGCACATAGCCCGATTCGTGGCTGGCTCGGAACTGTCGAAAGCATCAGCACGGATCAAGGCGCGGACGTCGTTTCCTTCCGGATCGCCACTTCCATGGAGGGCTTTGATATTACGTACGGAACTGTTAGCAACCGTATGTCAGATGCCCGCTACGGTTCGCTCATCACGCAGACCAGCCCGCTATTCGGTGTCCTCGCTAACCTTCATGAGGGCGACTGGGTGATGTTCAACGGAGAATTCTTGGGCGACCCTGCCGGCAAAATGGGGACGTGGGAGTCAAGCATGACGGAGCGCGGGTCCATGGAAGAACCGGAGTTCAATATCCGCTTCACGGACGTGGAGCCCTTCAACGATGATCCGACTAACCGCGCACCCTACGTCAGTGCTCCGGTGGGTAGCGGAGTGTCGCGCATGACTATGCCGCGATCTCCAAGCCCAGAGACGGCAGCCAGTCCAAAGCATGGTGCGGATTCAGCGCCCAGCTCATCGACTACCGGTGACGAGCCCTATGCCAAGCGAAGAGCTCAGCTACTGGAAGACGGATACGCGCCCTCAAGAAAAACTGCTGGAACATTTCCGCTCGAAGTGGCAGGCGATCCAGCCGTGTGTGGCAACGCTGGCTGCCAGATCCCTTGGTTCAAGGGTAACCAATCCATCTGTGTCTCAGTCCAGGTCAATGACAACCTCGATGAATCCGACTGGCTCTCCCAGCAGTCGGCAGGACCCTGCGACTAACCACGCTGGACCCTTGCAACAAGATCCTCTCCAGCTGCGGCGAGATGTTATATAATAACAATACGGGCGTTTGGAAACCATACGAATGGCTGATTTCATTGCGTACTACAGAGTCTCGACCCAAGTGCAGCGACGTAGCGGGCTTGGATTGGCAGCCCAGTCAACATCTGTCGCAGACTACGTGCGCGCAGTATCCGGCGATCTAGTCGGAGAGTATGAAGATGTTGAATCAGGAGGGCGATCGGACAGGACTGGGCTGGTCAGGGCATTGCAGGCGTGCAGGCAGCAACGCGCGACGCTGGTCATCGCAAAACTCGACCGGCTGTCTCGTAATTTAAGCTTCATCGCACAGCTCATGGAGTCTGGCGTGGAGTTTGTGGCGGCGGACATGCCGTCTGCGAACAAGTTCACGATCCACGTGATTGCTGCCATGGCGGAGTACGAGCGCGACTTGATATCTCATCGGACGAAGGCTGCGCTGCAGGCAGCGAAGGCACGGGGAACGAAGCTGGGAAATCCACGCATTCGGTCCGCCGGCGCTTTAGGGACAGCTACGAGGATCAAGCAAGCAGACGCGTTCGCCGTTCGAATGGCGCCTGCAGTTTCCGCGCTCAGAGCAAGTGGTATTGGCTCTTTCAGGCTCATAGCCGCCGCACTGAACCAATCCGGTAGCCGGACGTCAAGACGGAAGGAGTGGACCGCAGCTGCGGTCCGCTCCGTTGAGCAGCGTTTGCATGCTCGGCAACGCGAAAAAGCCTAGCTTGAGCAAATCTCTTCTCTAGCCGACCTCGCGAGCTCTCGAGCTTCCACGCGATCGAAGATACATTTCTTCACCATCTTCTCAACACTCTTCCGCTTAGCCGCATCCTTTGGAATGGGTAGAACGAGTTCGTAGACCCGGTTGCCAAGGGTGTCGATGATGTCTTGAGTGAAGCGTTTTGCTTGGATTTGCTTGATTACTGGCTTGCAACTAAGCGCTGCAAGGAGCAAATACGGCGAAATTACATCAGGCTTCTTCACTCGAATCTTGTAGATGTGGCTCTGGTAGACGATCCGCTCATCGTACTTGGAAATGAAGCCGCAAGTCCCAATCAAGTAGGTCCCGTCCCTCACCATGAGGATGTCGCCTTCTTTGACATCCAGCTTGGCGCGCGAAGCCTCATAGATCTCCTCTGAAACGCCTTGCTTTGCGTCGAGCTTGATTTCCCAGTTGGATATGTCCGACGTGCGAACAAAGGGGATGTCGCCAGTGCCGTACGCGAGCTTGCCCACTTCAATGCCGGTGTCAAACTCCAACACACCATCTTTAACCAGGTCTGATATCAGGACGAGGTCGTGCGTAGCTTTGAGCTCGGACAGACCCTTCGCAGAGCTCGGCTCGTAGTAGCGAGGGGAAATGATGTTCGAGACGATGTCGGACTCTTTGAGTCGGTATCCGAGTGGTGAGCTCTTAAGAGACTTCTCGCTCTTCCTAAAGTTCGTCAGGATCTCAGGAATGTCGTTATTGGGAATACGGGAGCCACGGCTGTCATGACCACACCACTTCGCTTCCGCCATGAATACGGTCGTGCTCTTGCTGCTACGCGCCTTTTTTCGGGCGATGACGAGACATGTCTTGGTGTGGGTGCCACCACTGCCAGACGTCTTGAACAGATTCTCGGGCATGCCGACGACTGCCTCAAGGTGCGCCTTCTCTAGGAGGTACTGACTGATGTATCCCGACGAAGTGTTGGACAACATGCTTTCAGGGAGGACAAGACCCATCCTGCCGCCTGGCTTCAGCAACCTCAGACATAGCTCCAGAAAAAGGATCTGGGGCATGGGGCTGGTAGCCATCTTGTCGGTGCGAGTAAAGATGGTGCTGTCTCGCTTCCGAGACCACTTGTGAGCGAGATCAAATCCACGCAGAGTGGCTTCTGTGCCCACCTTGATTTTAGAGCCGAACGGAGGGTTGGTGACGACCACGTCGAACGTCCCGTCCAGCTCAAACGGGATCGCTGCTCCTGACTCCATGCGGCGCTCAATAGAGTCTGCGCATACCACATTTCCTGGTACCAACGACGTAAGAGCGATGTGGGTGGAGGCTAGGTCTGCAAGGTAGCGATCCTTCTCAATGCCATGCAGCGATTTCACGATTTTCTCTCGTGGGGCGCCATTAGCTCGCATATGACGAGCTGCATAACTTAAGAAACTTCCCGCGCCGCAGGCAGGATCGATAATTCGTTCACCCAGTTGGGGATCGAGGGCTTCGACGATCCACTGTACGGCTACAGTAGGCGTGAAGAACTGCCCCTCCCTTCCTCGCACCTCGTTCGACACGAAGACCTGGTAGAGTTCACTGAGTGGATCTTGCTGCTCGCTTTCAAAGTCGAAGCGCGACAGTACCTTGTCCACCTGATGGATGGAGCCGGGGTCCAGCAGCAACTCTTCATCGCGCTTAAAGACAGTCTGCCGCATGGCAGCCACCTTGCGGAAGGCTTCCCGGTACGCCGTAGCGCATTCCTCCGGCGATGACTTCCCAGCAAGGTCCGGGAATACAGAAACACAGAACATGCACTTTACGATTTCGTGCATGAGCGATGAGTCGCGGCTGATACCTAGCGCTCGCCCAGCCAGGTAGTTTCGTAGCTCCGCGAAAGCCTGGCTAGGTTGATAGGAAGGATCTGGCGTGGATTTCATGAACTGGTCGGCTCGAGCGGAAAAACAGATCATGGAATCATAGCTTTGCATGCCCCCGCCGACTACCCCTATCTTGATGGCGCGGATCTCTGGTGCCTAGCTAGGGGTTGTCAAGCCGGTGGGCGATGGTGCGGATAAGGGAGTGTGCATCGCCAAGCGATAGGTCGCCCTGGATTCGATTGCCGTCCCGCGATAGCCAAGCCACGTTGGACCCCACGTGCCTACCGCCAGCCTTTAGAGGATGCAGGTGTCCAACATGAAAATCCGATCTGCCTATGGACATCTGCGCAGTGAAGTCAGCGAAGGCATGCACCTGCAGAGTGACGGGGCAGCGTTGCATGGTCCATGTCGCGGGCGCTAGACCCTGCGCGACTAGCAGTGCACGAGCTTGCGAGGGGAACCCAGAGAAATCCGCGAGCGACTGGAGCAGCGCTCTTTCTACCGACCAGCAAGACTCGACATTTGCGTACTGATAGTCCCGGTAGGATGCTTCCCACCTTTTTGCGCGGTTTGTCTGCGTGGTGCCAGTCTGCGCTCTGTCCGTACGGTACGCCTTAGTCCGGATCTTCTTGACGGTATCCATGTCAAGAACTGGAGCGACCCCAAAGCTGGGGGCTTGCATCAAGATGCCTTCTACCTTCAGCAGCCAGTTCAGGTCAGTGAGGTCCGCTCTACGGATGTTGGAACCAGTGTGGATGTGGGCAGCGTCTTCAACCTGGTACGTCAGAGGGTAGGTCCACTCTCCATTGCGACCAGCAAGAGTGAGAGCAGTGGCTCGGAACTCCAGATCGTTAAGCAACAGTACGAGCACGCCCTCAAACATTTCGTAGCACTCCGCGTAGCTGGAAGCGCGTGGATCGTGAGCCTGGTCGAACGGCGGCGTCGACCCAAAGCTTGTAGAGGTGTTTGGACTCGTGGGTACCGGCATCCAACGAGTCTTCGTCTTTGTCGAGGAGACTCGGATATTGGTCAGCTCAATGAGGAATGCGAACCTCATTGCGTCAAAGATCATCCAGCGGAACAGGCGAGCATCGTGTACCTGGCGTGCCAGGTCCGCCATCAGCACGCCAAGAGGATCCGATGGGTAATCAGCGACGCCGATCATCAATGACTGATACGCCGGGTCAAGGCTGAACACCGAACGCACGCCTTCCCCTCCGAAGCTGTCGCCCACCGATCGCCGTTCTTCTGCTTCAAGAGCATCCTTCAGCTCATCGTATATGCCCATCTCACCCTCCTTAGCCGTTTGGGCTTAGGAGGCTTGCAGCTTCGACCAGTTGTTGCAACCTTCCGGCTAGGGCGCTGAGCAACCCTCGGCTATTGAGACCCCCTATTCATCCCTTAATCGGCTACCATATGAACAGGTGATGCCCGCCGGCGGCGGCCACTTCCAGCGCCCGGCGCGCCTGCAGCTGCCCGCGCACATCGCGCAGGTCGGGAATGCTGACCGGCACCGTGGCGGCGGCCACAGCCGGTGGCAGCGTGCCGCTTTCAAGGGCGCTGCAGACTTCCAGCAGAGTGCGTGCGATGCGTACGTCGGCATGTTGGGCCAACGCCGCCTCTTCACTGTTGGCCGCAGCCACGATCAGGCTCCGGCCATCCCCGGCGGCAGCGATCGCAGCAGGCAGAACGCCGTCGACCCCGCGCAGTTCACCGGTGAGGGCCAGCTCGCCCAGGAACTCGAACCTGTCCAGCGACTGCGCATTGATCTGACCGCTGGCGGCGAGGATGCCCAACGCGATGGCCAGATCAAATCGCCCGCCCTCCTTGGGCAGATCGGCCGGGGCCAGGTTGATGGTGATGCGCCGCTGCGGAAACTCGAACCGCGCGCAGATCAGGGCGGCTCGCACGCGGTCGCGCGATTCCCGTACTGCGGCAGCCGGCAGCCCGACGATCTGGGTATGCGGCAACCCGCCGGACAGGAATACCTCGATCCGCACGGCCGGCGCTTTGACGCCGGCGCGGGCACGGCTGTGCACCAGCGCGAGGCTCATGCGGTTGTTTCCGGGGTCTGCGGCATGCCGAACACAATGGCAGCACATGGATAACCCATCCATCAGCGCTTGCCGCGCCACGGGGTAGGCAAGCACCGCCACCATACCCGGCACTGCCGCTAGACTGGATGCCCCCACGCTCCACGCCGTCGAACACCATGGATATGCACCACCGCTCCGGCCCGATCGAACTGGTCGCCATCGATATGGACGGGACCCTGCTTGATCCGTCCCACACGCTCACGCCCCGGGTGATGCAGGCCATCGCCCGCGCCCGCGCGCAGGGCGTGCAGGTGGTGCTGGCCAGCGGCCGACCGGTGTCTGGCATGGCGCCGTTCCTGCAGCAGCTGGGTATCCACGGCGAGCAGGATTACTGCATCGCCTGCAACGGCGCGCTGGTGCAGAACATCGGCAACGGCCAGCGCGTGGTCGAGTTTCCGCTGAGCTTCGAGGACTTCGTGTTCTGTGAGCGGATCTCACGCGAACTCGGTATCCACTTCCAGGCGCTCGATGGCCGGCGCATGTACACGCCCAACCAGGACATCAGCCACTACACCGTGGCCGATTCGCACCTGTCGAACGTGCCGCTGTCGTATCGCCGGGTCGAGGACATGGACCCGGCCATGCAGTTCATCAAACTGATGATGATCGACGAACCCGCGGTGCTGGATGCCGCGATCCAGCGCCTGCCCTCGGAACTGACCGACCGCTTCGCGGTGCTCAAGAGCGCGCCGTTCTTCCTGGAAGTGTTTGATCACCGGGCGGGGAAGGGGCCGAGCCTGGAGAAGCTGGCCGCGCATCTGGGCGTGGACCGGGCCAACGTGATGGCCGTGGGCGACCAGGAGAACGACCTGACCATGCTGCAGTTCGCCGGGACCAGCGTCGCCATGGGCAACGCGATTCCGGCGGTCAAGCAGACGGCGCGCTTCGAGACCGCCACCAACGCCGAGGACGGCGTGGCGTTGGCGATCGAGCGGTTCGTGCTGCAGGACGCCTGACGCGCGTCAGCGCAAGCCCGGCTTACTCGCGCGGTGCAGCCGATCCGCCACGTGCTTCCAGCTCGGCCACCGTCTTCTCCAGCGCCTCCAGCTTCTCGCGGGTGCGCAGCAGCACGGCGCGCTGCACGTCGAATTCCTCGCGGGTCACCAGGTCCAGCTTGCCCAGGCCGGCCTGCAGCGCGGTCTTGAAGGTGGCCTGCAGTTCTTCGCGCGACTGGCGCAGGCCCGGGGGGACCATGTCGCTCAGGCGGCGGGCGAGGTCATCGAGGTGGTTGAGGTCGATCATGCTGCGGCTCCGCGGGGTATGTGCCAAGGATAAGCCGCCCCGCTGCCGGCGGCACTGACCGCGCGCATCGCGTTCACCGGCGGACAGGCGTTATCCTCGCAGCCTGAAAGAAAGGAGTGCAGACGGATGAAGATGGTCATGGCGGTGGTCAAGCCGTTCAAGCTCGACGACGTGCGCGAAGCGCTGGCCGAGCGCGGCGTCACCGGGATCACGGTCACCGAGGTCAAGGGCTTCGGGCGGCAGAAGGGCCACACCGAGCTCTACCGCGGGGCGGAGTACGTGGTCGATTTCCTGCCCAAGGTGAAGATCGAGGTGGCCGTCGTCGACAATCAGGTCGAGGAGGTGGTGGAAGCCATCGTCAAAGCCGCCGGCACCGGCAAGATCGGCGACGGCAAGGTCTTCGTGTACGACCTGGGCAGCGTGGTGCGCATCCGCACCGGTGAGCTGGACGCCGACGCGCTGTAACGCGCGCCGGCATTCCCAGGCCGCCCGCTGTCAGGCGTGGCCCTTGAACCAGCGGTAGAAGCGCTTCCAGGCCACGCGCACACCGGCCACCCAGCGCGGGTCGGCCACCTGGGCCGCCTCGGAGGCGCTGGGGCGCTCGCCGGTCAGGCGCTGGCGCATCTTCAGCAGATTCTTCATGTCGCTGCGGCGCAGCTGGCGCGAGACCGGGTGCACCGGCAGCCAGCGCGGGCTGCGCCAGGCCGAGGTGAAGTCCACCAGCACCGGCACGCCCCCGCTGACCATCACGTTGGTGCCATGCAGATCGTTGTGGGTGATGCCGGCGGCATGCAGGCGGGTGAGCGCGTACTGCAGCTGCTCGAAGACCTCGATACCGACCGACTGGGCCGCGCTCAGGGTCTGGCCGGGAATGAACTCCATGCCCAGCGCGAGGCCACCGATGGTGCCGAGCAGGGCCGGCGCGTGCTTCCAGCCGCTCAGGCGCTGCAGGATGCGCGCCTCGCGGCGCACCAGCAGGCGGGCGATCGGCGACAGCGGGGTGCCGCGGTAACGGGTGTAATCCTTGACCACGGCCGGCTGCCCGTTGAGACAGGTCCGGTAGACGTCGGGTTCCAGGAGGCGTTCGCCGCGCTTGAGCAGCTCGGCGGGGGCGGTGTCATCGACACACGAGGCAACGATTGTGTTCATAGGGGTCTGTGCGACCCGGCGGTCGGCGCAATGCGTCAGGCGTACCGGTGCTGCTTATGGTGGGAACTAAAGATTTCGTTAATTTTAGTACTCGCCAGTACACGAATCCGGATGATGTCGGAGAAATGTCGTCGCCCGGCGTGGAACAGTTCGTCACGCTGAAGCGGACAATCTTGTATCGTTTGGAATAATTTCGTTCTATATCAGCGGGTTGCCAGCGATCACCGGGGAGTGCGGGGCAGGCAACGCTTCCGTGCGTCCAACGCAGCAGGCGGTTGCATGGGTCACCCGGCGCTGAACATCGCCCAGCCTGTGCTTGACCGCGACGCAGGCGCTGCGGACCATATGCTGTTGTTCGCGACATCGGCGGCCGCCCCTCTCCGGCACGTCCCCGCCCTCTGCCGCCGTATCGGTGCCGGTCACTTCCGTGCATCGCCCCCACCATTTCGGGTCCGGCTGTGCCGGAGGAAGACTGATGATCAAGATCGTGCTGGCAGGGCTGTTCATCGCCTGCGTGCTGTACATCCATTACCGCGGCAAGGTGCGCGCGCGCTGGTCGCGCCAGCTGCTGGACCACTCAAGCTTCATGGCCCCGATCAACGTGATCATGTATGCGTTCTCGAAGGTGCCGACCACGCCCTTCCTGGACCCGGGCAAGGAATTCCCGCAGCTCGAGCCGCTGCGCCAGAACTGGCAGATGATCCGCGACGAAGCGCTGGCCCTGCGCGACGCGGACAAGATCGCTGCGTCCAGCACGTTCAACGATGCCGGCTTCAACTCGTTCTTCCGTCGCGGCTGGAAGCGCTTCTATCTGAAGTGGTACGGCCCCTCGCACCCCTCGGCCAAGGCGCTGTGCCCGAAGACCACCGCGCTGCTGGAATCGCTGCCGGACGTGCGTGCGGCGATGTTCGCCCAGCTGCCCTCGGGCAGCGAACTGCGCCCGCACCGCGATCCCTTCGCCGGCTCGCTGCGTCTGCACCTGGGCCTGGCCACGCCGAACGACGATGGCTGCTACATCGTGGTGGATGGCATCAAGAAGAGCTGGCGTGATGGCGAGTGGATGATGTTCGATGAGACCTACATCCACCACGCGCACAACGAGACGCCGGACGACCGCGTGATCCTGTTCTGCGACATCGCCCGCCCGCTGCGCTTCGGCCTGCCGGGCCTGTTCAACCGCGCGGTGGCGTCCACGCTGCTGGCCGGTGGCGCCTCGCCAAACCTGCCGGGTGACCCGACCGGTGGCGTTAACAAGGCCTTCGGCAGCGTCTACAAGGTGCGGCTGAAGGCCAAGGCGCTGCGCGAGCGCAGCGTGGTGGCCTACCAGGTGATCAAGTGGGGCCTGGTGGTGGCGGTGATTGCTGGGATCTGGGCGATCTGAGGCCTTGGGGTTCAGGGGGTTGCCGGCCAGCGGCCGGCACTACCCGGTGACGGAACAACAAAAAACCCGCGCTGCTGCCAGCGCGGGTTTCTTGTTGGCGAACCGGTAGGTGCCGACCGTTGGTCGGCACGCCTTCGATCAGCCCTTCAGGGCCGCTGCCACGAACGGCGGGGTCACGAGCACGCCGGTGTGCAGGGCGGCGGTGTAGTACAGCGTCTCGAACGACTTGCCAGCCGAATCGGCCTGGCGGAAGTCGAAGCTGCTCTCGCCCTTGCGGGCCAGGGTCACGCTCCACCAGCCGGTCGGGTAGCACGGCTGCGGGAACGGCAGGGTCTTGAACGAACCGAAGCCGGCCTTGCCCATCTCGGTGCGCATTTCGTTGATCAGGTCCAGCTGCATCAGCGGCGATTCGGACTGCTGCACCAGGATGCCGTCGTCCTTCAGGGCCTTGAAGCAGCTCTCGTAGAACGCCTTGTTGAACAGGCCTTCGCCGGGGCCGACCGGATCGGTCGAATCCACGATCACCACATCCACGCTGCCGGCCGGGCAGTTGGCCATGTAGGCCACGCCGTCGTCGAACAACAGCTCGGCGCGCGGGTCGTCATTGGAATCGCACAGCTCCGGGAAGTGCTTGCGGGCCATCACGGTGACCTGCTCATCGATGTCGCACTGGGTCACGCTCTCCACGCCGGTGTGCTTGAGCACTTCGCGCAGGGTGCCGCAGTCGCCGCCGCCGATGATCACCACGCGCTTGGGCGCGGCGTGGGTGAACAGCACCGGGTGGCTGATCATCTCGTGATAGAAGAAGTTGTCCTTGCTGGTCAACATGATGGCGCCATCGATGGTCATCAGGTTGCCCCAGTCGGTGGTCGCGAAGATCTCGATCTTCTGGAACGGCGACTGCACTTCATCCAGCTTGCCGGTCAGGCGGTAGCCGATGGCCGAGCCGGTGCGCTCGAAGTGTTCGATGTACCAGTTGTTGTTGTCAGTCATGGAGAAGCAGTCCTGTTCGGAAGGGTGGTGGAGCCGGGCTGGCGGCGGTGCCGCGTGGCGCAAGCCACGTCCGGACGGGTTGGCCCGTTCAGGTTTCAAGCCTGAGCACGGGCGCGGGCGCGCATGATAACGGAGCTGTCGCCACATAGGCGTTATCATGCACCCCCTTTTTTACCAACCAGGCCCACTGAAATGACCGATTGGTCCCTCGACCAAGCCCGCAAGACCTACTCGATTCCGCATTGGGCGGATGGTTACTTCGACGTGGATCAGGCAGGACACATGGTGGTGAGACCGACTGGCCAGGACGGCCCGGTGGTGTCCTTGCCCAAGATCGTGGACGCCGCCCGCGAGGCCGGCGCCAAGCTGCCGCTGCTGGTGCGCTTCCCGGACATCCTGGGCCAGCGCCTGGGCAAGCTGCAGGCCGCGTTCGCGCAGGCCCAGGCCGATTGGGAGTACCCGGGCGGCTACACCGCCGTGTACCCGATCAAGGTCAACCAGCACCGCGGCGTGGCCGGCACCCTGGCCAGCCACCACGGCGAGGGCTTCGGCCTGGAAGCGGGCAGCAAGCCCGAGCTGATGGCCGTGCTGGCGCTGTCGCGCCCGGGTGGCCTGATCGTCTGCAACGGCTACAAGGACCGCGAGTACATCCGCCTGGCCCTGATCGGCCGCAAGCTGGGCCTGCAGACCTTCATCGTCATCGAGAAGCCCTCCGAGCTGAAGCTGGTGCTGGAGGAATCCAAGGCGCTGGACGTGAAGCCGGGCCTCGGCGTGCGCATGCGCCTGGCCTCGCTGGGCGCGGGCAAGTGGCAGAACAGCGGCGGCGACAAGGCCAAGTTCGGCCTCTCGCCGCGCCAGCTGCTGGACCTGTGGAAGTCGCTGCGCGATACCGAATACGCCGACTGCCTGAGCCTGCTGCATTTCCACATGGGCTCGCAGATCTCCAACGTGCGCGACATCGCCAACGGCATGCGCGAAGCCACCCGCTATTTCGTGGAACTGTCGCGCCTGGGCGCGAAGATCACCCACGTGGACGTCGGCGGTGGGCTGGGCGTGGATTACGAAGGCACCCGCTCGCGCAGCTTCTGCTCGATCAACTACGGCCTGAACTCTTACGCCAGCAACATCGTGCAGCCGCTGGCTAATGCCTGCGAAGAACATGGCCTGACCCCGCCGCGGATCGTCACCGAGTGCGGCCGCGCAATGACCGCGCACCACGCGGTGCTGATCGCCAACGTCTCCGAAGTGGAAGAGGCGCAGGAAGGCCGCGTGCCGGACCAGCACGACGACGAGCCGGCGGCGATCCGCCACCTGCGCGAGATCCATGCCGAGCTCGATGAGCGTCCGGCGGTGGAGCTGTTCCAGGAAGCGCAGCACTTCCATGCCGAAGGCCTTGCCAGCTATGCGCTGGGCCAGATCGACCTGCCGCAGCGCGCCCGCATCGATGACCTGTTCTACGCCATCGCCCACGCCGTGCGTGCCCGCCTGAGCTATGACGAGAAGAGCCATCGCCCGGCGCTGGACGAGTTGAACGAACGCCTGGTGGACAAGTACTTCGTCAACTTCAGCGTGTTCGAATCGATTCCCGATGCTTGGGCGATCGACCAGGTGTTCCCGATCGTGCCGATCGAGCGCCTGAACGAGCAGCCCGAGCGCCGCGGCATCATCGCGGACATGACCTGCGATTCGGACGGCATGGTGAAAACCTATGTCGAGAACGAGAGCCTGGACACCTCGCTGCCGCTGCATGCGCTGAAGTCGGGCGAAAGCTACCGCATCGCGTTCTTCATGGTCGGTGCGTACCAGGAAATCCTGGGCGACATCCACAATCTGTTCGGCGACACGGATGCGGTGGAAGTGCTGGCCGATGCCGATGGCTACGCGATTACCCAGCAGCGCCGCGGTGACACCACCGATGTGATGCTCGACTACGTGGGCTACAGCCTGGCCGATCTGCGGGCGAGCTATGCCGAGCGCGTGGCGGCGGCGAAGCTCTCGCCCGAGCGCGCGCAGGAACTGTCCGAGGCACTGGAGGCCGGCCTGACCGGCTACACCTACCTGTCCGACGAGCCGCTGACGTAAGCCAGCGTTTACGGGTGACGGCCTTCGGGCCGCACCCGGCTGTCCGTAACGCCGGGCATTGCCCGGCGGTCTTTGCAAGGCACCCGACACCGGCATGAGCGCGCGCGCGATCTTTCATCTGTTCCTGCATGCGGCCGTCCCCGCGCTGCTGGCGTGGATGTTCTGGCGCAAGCGCTTCCTGTCCGCCTGGGTGCTGATGCTGCTGGGCTGGATCATCGATCTGGACCACCTGCTGGCCGATCCGATCTACGCCCCGAACCGCTGCAGCATCGGGTTCCATCCACTGCACACCGCCCCGGCGATCGCGGTGTATGCGGGGCTGTGCGTACCGAAGAAGACGCGCCTGTTCGGGATCGGACTGATCATCCACATCGTGCTGGATGCCATTGATTGCTGGTGGATGCGCGCATGACAGGCAGGGGGGCGCCGTGGAGAAGAACGCGTCGCCACGCGCCCGACTCCGACCGGTGTTCGTAGCAGGTGCTCTAATGCTGGCAAGCTGGCGCGCACCTGGGCGCGTTGGGGTGTTCGCGAAAAGCAGCCGACCAACGGTCGGCTCTACCCGGTGGCTGCTCCGCCTGCCGGCAACGTCACCGTCGCCTGCAACCCCGGCGTGTCATTGGCCAGGACCAGCGTGCCACCGTAGCTCTCGGCGATGTCGGCCACGATCGACAATCCCAGCCCGCTGCCCGACGAGCGCTCATCCAGCCGCACGCCGCGTTCCAGCACGCGCTCCAGCTGCGCTGGCGGGAGTCCCGGGCCATCATCGGCCACGGTGATGCGTAGCTGCTTGCTGTCCCGTGCCACGTCCACCCGCACCGCCTGCGCGGCCCACTTGCCGGCATTGTCGAGCAGGTTGCCGAGCATCTCTTCCAGGTCCTCGCGCGCACCGGCGAACACGGCGGCATCCTCGCTGTCGCACGTGAAACGCAGCCCGCGCGCGGCATGTACGCGCTGCATCAGCCCGCACAGCGCGCTCACCACCGGCGCCACCGGCGTGCGCTGCTGGCTGTCCGCGCCCAGGCCTGCAGCGAGGTAACGATCGATGCTGGCCTGCATGCGCGCGGTCTCGCTGCGCAGGGTCTGGCGCCAGTCGCTGCCATCCCCCTCGGCTTCGGTGATGAGCACGGTCAGCGGTGTCTTCAGCGCATGCGCGAGGTCTTCGGCGCTGCGGCGGGCGCGCACCACCATGCGCTGGTGGTGATCGAGCAGCGCATTGAGCTGGCCGGCCAGCGGCGCGACTTCCTTGACCAGGCCCTGCTGCGGGAAGCGCACGTTCTCGCCGTTGCGGACCTGTCCGGCGATGCGGCCCAGTTCGGCCAGCGGCCGCAGCCCGTAATGCACCTGGGTGACCAGTACGGCGAACCACAGTGCGATCAGCACGGCCAGGGCCAGTGCGGTGCGCTGCCGGAAACTGGCAACCTGGGCATCCAGCTGGCTGCGGTCGGTGGCGACCATGACGATCACCGGTGCGGCGGCGCGCGGCAGGGTCACCTGCTGGGCCAGCACGCGCAGTGATTGCTTCAACGGGCCGGTGGCATCGAAGGCCTGCGCCGGCCCCGGGTGCAGCGCGGTCGGGGCGGCCAGCGCGTCATCCCACAGCGAGCGCGATTGCCCAAGCGGGCGGCCCTGCGCGTCCAGCACCTGCCAGTAGTCGCCGGAGAACACGCGCCGGTAGCGCTCGTCGGCCAGGGTGTCGCGCCAGTGCAGCTGCCCGTTGGCATCGCTCTCGGCCAGTGCCAGCACCGCGATCAGGTCGTTGCCCAGGCGCTCGTCCATCGCGGTGCGTGCCGAGCGCTCGAACATCGCGCCCAGCCACCAGGTGGCCAGCGCGGAGACCAGTACCAGGCCCAGGCCACCGGCCACCAGCAGGCGGGTGCGCAGCGAGCCGGTGGTCATGGCGTCGCCGAGAGGCGGAAGCCCTGCCCGCGGTGGGTGTGGATCAACGCGCTGCCCAGCTTGCGGCGGATCCGCCCGATCAGCACGTCCAGCGTGTTGGAGTCCGGATCGAAGCCGTCCTCGTAGACGTTCTCGCCCAGCCGCGCGCGGCTCAGCACGGTATCGGGGTGATGCATGAAGTAACTGAGGATGCGGTGTTCCTGCGCGCTGAGCGCCAGCGGCGCACCGTCCAGCTCGAAGCGGCCGGCATTGACGTCCAGCACCAGTGGGCCGCACTGCAGGCGCGGATGCGCATGACCGGCGCTGCGGCGGATCAGGGCGCGCAGGCGCAGCAGTAGCTCTTCGGGCTGGAACGGCTTGGTCAGATAATCATCGGCGCCGGCATCGAAGCCGGCCAGTTTGTCGTGCCAGCGGGCGCGGGCGGTCAGTACCAGCACCGGGAAGTCCCGGCCCGCCTGGCGCCAGCGCTCGATCACGCTCAGCCCGTCCAGGCCCGGCAGGCCCAGATCGACCACGGCCGCGGCGATGTCTTCGATCTGGCCCTGGTACTCGGCGTCCCGGCCCTCCGCACTATGGATGACCACGTAGCCGGCGTCTTCCAGCAGCGTCTGCAGGCGGCGGGCGAGCAGGGCGTCATCTTCGGCAAGCAGCACGCGCATCAGTCTTTTTCCATTTTCAGCAGGCGGCCGGTGGCCGCATCGTAGTCCAGCTCCATCACCACGCCGTCCGGGCCGAGGATCTCGACCTCGTAGGTGTCCTCATCCAGCTCCACTTCGATGAGCTTGCCGGGATAGCGCCGCAGTGCATCGGCCACCACCTGTTCCAGCGGGACGAAACGGCCCTGCCGGACCGCCTGGCGCACGCTGTCCTGCTGGCGGCTGCCACCGTCGAGCACCCGCATCGGGTCCTGCGGGGCCAGGGTCAACAGCAGGGGCAGCATCAGGGACAGGGCGGACATGCGGGCACGCAGGGCAAAGGGCAGGCCACCGGTATACCGGGGATGTCTAAACAGTATCTAACAGTGCCCCTCATGGTCCGGTTAGGCGTGGTGGCCAGACTGGCGGTGCCGGAATGGACCGGCGCCCCCTCAAGGATTCCCATGAAGACGATGATTGCCGCTACCACCCTGGCCGCCGCACTATTCGCCACCCCGGCCTTCGCCGCCAACCTGTCCGCCGCCCAGGTGCAGGCCAGGCTCAGCGCGGCCGGCTACACCCAGGTGCACGAACTGGAGCACGATGATGGCGTGTGGGAGGCGGATGTGACCCGCAAGGACGGCACCGTCGATGAAGTGATCATCGATGACACCAAGGGTGAGATCTTCGACCCGCGCGATGGCCGCGCGCTGCTGGATGCCGGGCAGATCCTGGCGCTGGCCGGCAAGGCCGGGCTGACGCAGATCGAGTCGCTCGAGCGCGATGGCGCCACCTGGACGCTGGATGCACGCAATGCCCGCAACCAGCGCGTGGAAGTACGCATGAGCGGTCACGATGGCCGCGTACTGGCCAGCAAGCGCGATGGCTGGTGGGACTGATCCCGCGTCACGGCGCACGGATGCACGAACGGCCGGGTTGCCCCGGCCGTCCGCGTGAGTGTCCCACCGCTGCAGCGCTTACCAGCGCGCCGGGTAATCCCAGTAGCCGGGCCCACGGCCGTAGCCGCCGTAGCCATCGAAACCGTCATAGCCGTACGGGCCGAAGAAGCCCGGGCCCTTGCCTTCGCTCACCCGGATGTTGACGTTGACGTTGCGCGTATTGCCTTCGTCGGACGTGTAGTTCTTGCTCAGGTTGAGCTCGGCGGCGTTGTAATGGGTGTTGCCGAAATTCTTCGCGTAGCCGATGCCGGTGGTGACGCTGCCGTTGACCCGCAGTTTGTCGTCGGTCACGTGGGCGATGCCGTTGGCGGCCCGGTCGGTGGAGCGCCGGCCGGTGCGGTCGCCGTAGAAGGTGCCGGGCGGATCGCCGCGCAGGGACTGGTCGCTCAGGTACTGCAGCGGGGCGTCGGGGATGCTCAGGTCCAGCCCGGTGGCGGACTGCGGGCCGGTGGCGCCTGCGGCAGACTGGGCCAGCGCCACACCGGGCAGGGACAGGCACAGCAGCAGGGGAAGCAGGCGGATCATGAGAGGCTCCGGAGCAGACAGGCGGGACGGCCGACAGCGCTGACGCTAGCAGCCGTAGTTTGAATGATGCCTGTCATGGCGTGCGTTGCAAGGGGAACTCAGCCCAGGCGCTCAAATCCGAACAGCTCGGCCAGCGGATGCCGGCGGCGCTCGATCCGCGACCGCAGCAGCCCGGCGCCGATCATGGAGTAGGTGATGCCGTTGCCGCCGTAGGCCATCGCGAACAGCACCCGCGGCCCCCACTGTGGGTGTGGACCGAAGAAGGGCAGGCCATCGTGGGTCTCGGCGAAGGTGCCGCCCCAGGAGAAGGCCGGCTGCAGCGGCAGGTGCGGAAACAGCTTGGCGGTCTTCTTGAGCAGCTTGCCGGTCTTGCTCTCCACACGCCGGTCGCGCCGCGCCGGGAGATCGATGGCGTCGTCTTCGCCGCCGATCAGCAGCCGGTTTTCGCCGGTACTGCGCAGGTAGAGGTAGGGGCGCGCCGATTCCCAGGCCATCGTTTCACGCAGCGGACCGAGCAGATCCGGGTGGATCGGGTCGGTGATGAAGGCGTAGCTGCTGCGGTTGCGGGCCACCGAGGGCTTCAACCAGCGCTGTCCGGCATAGCCGGTGGCCAGCACCACATGCCGGGCCCGGATGCGTGCACCGCCCAAGGTGGTGGCGGTGACGCCACGCGCGGTGGGGGTGAGCGTGTCGAGCACGGTGCGGTCGTAGACCCCGCAGCCACGCTTGTGCAGCCGCATCAGCAGGCGGTAGGTCAGCCGGTACGGATCGATGCGTGCGGCGAGCGCGCTGAGGATCGCCCCCGGCGCGCGGATGCCGTACTCGTCCGCGACGCTGTCGCTGTCCAGCCAGCGCACGTCGAAACCATGCTTGGCACGCAGCGCGCATTCTTCGGCCAGTACGGCCTGATGCCCACGCTTGCTCGCGTAGTAGAGGCTGGCCATGCGATGGCAATCCACATCGCGGAACGGCGCGGCCACCTCGCAGATGGCCGGAATGGCATCGGCACACGCCTGGTAGGCCCGTACGGCAGCCTCCTCGCCGTAGCGCTGGGCCAGGTCGATCAGGTGGGTGTCGATCTCATACTGCAGCAGCGCGGTGCTGGCCGCCGTGCTGCCCCAGCCGATATCGCGCTGTTCGATCAGCGCCACGTCATGGCCGTGCGCGCACAGCTCGTCGGCGATCAGCGCACCGCTGATACCGCCACCGACCACCAGCACCTCGCAGTTCAGATCGTTTTCCAGCGGTGGAAACGCATGCATCAGGCCGTTGCGCACGGCCCAGAACGGGTAACCGCTCTTCAGATCCATTGCGGCCTCAGGCGGTGGGATGGCCGGTATGCGGGGTCTGGATCAGCTCGGACAGGTCGAAGCCCTGCAGCCGCGCCTGCGCCAGATAATGCTCCTGCGTGGTGCGATCGAGCGTGGGGGTACGTGAGAGCAGCCACAGGTACTTGCGGTCCGGGCTGCCGACCAGCGAGACACTGTAGTCCGGGGCGATCTGGATCACCCAGTAGTCGCCCTTGGTGAAGGGCAGCCAGCGCAGGCCCTTCGGCAGGAAGCTGACCTCCAGCCGCGCGGTGTCGTTATCGACCGGGCAGGCCTCACCGTCGGCTTCCTCGATCTCGTTGCCCATGCGGCAGCGGTTGACCACGGCGACATGGCCATTGTCCTTCAGGCTGTAATGCGCGGACACATCGGTGCAGCCTTCCGGCTCGTGCTTCATGGGCAGGCGGGCGATCTCGTACCAGGTGCCCAGGTAACGCGGCAGCTTGAGGTCGGGAACGGTCTTCAGGTCGGGATGTGTGGTCATGGGCAACGGCTGGTGGGAATGCGATCCCACGATGCCGGGCCTGCTGCCACGGCCGGGTGAAGCCGAGGCGAGTACGGCGTCGAGAACGCTGCGTTGTCGATGCGTCATGCTCCGGCCGCGTGGGCGGCGCTATGCTGGGCAGGGGCGCCTTGAGCGCTTCTTTCAACAGCGATGGAGATGCGGATGTACCAGGTGATTCTGCTCAAGAGCGAAACCGGCTTTGCCCGCCAGCAGCGGGAGACCGCCGACGACGTGCTCGACCATGAGGGCGTGACCTATACCCTGCGTGCCGGGCCGCGGCAGCCGCTGCCGACCGATCATGCCTGGGACGAGATCGCGGTCTACGCGCCGGAGGAGATCACCGAAGAAGAGTTCCAGGACTGGTACGCGCGCCTGCAGCCGCAGGTCGAAGAGCTCCGCCTGAAGTACTGAGGGCCGCATACCTGTTCTGAACGGGGCCCGGTTTATAGTCGCGGGCAGGCGCGGTGGTCCGCGCGAACCGTTGGTGCTGGCGTGTCGCTTCGTCATTCTTCGTTTGTGGTGCGGTCGTTGTCGTGGCTGCTGTTGTTCGCCTGGCTCGGCGCCGCGCCGATCGCGCTGGCCCAGGCCGGCGACCCGGATCCGGACCCTGCCAAGCAGCTGGCCCAGGCCGAAAAAACCTTCCGGTCGATCAATGACGACCTGGAGGATGCGGCCACCACCGAGACCCTCAAGGCGCTGTCCGACCGCGCGCTGGCCGTCCAGCGCGATGCGGACGGCCTGCAGAGTGCACTGGACCCGCAGCTCAAGCAGGTGGACGCGCGCCTGTCGCAGCTGGGCGAGGTGGCCGAAGGTACCGTCGAGCCACCGGAGGTCAGCCGGCAGCGCAAGGCGCTGAACCAGCAGAAGGCCGATATCAACGCGCAGATCGCCCGCGCCAAGCTGCTTTCGGTGGACGCCAGGCAGCTCGGCGAGCGGATCGAGAAGATGCGGGTCACCCAGTTCAGCGAACAGCTGACCCGCAAGGTCGCCTCGCCGTTGTCGCCGGCGCTGTGGCGCAGCTTCGCCAAGGATGTGCCGGGCGATGTGGATCGCTTGGCGATCCTGTACCACATGGGCGTGGACGCCGCGCGCAAGGCGATCGCCCGGCACGGCTGGACCGCGCCGCTGATCGGCTTGGGCGTGGCCCTGGTGATGTTCTTCCCCCTGCGGCTGTGGCTGCGCGCGCTGGGCCGGCGCTTCGCTGCCTCCGAGCGCGCACCGGATGGCCGCCTGCGTCGCTCCGGGCTGGCGGTGTGGCTGCTGCTGGTCGGCACCCTGCTGCCCGGCCTGGCGGCGGTGGCACTGGTCGAGTCACTGGATGCGATCGGCGCGATCCCGCCGCGCCTGCAGTCGGTGGCCCAGACCTTCGAAGTGGCCACCTTCGTGGCCGCCTTCATCGCTGCGCTCAGTGCCTGCCTGCTGGTGCCCAAGCGGCCGTCGTGGCGGCTGCTGTCGCTGGATGACAGCGCGGCCTGGCGCCTGCGCAAGTACGCCTGGGGCGCGGCCGGCCTGACCTGGCTGAGCATCATGCTGGTCGCCCTGGACCGCGCGGCACGTACCAGCGAAGTCACCACGGTGGCCGTGGATGGGCTGATCGCGCTCACGTACATGGCGTTGATCATCGCGATCCTGGTTTCGCTGGCGCGCATGCACAACCGCCAGGCGGCTGAAGCTGCCGAAGCCGAAGCACGTGCCGATCCCCGCGCTGGTGGCGATGGCAAGGTACGCGGCGCGCCCCGCCGCAGCGGCTGGATCGTGCTCGCGCGCCTGGCCGGCCACATCGCCGTGGCAGCGGCGGTGATCGCCACGCTGCTGGGCTATCTCAACTTCGCGCTGTTCGTGGCCCAGCAGCTGGTCTGGGGCGCGGTGGTGCTGATGGCCGTCTCGCTGCTGCTCAAATTCGCCGATGACCTGGCCACCTGGGCGCTCGCGCCCAGCAGCCGTGCCGGGCAGACCATCGTATTGACCACCGGGCTCAGCGAATCGCGGGTGGAGCAGGCCGGCGTGCTGCTCTCGGCGGTGCTGCGCGTGGGCGTGATCGTGCTCGGCCTGCTGGCGCTGGCCGCACCGTTCGGCAACCTCAACGCCTTCCTCGGGGGATTGGATTCGCTGTCCGGCGGGCTGAAGATCGGCGAGACCACGCTCCGACCGAGCAGCGTGATGTACGCGGTGCTGGTGTTCCTGGTGGTCTGGGCGGTGATGCAGGCGTTCCAGCGCTGGCTGAGCGACACCTACCTGCCGAAAACCGAACTGGATGCCGGTGCACGCAACTCGATCAGCACCGTCACCCGCTATCTCGGCATCATCGCCGCAGTGCTGTGGGGCCTGACCGCGCTGGGCATCGGCTTCGAGAAGCTGGCCCTGGTGGTCAGTGCGCTGTCGGTGGGTATCGGCTTCGGCCTGCAGGCGATCACCCAGAACTTCGTCTCGGGCTTGATCCTGCTGGCCGAGCGGCCGGTCAAGATAGGCGACTGGGTCAAGCTGGGCGACCAGGAAGGGGATATCAAGCGGATCAGCGTGCGTTCGACCGAGATCCAGGTCGGCGACAAATCCACCTTGATCGTGCCCAACTCCGAGCTGATCACCAAGACCATCCGCAACATGACGATGGGCAACGCGCAGGGCCGGATCCAGATCCAGTTCTCGGTGCCGTTGAACACCGACGTGGCCGCGCTGCGGCAGATCCTGCTGGATGCATACACCGATCACCCGGGCGTGCTGAGTGACCCGGCACCGTCGGTGTTCATCGATTCGATCGCCAATGGGCAGATCGCGATCAACAGTTTCGCCTACGTCTCGGGTCCGCGTGCGGTGTACGGCGCACGCAGCGAGCTGTATTTCACGATGCTGCAGAAGTTTGCCGTCGCCGGGATCGCGTTGTCCGCACCGACGGATATCCATCTGGTACGTGACCCGGCGGCAACGCCGGACCCCGACGCATAACAAGGCCGGTAGGTACCGGCCGTTGGCGGGCAGCGTCCTGATCCGGGTAGTGCCGCGATCCAGGTAGTGCCGGCCGCTGGCCGGCAGCGCGCTGATAGAGGTAGCACCGGCCGGCAGCGCCCTGATCCAGGTAGTGCCGGCCGCTGGCCGGCAGCTGCACGATGCAGAGAGAACCGGGAGCCGGCCAGCGGCCGGCACTACCGATACGACCAGCAGACCTGCTAAGGACAGCGGACCCGATACGAACGACGGACCGCCCCCATGCCCGGCGGGAGGGCCGGATCAGCCGCGGTTGCCGCGGCGCGACGGCACCAGCGCGAAGGTATCCACGGCCAGCTTCTCGGCGTGGTTCAACCAGGCGCGCACTTCCAGATCATCCACCTCGTGGTCCAGGCCGAAGCTCAGGTTGATGCGGCCTTCTGCATCGGGCTGCACCCACTGCTGGGCCACCACCACCTTGCGCTGCGAGGAGACGGCTTCGATCCAGAAGCCACGGTCCGGCGACTGCTTGGTCACCAGCTGCACCATGTACTGCCCGGCGCGGGTGCGGCGGCCCTTCTGCGTGATCATGTGCGCCTGGCGGATGCTCGGGCGCGGGCCGTTGAACGGATCCAGCGGGCCATCCACCGCCACGCCACCGCGCAGCTGGTCATCGCGGAAGAGCTTGATGCCCTTGTCCTGGTTGACCAGCATCGCGCACCAGTCGCCATCGGCCGAGCCATCCTCGAACGCAGTGCAGCGATCCACGTAGGCCAGCGTATTGGATGGGTCGGCCAGATCGAACTGCTTGGACGTGTTCTCCAGATACACCGACTTCAGATCCCAATGCTTGTCGTACTCCAGCAGCACCGGCGGCTGCACGTGCTGCAGGCCGATCACCACCTGGTTGTCGTCATCGATGCGCAGCTGGCGGGTCTTGTCGCCCAGCCACAGCGAGCGCGAGAACGCGAGGTAGCGCGGGTAGTCCTTGCCGTTGTCGCGGAACACCGCGGCGCTGGCACTGTCCGAATGCTCCGGATGCAGCAGCGAGCGGCCGAAGCCGATCGAATCGATGGCCGGGTCGATCAGGCTCAGCAGCGTGGCGCCCGAGTCCAGCGTCGAGCCGGCCGGCGCGGTCAGCTGGCGCGGGGCGATGTCCTTGCCCAGGAACAGCAACAGGTTCTCGCGATCCTGCTTGGCCAGGATGTGGCTGAGATCGTTGGGCATGGCCAGGTGATCGGAGGCGATCACGATCAACGTGTCTTCGCCGTACGGACTGGCCTGGATACGATCGACCAGTTTGGCGATCAGCCCGTCGGTGCACTTGAGTGCGTTGAGCATGCCGATGTTGCCGTGCTCGCTCTGGTAACGGGTGCCTTTGCAGGCCACGGGGAGGTGACCGGCGGGATGATGGGTGTCCATGGTCAGCGTGGTGAGCATGAACGGCTCGCCCTTGCGCGAGAGCTGCACGAAGCGGTCGTACGCCTTGTCCAGCAGCACATCATCATGCACGCCCCACGGCGAGAAATGCGCGCGCGTGATCTTCTGCTTCTTGAACCAGGCCAGATCATCCACGGTATCGAAGCCGTGCGTGGCCAGGAACTGGCCCTTGCCCGCGAATTGGCCGTTGGCGCCGCCCAGATAGTGGTTGGTGTAGCCCTGCTGCTTGAGGTAATCGCCGAGGCAGACCGCTTCGGGCAGGAAGCTGCCCATGCGCCCCATGCTGTTCTCATCTTCCTTGGCGGTGGTCAACGGCACGCCGCACATCGAGGAGACCAGGCCGGCGATGGTCCAGCCACCGCCTTCGGCCGAGACCAGCCCGCGCACGTCCAGCGACTGCGCGGCCAGCCGGTTGATGTTGGGCATCAGGTCGGGGAAGGTGGTTTCATTGAGATAGGTGCGTTCCAGGCTTTCGCCGTAGATCCACACGATGTTGCGCGGCTTGGTCAGCGGCTGCTGCGGCACGCGGTACTCGGCCTTGACCATGCTGTAGTCGACCGGGCGCATCTGCTGGTACAGGCGCTGGCCATCGCTGTACAGCGGGCTGACCACGATCGCGACGAACCACATCGCCAGGAAGCCGGCGAAGACTGCCTTGCCGTGTGCGGGTCGGTGCCGGCGACGCAGGCGTGCCAGCAGCAAGGGGGTGAGCGATACCAGCGCCAGTGCGATGAAGCCGGCGATGTAGTGCTTGAAGTCGGCGATGCCGGCGCCTTCCATGTCTGCGCCAAGGTGGTACAGGGTGGCGGCATTGAGGCCATCACCGGACAACTTGTTGATCAACCACCACGCACTGAGGGTCAGCAGCAGCAATGACATCAGGCTTGCCTTCCACCACACCCACTTGTCAGATGCGAGGAACAGCCAGGTGAGCAGCAACAGTGACAGCAGCAGGATCCAGAGCATAAGCACTTTTGGCAGTGGAGACAGGTGGTGATGGACGTCATGACGACGTATGTCCCATCCGACCGGCTGTCCCAACCACACATGCATGACAAGCCGATGACCCGATCATGCCTGCACGAACCTGACTGAAATGTTTGTTGAAAACGACAGCGGAATTCACGCATCGCATTGCGGGATGCGACGTAAAACAGGCGTGAAGACGTACGCACGATGCTGCGTTGCATCGCGCGTTACGCGATGTGTTTTCCCGGTTGTCTGGTGAGCTTTCCCGGTTGTCTGAATGCGTGACGCGCGTGGTGAGCGCGTCAACGATGCCCGCGTTCTTCCTTGGAGCGCGCACGACGATCGAAGATCAGCGCACTGAGGATGATGCCCAATCCGAGAAAAACACCGATCAACATCAAGGTGAACGCGATGGCGGGATAGCCGAACAGATGCCATCCGGTATCGACCTTCATCATCATCGCGGCGGCCAGTATCAGCGCGGCGGTGACGATGCCGGCAGAGACGCGGTTGGCGATCTTCTGCAGGTTCTCCATCAGGCGGGATTCTTCCAGCCCGGTGACCTTCATCTGCAGGCGGTTCTCGGCCAACAGCGCGAGGATGTCGGTCATCTTGCGTGGCCCGTCGCGCAGCAACTGCTGCATCTCCATCGCCTCGCTGGCGAGGTTGGCGGCCGACAGCGATTTCTTCAGGCGCGCGCGCATCACGTGCTGTAGCTGTTTCTCCACGATGCGCCGGGTATCCAGGTCCGGCGACAGCAGCCGGCACACGGTTTCCAGATTCAACAGCGCCTTGCCCAGCAGGCTCAGCTCCGGCGGGGTGCGCAGGCCGCTGGCGGTGGCAATGCGCACCAGGTCCAGCACCACGCGGCCTTCGGAGAAGCTGCTGTTGGCGGCATAGCGCGCGATGATCTGCCCGGTCTCGCGCAGATAGCGTTCTTCATCGAAGAACTCCAGCCGCGTGCTGATGCCGATGATTTCATCGGCGACTTCCTCACCGCGCCCATCCACCGCGGCGAACAACAGTTTGAGCAGGCGCTCGCGCAGGCGCGGCGGCATGTGCGCGACCATGCCCAGGTCGAAGATCGCCAGGCGACCGGCCGGGGTGACGCGCAGATTGCCGGGATGCGGATCGGCGTGGATCTCGCCATGCACGAAGATCTGGTCGACATAGCCGCGGATCAGCGCGGCAGCGAGCGGAGCCATCGGCTGCTCGGTACGGCGCACATCGGGGATCATGTCCACGCGCACGCCCTGCGCCAGCTCCATGGTCAGCACGCGGTGGCTGCAGTAGTCCCAGATCGGCTGTGGCACCCACAGCGGCTTGAACGGCTTGAGATGCTGGCCGAAGCGCTGCAGGTTCTCGGCCTCGGCCTGGTAGTCCAGCTCCTGCATGAGGGTCTTGGCGAATTCATTGAGCCAGTCGCGCAGGCGCACGCGGCGTCCGACCTGGGTGAGATGGTCGGCGGCCAGCGCAAAGCTGCGCAGCACGTCCAGATCCGAGCGCAGCTGGGCGGCGACCTCCGGCTTCTGCACCTTGACCGCCACCTGGCGGCCATCGTGAAGCTCGGCGCGGTGCACCTGGGCGATCGAGGCGCAGCCCAGTGGCACCGGGTCGAAGCTGGCAAACAGCTTGGACACCGACGCGCCCAGTTCCTTTTCGATGATCGCCGCGACGCGCTCGACCGGGATCGGCGCAACGTTCTCCTGCATGCGCTCCAGGGCCGTGGCGAACTCCACCGGCACCATGTCCGGGCGGGTGGAGAGCATCTGGCCCAGCTTGACGAAGGTCGGCCCCAGCGATTCCAGGTCGGTGACGAACTGTTCCGGGTTTCCTTCCGGTGGCACATCGTGGACCGCGCCTGCGTCCAGGTTCATGCCGGAAAATACGCCGGAATTACGGTAGCGCAACAGCAGGCGCAGGATCTGGCTGCGGCGGTTCATGCCCTTGACCAGCGACGGCGAACCGGGAAGGACGGGCGTGGTGTTCAAGCAGGACTCCGGGGCGACGATCACCAGCAGTGTGGCCGGGCGGCAGTGGTGGACTGGTGAATCCGCTCCGGCTACCGCGACAGGGGTCGGATCGGTCAGAATCGGCGCTCCCGCTTCCTCCTTTGGATCCACCATGGCCGGTGCCAGTCTGTTCGCGTTGCTCGATGACATTGCGTCCCTGCTGGACGATGTGTCGGTGCTGACCAAGGTCGCGGCCAAGAAAACCGCCGGCGTGCTCGGCGACGACCTCGCGCTGAACGCCCAGCAGGTGACCGGGGTCAGTGCCAACCGCGAGCTGCCGGTGGTCTGGGCCGTCGCCAAGGGCTCGCTGGTCAACAAGGCGATCCTGGTGCCGGCCGCGCTGGCGATCAGCGCCTGGCTGCCCTGGGCGATCACCCCGCTGATGATGATCGGCGGCGCGTTCCTCTGCTACGAGGGCGTGGAGAAGCTGGCGCACCGCTTCCTGCATTCGCGCGACGAGGATGAGCAGCGCAAGGCCGAGCGGGCCAAGGCCCTGGCCGACGAGAAGGTGGACATGGTCGCGTGGGAGAAGGACAAGGTGAAGGGCGCGATCCGCACCGATTTCATTCTGTCGGCGGAGATCATCGTGCTGTCGCTGGGCGTGGTCTCCAGTGCACCGTTCCTCAACCAGGTCAGCGCGCTGGTGGTGATCGCCCTGGCGATGACGGTGTTCGTCTACGGTCTGGTCGCCGGCATCGTCAAGCTGGACGACCTGGGCCTGTACCTGTCGCGCAAGGGCGCGGCGCTGGCCGCAGTGGGCCGGGGCCTGCTGGTGGCTGCACCGTGGCTGATGAAGTTCCTCTCGGTGGCCGGCACCGCGGCGATGTTCCTGGTCGGCGGCGGCATCCTGGTGCACAGCATCGAACCGCTGCACCACGCCATCCTGGAGATGGGCGGTGACGGCAGCTGGGGCTGGTTGATCAATGCGCTGGGCAACGTGATCGTCGGCGTGGTGATCGGTGCGGTGGTGCTGGCGGCGGTGACCGGGTTCCAGAAGCTGCGCGGGTCCAAGCCCGCGCACTGACGGCCGGCCGGTTCAGGTCGGCGTCCAGCCGCTCAGGGCGTCCAGCTCGGCGCGGGCGCGGGCCAGCCGGCGCCCGGACAGCGCGTCGATTGCGCGCTGCAGCCACGGCGACGCCGGTGCGTGCTGCACCCAGCGGCGGGCAAGGAGCACCGCGGCCAGCATGGCCAGCGCCCCCGCCGCCAGCGAGGCCAGCAGCCACGGTGCGGCCAAGGCCCCCAGGTCCACACCCCAGGCCTGCCAGGCCACCAGGACCGGCACCGCCAGCCACAGCCAGCACCACGGCAGGCCGAGCAGCAGCTCGGTCAATGCGGTGTGCCGGGCAAGCGCGGCCAGCTGCTGCGATTGCTCCACCACCGTGTGTGTCGGCTCCAGCTGCCGGCGGCGATGCAGGCGGGTGATGCTGGCGATGATCACCGCGATGCAATAGGCGTGCAGCGCCATCGCGCTGAGCATCACCGCCAGCGGCGGTTGCTGCCACCACTGGCTCCCGCAGTACACCGCCAATGCCAGCCAGGCCACCAGCTGCAGCCTCTGCCAGAGGCTGAAGAGCCCGAGTTGGCGCTGCACCGCCCGGTGCCGATGGCTGCGCCATGCCTCCAGCGCGAAGGTCTCCTGCGTATCCGCGTGCTGGCTGGTGCTGTTCCACAGCTGCTTGAGGTCATCCGGTTGCATGGTGGGCTCTCAGTCGGTGGGATTCAGGCGCGTGCGCAGCTGCTGGCGCAGGCGGTGCAGGCGGGTAGAGACATTGGCGACGCTGATGCCCAGCACTTCAGCGATCTGCCGATGGTCGTGATCGTCCAGGTGCAGCAGCATCAGCGCACGATCCAGCGGCGGCAGCGCGTGGATGGCGACCTCCAGCTGGTGCAGCGCGTGACGCTGCTCGGGCGGCGCGCTTTCGTCGGCGGCGGGCAGGTCGTCGTCCAGCGCGGCGTGGTGGCGCTGCCGATGCTGCTGCCGGCGCCATTGCGAGATCGCCACGTTGAGCGCCACCCGGTACAGCCAGGTCGAGAAACGCGCCCGCGCCGGGTCGAACGCCTCGAAGGCCGCCCAGGCCTGCACGCTGATCTCCTGGACCAGATCCAGCCGGTCCTCGTGCTGCGGGCAATAGCCGCGCGCCACCTTCAGCACGATGCCGCGGTGCTGCTCCAGCAGCGCGGCGAAGCGCGGGCGCAGATCGGTGTCGGTGGCGGGCAGTGTCATGTCCATACCCGGATGATTCGCGCCGCTGCGCCGAATATCACAGGCGCAGGCTCAGCGCGGCGGCTCGGCCGCCAGTACCCGGTTCTTGCCGACCCGCTTGGCCGCATACAGCGACGCATCGGCGCGCCGCAGCAGCGCCTCGGCCGGCTCGCCCGGTTGCCACTGCGCCAGCCCGGCACTGAAATGCACCGGCACGCGCTGTTCGTCCAGCGGCAGCGGCCGCTGTGCCAACGAGCGCTGCAGCCGCAGCAGGGTGGACATGCTGTCGGCCGCCGGGGTTTCCGGCAGCAGCAGGACGAACTCGTCGCCACCGAGCCGGGCGACGGCATCGCTGCTGCGCAGGTGCAGCTGGCAGACGCTCACCAGGTGGCGGAGTACCGCATCGCCACCGGCATGGCCGTGCAGGGTGTTGGTCTGGTGGAAATCGTCCAGGTCGAGCAGCGCCAGCGCCAGTGGATGGCCGTGGCGTGCGGCGCGCGCCAGCTCGCGCTCCAGCAGCTCGTCCAGACCGCGCCGGTTGAGCGCGCCAGTCAGCGGGTCGGTACGGATCAAGCCGGACACCTCGCGCAGCTCCTGCTCCAGTTCGGCGATGCGCTGTTCGGCCTGTTCCACTTCGCGGCGTGCATTGCCCAGGTGGTCGCGCGCCTGCAGCGCCTGGTCCTGCACGCGGCCGGTGTCCTGCAGCACATCCTGCAGCAGCTGGTTGAGGTCGGCGATGCTGCGCGCTTCCTTCAGGGCCAGCGCGTAGCTGCTGATCCGGTCGTGGTACTCGCCGGTGCTCACCGCCATGCCGTCCAGACGCTCGATGAAGCCACCCATGACGTTCTTCATCGCCGCCTTGGATTCGACGATGCCCTGCTTGAGCAGCCCCTGCTTGTAGATCACCTCGCGCAGGTTGGCGCGCGCCTGTTCGACCGAATCGCGATCCAGCGGGCCGCCGATCAGCGAGCGCACCGCGTGGACCTGGCCGTGCAGCCAGCTGCTGTCATCCAGCAGCTCGCTGATGTTGTCCAACAGCAGATCGAACAGACTCAGCAGCAGCTCCTGCTGCTCCTGCCAGCCGTCGCTGCGCACGCCGATCTGGTGCGAGAGCTCGCGCAGCCGCTGTTCGATCGGCTGCAGCGGCTGGCCCGGATGCCAGTGGCGCAGTTCACCGGCCAGCTGCACCGGCTCCTCGCGCAGCTCGGGCATGTTCTGCAGCAGGCTGGCCACGGTCACCCCGACGGTGTGCCGCAGCAGCTCGCGCAGGCGCAGGCTGTCAGGCTGGCCGTCGGGCGTTTCCTGCTCGATGGTGCGGATGTACTTGTCGATCAGCTGGCGCATCGCGCGGCCATAGCTCACCCAGTCCGCGCTGCGCTGCGCCGACTGCAGGCGCAGGCCCATGTCGCCCAGCTCGCCGGGCAGGGTGGACATGCCATTGGCGAACGCAGCCAGCAGCGGCTCGGGCGCATCGATGCCGGCGAACAGCCGCTGCAGCATCGCGCTGCTGCCGCCTTTGGGCCCGGGCGCCGGCTCGCTGGCGGTCTCCACCCCGGTGCCCACGCTCTGTCGCCGCGACAGCAGCCGCCCGACGGCGGTGCCGGGGCGGGGGGAAGCGTCGTGCGGGTCCGTCATGCGGCAGGTCCTTGGCAGTGACCGGCGAGGTGCGCCGGGGCGAGGGGAGGTGGCAACAGTATCGGCGCGGGGCACGCCGGCTTGAACGCGGGGCCCGCTACGCCCGATATGCCACGATGGTAGGAAATCTGACCGCAGGAGCGTGCGATGAAGGTGATGCTGGTAGGCGCGACCGGACTGGTCGGGGGCCATGTGCTGCGGCAACTGCTGGATGACCCGCGTTGCGATGCGGTGATCGCCCCGACCCGCCGCGCGCTGAAGACCACGGATGCAGCGCTGCTCAACCCGGTGGTGGACTTCGCGCAGCTGCCGGCCGGGGCCGACTGGTGGGCGGTGGATGCCGTGATCTGTGCGCTTGGCACCACGATCAAACAGGCCGGCAGCCAGGAGGCCTTCGCACGGGTCGACCATGATTTCCCGCTGGCCGTGGCGCGGCTGGCACGTGCCCACGGTGCGCATGCCTTCGCATTGAACTCGGCGATGGGCGCCGACCCGGGCTCGCGGATCTTCTACAACCAGGTCAAAGGACGGTTGGAGCAGGACCTGCGGGCGCTGGGCTACCCCTCGCTGACCCTGGTCCGGCCCGGGCTGATCGGCGGTGAGCGTGCCGAACGGCGTACCGGCGAGCATCTGGCCAGCGTGGTGCTCGGCGTGCTCGGCCCGGTGCTGCCGCGCGCCTGGCGGATCAATCCGGCCGGGAACATCGCCGCCGCGCTGGTCGAGGCGGCGTTGGTGCCCACGCCCGGCGTCAGGATCGTGGGTTCGGCCGACCTGGCGGAGCGGTGAGCCGCTGACGGCCGGATGCGCGGCGACCCGGTCACTGCGCTACCCTTTCAGCCCCTTTAGCGGTCCCTGCCATGTCCGTCGACAAGAACCAACGCGATCTCGAAGCCGGTATCCACACCGATCTGGAGGGGCGGCTGACCTACGGCGGCTACCTGCGCCTGGACCAGCTGCTGTCGGCCCAGCAGCCGCTGTCCAACCCGCCGCACCACGACGAAATGCTGTTCATCATCCAGCACCAGACCTCCGAGCTGTGGCTGAAACTGCTGGCGCACGAACTGCGCGCGGCGATCGGGTTCCTGCAGCGCGACGAGGTCTGGCAGTGCCGCAAGGTGCTGGCGCGCAGCAAGCAGGTGCTGCGCCAGCTGACCGAGCAGTGGTCGGTGCTGGAAACGCTGACGCCTTCGGAGTACATGGGCTTCCGCGATGTGCTGGGCCCGTCCTCGGGCTTCCAGTCGCTGCAGTACCGTTACATCGAGTTCCTGCTGGGCAACAAGAACGCGCAGATGCTGCAGGTGTTCTCGCACGACCCGGCCGGCCAGGCCCAGCTGCAGGAGGTGCTTGATGCCCCCAGCCTGTATGAGGAGTTCCTGCGCTACCTGGCCCGCTTCGGCCACCCGGTCCCGGCCGGCTACCAGGGCCGCGACTGGCAGCAGCCGCACGTGGCCGACGACGCCCTGCACCCGGTGTTCGAGCGGATCTACCAGAATACCGACCGCTTCTGGCGGGAGTATTCGCTGTGCGAGGACCTCGTCGATCTGGAGACCGCCTTCCAGCTGTGGCGCTTCCGCCACATGCGCACGGTGATGCGGGTGATCGGGTTCAAGCGCGGTACCGGCGGCTCCAGCGGGGTCGGCTTCCTGCGCCAGGCGCTGGAGCTGACCTTCTTCCCGGAGCTGTTCCAGGTGCGCACCACGATCCGCAACGACGACCCGATGCCGCCGGACGCCTGATCGGACATCGGCCGCAATAAGCCTATTCATATTTACCTGCCCCATCCGCCGTAGGGTGCGGCAGGCCCCGCCGTTGCTGCGCTGCCGGTCTCTGGCCGGAAGTTGCAGATGCAAGTTCAGCGACCATGCTGCCAGCGGTACACATCAGCGTGTATTTGACGTGAACGTGGTTGGTCTGGGATTCTCCCGCGCTGCTTTCGCACATCGGACGTGCATGTCTTCCACCGAACCCAGGAATCCCGCATGAGCGTAGACGCCGCCGCGAAATCCGTTCCCGATCCGGCGCTGCCGGAGTTCAAGACCACGCTGGGCCATCCGCGCCCGTTGTGGATGCTGTTCATGACCGAATTCTGGGAACGCTTTGCGTTCTACGGGATCCGCTGGGCCCTGGTGCTGTACATCGTCGCGCAGTTCTTCGACGGTGATTCGGCCGGCCAGGCCGCGGCCAGCCGGACCTACGGCGCCTACCTGGCGCTGGTCTACGCCGCCGCCATCTTCGGTGGCTACGTCGCCGACCGGGTGCTGGGCTACCAGCGTTCCATCCTGACCGGCGCGGTGATCATGGCTGCCGGCCTGTTCATGGTCGCGATGCCCAACAAGGAAATCTTCGAGCTGGGCCTGGCCACGATCATCATCGGCAACGGCCTGTTCAAGCCCAACATCTCGACCATGGTCGGCAAGCTGTACGGCCTGAAGGATGAGCGCCGCGACTCGGGCTTCACCATCTTCTACATGGGCATCAACATCGGCGCGATGATCGCCCCGGTGCTGACCCAGTACCTGGCCGAGCGCGTGTTCGGCACGCAGGCGATGCCGTCCTACAAGATGGTCTTCATCGCCTCGGGCATTGGCATGCTGATCAGCCTGGCCTGGTTCTACGTCGGCCGTGCCGGCCTGAAGGGCATTGGCGCCCCGCCGGCCGGTGCCGAAGGCTACGGCCGCATCGTGATGGTGTTCATCGGCGCGATCGTGGCGATCCCGGTGGCCTTCTTCCTGCTCTCCACCGGCGCCACCGCGCTGGCGTGGATCCTGGGTGTGATGTTCATCGCCCTGGCGATCCTGCTGCTGGTCGAAGGCATCCGCGAAGGCAAGGTCCAGCGTGACCGCGTGATCGCGATGCTGATCATCTTCACCTTCAACGTGATGTTCTGGATGTTCTTCGAACAGGCCGGCAGCTCGTTCACCTTCCTGGCCGACAACATCGTCAACCGCAACCTGGGCGGCTGGGAATTCCCGACCGCCTGGTTCCAGTCGGTCAACTCGGTGGCGATCATCCCCTGGCCCCGATCATTGCCTGGATCTGGATCAAGCTGGGCCGCGCCAACCCGTCGATCCCGCGCAAGTTCGGCCTGGGCCTGCTGTTCAACGGTGCGGCGTTCGCGCTGCTGATGGTGGCGCTGTCGAGCATGGTCGTGGACGGCAAGATTCCGTTCTGGACGCTGTTCATGGTCTACGTCATCCAGTCCATCGGTGAGCTGTGCCTGTCGCCGATCGGTCTGTCGATGGTGACCAAGCTGGCCCCGGTGCGCCTGGTCGGCTTCGGCATGGGCGGCTGGTTCCTGTCCACCGGCATCGGCAACAACATGTCCGGCATCTTCGCCGGCGTGGTCAGCGGCGAAGGCGGCATGACCGTGGAATCGGCCCTGAAGGGTTACACCTTCGGCTTCTGGGCGTTGATCATTTCCGGCGTGGTGCTGTTCCTGGTCGCCCCGCTGATCAACAAGCTGATGCACGGCGTCAAGTGAGGACCGCGATGCGCATGAAAGCAGCGGCAATGTCGATGATCGTGGCCGGCCTGCTGGCCGCCTGTTCGCCGTCGTCGGCGCCCACCGCTGCGCCTGCGCAGCCGCTGGACACCTCCGAGCAGAAAACCCCGGTCGCCGATCCCGGCGCACCGGTGGCCTCGGGCAACACCCCGGCCGCGGCGGACATCGCCGCGATCGCCGCGCTCAACGCCCAGTTCGATCCTGCGCGTGATCCGGTCGCCGATCTGGCCACGGCCAAGGTCGAGGCCCAGCGCGGTGGCAAGCGGATCATCCTGGATGTGGGCGGAGAGTGGTGCCCGTGGTGCCATCTGATGGACGGGTTCATCGAAGGCGATGCGGAGATCCGCAGCTTCCGCGATGCCAACTACGTCTGGATGAAGGTCAACTACAGCGAAGAAAACGAGAACGCGGCGTTCCTGTCGCAGTTCCCGGCAGTGAAGGGCTACCCGCACCTGTTCGTGCTCGACGCCGACGGTACGCTGCTGCACTCGCAGTTCACCGGCGAGCTGGAAGCGGACAAGGGGCAGAAGAAGGGCTATGACCGTGGCCGCTTCTTCGCCTTCCTCAAGCAATGGGCGCCACCGAAGGCGTCGTGATCGAAGAGGCCGCGGATTCCGCGGCCTTTTTTTCGCGCTCAATTTGTCGGCCATGCTGCCGCTACCTCCAAGGACCTCATGCCGCGCTGTTCGTGGCGGGCAACCGACGGAATTGGACGCATGCAGCCGGGCACCAGTGACACCCCCACCGATGTTTCCCTCGATGCGCCGGCCGGCGTGAGCCTGCCGTCGGTCGATGTGCTGCTGGACGACCAGACCGCGCCGGATGCGCTCGATGGCGACGGCCAGGCCCCGGCGCCCGGCGCGATCCGCTACCGCCTGCCGATGGTCTCCGTGCCCGGCAACGTGCTGCTCAAGGCCGCGGTGCAGAAACTGGTCGAGCAGAAGGCGCAGCTGGACGCGCTGGCACGCCAGGGCAGCCTGATCGGCCTGATCCCGGCCGAGTGGCAGGGTAGCGGCCTGCGCGGGGTGGACCTGCAGGGCTTCGTGCTGAGCGTGGTCCCGTTCCTGCACAACGCCAGCAAGGACGAAACCGCCCCGGCGCGCGTGCCGCTCAAGCATGTACTCGGTGATGCCGGCCGCTGGGACCAGCACGACGTCGAAGAACCCAAATCGCTGGCGTTCTTCCTGGCCAGCGACGATCGCGCCAGTGCCGGTACGAAGGACCCTGCCGAGGTGTATCTGGTCGGCGCGCTCGGCCTGGCCTGGGCGCACGAGGGGCGTACCCGCCCCGGCTTCCTGCGTGCGATGGGCTACGGCAGCATGGCCGCGCGCGTGCACCTGCTGCCGTACCCGGCGCCGGCGCAGCTGGCGCTGTACAGCGTGACCGCGCACGGGGTGACGCAGCTCTGGTGCGTGCTGGATCGCCGCAAGGTGCGCCCGCTGCTGGCGCCGTGGCTCAGCGTGCCGCTGCTGACCGCCTATGGGGTCACCCCCCCGCAGACCTGGCCGACCAGCTTCCCGGCGGTCGATGAGGTGGCCGCGGTGCTGGCCGCCGCACGTGGTGGCAAGGGCCCGGTCGAAGCGGACCTGGGCAAGGTGGCCGCCAAGGTTGCCCAGGACGCCTCCGGCGAAGCCTGGATGCCGGTCAGCCTGCTCCAGGTCGGCACCTGGTCACCGCGCTGGCGCTACTTCATGGCGACCTTCATCGGTCTGCCATCCCTGTTGCTGGTGGTGGCCGCGCTGGCCTTGCCGGGGGCGATCGAAGCGGCCGCCGTGGCGGCCTCGCTGGGGTTCGCCGGCGGTGCCATCGGCGCCCTGGCCGCGCCCTGGGTGCATGCGCGGCGCAAACACCTGAGCTGAGGCGCTACTCGTCCATCCGCTGCAGGCCTTCGCCGGCCAGGCGCAGGATCAGCGTTTCCAGCATCTGTTCTTCTTCCTCGCTGAGCACGGACATCAGCTTGCGGGTGATGTCGATCACCAGCGGGGCGATGGTTTCATACACCTCGAAACCGGCCGCCGACAGCGCCAGCACCGAGCGGCGCCGGTCGTCGCCATGGGTTTCACGCTTGATGAAGCCCCGTTCGAGCAGTCTGGCCACGGCGCGGCTGACCGCGACCTTGTCCATCGCGGTGCGATCGGACACCTCGCTGGCCGACGAGCCCGGGTACAGCGCCAGGACCGTGATCACCCGCCACTCGGGGATCGCCAGCCCATAACGGTCCCCATACAGCTTGGCGATGTTGCCGCTGACACGGTTGGACAGAACGCTCAGCCGGTACGGCAGGAACTGCTCCAGATCGAGCAGGGCGTGCGACGCGCGGATGCTGTGACTGCTGGGATCGGGCGGGCTCATGTTGCGGTGCACCTTGATGGTGGTTTCATGTGAAACTATAACCTACGTTCCGGACTCCGCATTCTCGCGGGTCTGCCTTCCTACCGCACCTGGTTTTTCCGATGCGGACTGCTTTGGAGCCACAGCATGACCAGCCAAACGAGCACCGCGTCCTACGCACCCGATCCGGGCATGCAGGTCACCACCTTCGAAAACCCGATGGGCATCGATGGGTTCGAGTTCGTCGAGTTCGCCGCCCCGGCCGGCCGTGGCGCCGAACTGCACGACTATTTCCGCAAGATGGGCTTCACCGCCGTGCTGCGCCACAAGCAGCGTGCGATCACAGTCTATCGCCAGGGCGACGTGAACTTCCTGGTCAATGAAGAGCCGGACTCGTTCGCCTCGGATTTCGCCGAGAAGCACGGCCCGTGCGCCTGCGGTTTCGCGATCCGCTTCAAGAAGCCGGGCGACGAGGTCTACCAGATGGCCCTGGGCAACGGCGCCGAAGCGATCGACTTCAAGCCTGACACCCGCGCCGTCGCCGCCCCCATCATCAAGGGCATCGGCGACTGCATGCTGTACCTGGTCGACCGTTATGGCGCCAACGGCAGCATGTTCGATACCGATTACGCGCCGATCGAGGGCGTGGACCCGCGCCCGAAGGGCTTCGGCCTGACCTTCATCGACCACCTGACCCACAACCTGTACTTCGGCAACATGCAGCAGTGGTCGGACTACTACGAGCGGCTGTTCAACTTCCGCGAGATCCGCTACTTCGACATCAAGGGCCTCAAGACCGGCCTGGTGTCCAAGGCGATGACCGCGCCGGACGGCATCGTGCGCATTCCGCTCAACGAATCCTCCGATCCGAAGAGCCAGATCAACGAATACCTCGACGCCTACAAGGGCGAGGGCATCCAGCACATCGCCTGCTTCACCGAGAACATCTACGAGACCGTGGAAGCGATGCGCGCCCAGGGCGTGGAGTTCCTGGACACGCCGGAGACGTATTTCGACGTGATCGACATGCGCGTGCCCAACCACGGTGAAGACGTGGCCCGGCTGGCAAAGAACAAGATCCTGATCGATGCCGATCCGGAGACCAGGCAGCGCAAGCTGCTGCAGATCTTCACCACCAACTGCATCGGCCCGATCTTCTTCGAGATCATCCAGCGCAAGGGCAACGAAGGGTTCGGCGAAGGCAATTTCACCGCGCTGTTCGAGAGCATCGAGCGCGACCAGATGAAGCGCGGCGTGCTGTAAGACGCGCGCTGTAACGCACCGGCAGCTGCCCGCGTTACGCTGCAACGATGGCATCGGCGTCCGCGCCGGTGCCATCGGCTGTACTCCCTTGCCATCCACGCCTCCGGCGGAGCAGGACCATGAACAACCCGATGTCATCGCGCGGCTACCAGACCGGTTTCGGCAACGAGTTCGCCACCGAGGCGGTGCCTGGTGCGCTGCCGGTGGGGCAGAACTCCCCGCAGCGTGTCGCCCATGGCCTGTATGCCGAACAGCTGTCCGGCACCGCATTCACCGCGCCGCGCGGCAGCAACCGCCGCAGCTGGGTGTACCGCATCCGCCCCGCGGTGACCCACGGTGAGTTCACCCCCTTCGCCCAGCCGCACCTGCACGGTGACTTCGCGCAGGGTGCGGTCTCGCCCAACCAGCTGCGCTGGGATCCGTTGCCGCTGCCCGGTACGCCCACGGATTTCGTCGAGGGGCTGTACACGATGGGCGGCAACGGCTCGCCCGACGCCCACCATGGCGTGGGCATCCACCTGTATGCGGCCAACCGCGACATGCAGGGCCGCTACTTCTACAACGCCGATGGCGAGCTGCTGATCGTTCCGCAGCTCGGCCGCCTGCGCCTGCTCACCGAAATGGGCGTGATCGAGATCGAACCGCAGCAGATCGCGGTGATCCCGCGTGGCGTGCGCTTCCGGGTCGAACTGCCCGATGGCGATGCACGCGGCTACGTCTGCGAGAACTTCGGCGCCCTGCTGAAGCTGCCCGACCTGGGCCCGATCGGGTCCAATGGCCTGGCCAATCCGCGCGACTTCGAGACGCCCCACGCCGCATTCGAGAACGTCGATGGCGCGTTCGAACTGATCGCCAAGTTCGAGGGCCAGCTGTGGCGTGCGGATATCGATCATTCGCCGCTGGACGTGGTCGCCTGGCACGGCAACTACGCGCCTTACCGCTACGATCTGCGCCGCTTCAACACGATCGGCTCGATCAGCCACGATCATCCCGATCCCTCGATCTTCCTCGTGCTGCATTCGCCCAGCGACACGCCGGGGACCAGCAACATGGACTTCGCGATCTTCCCGCCGCGCTGGCTGGTCGCGCAGAACACGTTCCGCCCGCCATGGTTCCACCGCAACATCGCCAGCGAATTCATGGGCCTGATCCACGGCGCCTACGATGCGAAGGCCGAAGGTTTCGTGCCCGGCGGTGCCTCGCTGCACAACTGCATGAGCGGCCACGGCCCGGATGCGGCGACCTTCGAGAAGGCCTCCGCCGCCGACCTGAGCAGGCCGGACGTGATCAAGGACACCATGGCCTTCATGTTCGAAACCCGCGGCGTGATCCGCCCCACCGCCCAGGCGATGGACGCGACGCACCGCCAGCGCGGGTACCAGCACTGCTGGCAGGGATTGAAGGCGAATTTCTCGGGCTGACGCAGGCTCAAACCAGCGCGATCTGGAAGCGCTCGGCATGTTCCTTCGGCAGCACCTCCAGCAACCGCTGCCGCACCCGCTCGGCGTAGCCGGTGGAGGTCAGGCCCGGCAGCGCATCCAGTGCGGCCTGCAGCGCGGCCATGACCGTCTCGTCGCTGCGCGATTGCTGCAGGGTGTGGAACAGCGCTGCCGCCTGCGGATGACGCTGCAGTTCCAGGATGTCCAGCAGATAGATGCGGGCGGCGACCAGCGAGCGGCGGCGTTCGGTCACCGGCACCGGCACCGCGATCGGTGTCACCGCAGGTGCGGGTGCGGCGGGTGCGACAACGGCGACCTCCGCGACCCCACTCGACACCAGATACCCGCGCTGGATCAGCTGGATCACCATCGCCGGGGTTTCCGGGCCCACCAGCTGGCCGAGCTGGACCAGGTCGCGCTGGCCGTCGCACAGGATCAACAGCCGGCGCTGGCGCATGTCCAAGGGCGCGCGGTGGGCCTGCAAAGCGGTGCGGGCGAGGTCGGTCTTCTGCGGTTGCATGGGGCGGGGTCGATGCGGTGCAGGCCGAGCCTGAACGCGGCAGGTGAAACGCGGATGACAGCGAGACTGTGCATGCCGCCCACACGGCGCTCGCGCTAGGCTGCGCCCATTCACCGGGAGGATGCAGGCATGAGACAGCTGGGAAGCGTGATGGCAGTGGGGATGGTGCTGGCCTTGGCCGCGTGCGAGCGCACGCCGGAGACGCCGTCGGCCGATGCCGAGGCGGCCGTGCCTGCACCGGCGGCGGACACCGCGCCGGCAGCGCCTGCCACGGCGGCCCCGGGCACGGTGACGCAGGGTCCGGCACGCCTGGATGGCTACGGCCCGTTGGCGCTGGGCAGCACCTTGGACGAGGTCCGGGCGGCCTGGAAGACACCCCTGCAGGGCGACGTCGCTGACGACTACTGCCATGCGCTGCGGCCGGAAGGCGCGCAGGCCGAGGACGTGATCTTCATGATCGAAGGCAAGCGTCTGGTCCGGTACGACGTGCGCAACGACCGCATCGTCGCCCCCGGTGGCGGCAAGGTCGGCATGTCGCTCGGCCAGCTGCAGACGCTGTACCCGGATCGCGGCGACCTGACCCCACACAAGTACGACGAGCAGGGCCACAACCTGCGCGTGCGCCCGGCGACCGAGGGCGGCGCGCTGGTCAACTTCGAGATCAACGGCGATGGCAATGTGACCGCATGGCGGGTCGGCAAGACACCGCAGGTCGACTACGTGGAAGGCTGTTCCTGAGCCACCGCTACCGCCCTGGCCCGGGTGCCGGGGCGGGCGTTCACCGTTCGGGCCGGGCGGGCCCTAGAATCGGCCCACATCCGTCACCGGGGAGCACCAGATGATCGCTGCCACTGTTTGGTTCGTGCTGGGCCTGGTGCTGTTGGCACTGGGCGGGGACAGCATCGTCCGTGCCGCCTCCGGGCTGGCCCAGCGCTTTGGCGCCTCACCGTTCGTGGCCGGGCTGCTGCTGGTGGCCTTCGGCACCTCGCTGCCGGAACTGGTGGTCAACGCCCGCGCCTTCGTGGTCGGGGCGGAAGAACTCGCGCTGGGCAACGCGGTGGGCAGCAACATCGTCAATGTCGGCCTGACCCTGGGGCTGGCGGCGCTGGCCGCACCGCTGCTGGTCCGTGCGCGCCTGCTCTCGCCGCTGCTGGTGTGCCTGGCGGCGGCAAGCCTGCTGCTGATCCTGTTCGGCCTGGATGGCGTCATCGCGCGCTGGGAAGGGGCGGTTCTGCTGCTCGCCTTCGTCGGGCTGCTGGTGTTCCTGCTGCGCCGTGCGCGGTTGGAATCCGAGCCGGTGCGCGAGGCCATCGCCGGCTATGCCATGACCCGCACCGGGCTGTTCCTGAACCTCCTGCGGCTGCTGTTCGCGGCGCTCTGCCTGTATGTCGGCGCGCGCTGGATCGTGCAGGCCGCGCCGGTGTTCGGCGCCGGGCTGGGCTGGTCGCCGTTGCTGGTTGGCCTGTTGCCGGTGGCGATCGGCACCGCATTGCCCGAAGTGGCGGCGGCGATCGCGGCGGCGCGGCGTGGGCAGGGTGACATGGTGCTGGGCCATATGATCGGCTCGAGCCTGTTCAACCTGCTGGTGGTGGTCGGCGGCATGGCCGCGCTGCGCCCGCTGGCGCTGCCCGCATCGTTGGTGAAACTGGAGCTGCCGGCGGCGATCGCCTTCGTGCTGGTGCTCTATCCCATGCTGCGCGGTGACCTCACCATCAGCCGCCGCGAAGGCGCGGTGCTGGTGGTGGCCTTCGTCGGCTGGATCGCGCTCGAGCTGGCGTTGATCGGCAGCGTGTGAGGTTGATGGCCAACTGTTGAAGCAGCCGGCCAGCCGCCGGCGCTACCGTTTCGCAGGCTGGTTGCAGCCGGCCAAAGGTCGGCCCTGCCGTTTTGCAGGCGTGTTGCAGCCGACCAACGGTCGGCTCTACTGGCTGTCCCGGGAAACGGGGGCCTTGGCATCGTCGGTCTCGTCTGCGCGGCGCGGCTCCGGCGGTGGCAGCTGTTCTTCCTTGGCGGTCTTGTGGCCCGGCAGGTCCGGCCGGGTTTCCATCAGCAGCGACAACGCGGCCTTGGCCATCATGTGCGCACTGATCGGTGCGGTGATGAACAGGAACACGGTGATCAGCAGTTCGCGCGGCTGCGGGTCTTCGCCGAGGAAGATGTGGTAACAGACCGAGCCGACCAGCACGCAGCCCACGCCCAGCGTGCTGGCCTTGGTCGGTGCGTGCAGGCGCTTGAAGAAGGTCGAAAGCTTCACCAGGCCGAGCGCGCCGACCAGGATGAAGAAGCAGCCGAACAGCAGCAGGATCGACAGCACGATCTGGATGAAGGTGATCATTCGACGATGTCCCGGCGCAGCACGAACTTGCTCAGCACCACCGTGCTGCCGAAGCCGAGCATGGCGATGATCAGCGCGGCTTCGAAATACACCGCCGAGTTGAGGTACATGCCGAACAGCATCAGCTCGGCGATCGCCGTCACCGACAGCGTGTCCAGGGCGAGGATGCGGTCGGGCACGGTCGGGCCGCGCAGCAGGCGCCAGGTGGCCAGCAGCATGGCCAGGCCGACCACGTGCATGCACACCACCATCGTGGTCTGGATGAACATGTATCCGGTCATGGGAAGATCTCCATCAGCGGGGCTTCGTAGCGGGATTTGATCTGCCGGATCAGCGCATCCGGATCATCCAGATGCAGCACGTGCACCAGCAGATACCTGCGGTCATCGGACAAGGCCGCCGACACCGTGCCCGGGGTCAGCGTGATCATGCTGGTCAACGCGGCGATGCCGTGGATGTTGGCGATATCCAGCGGCAGCCAGATGAAGCCGGGGTGGATGCGGCGCTCCGGCCCCAGCACCTGGATCGCGACCCGGATGTTGGAGATCAGGATGTCCCACAGGGTCACGAACAACAGCTTGGGGAGGGGCTTGAGCGAGCCGATCCGCGCGAACTCGCGGTCCAGCCGGGCGGCGAACAGCGGCACCACCACGCCCAGGATCATGCCGAGCACGAACTGGCCCAGGGTGAAGCTGTCGGACATCAGCAGCCAGAACACCACGACCATCACGCTCAGCGAGGGCGAGGGCAGCACGCGTTTGTAGAGGGAAGGCTTGCGCGTCATGGCTGGCGGATCTCCGGCGTGGTGGCGCGCAGCTCACCCACGTAGTCCTGCGGCTGCAGCAGCTGGGTGGCCATCGCATCGGCGTGCTGCATCAGTGGGCCGGCGAACACGCTCATCGCAATGCCGTAGCTGAGCAGCAGCGCCGCGGCGAACAGCTCCACGGTGCGCGTGGGCGCCTTGCGCGGTTTGGGGGCGCCTTCTTCGACCACCGGCACCCGCCAGAACAGGCGGATGCCGCCACGGGTCAGGCCGATGATCACCATCAGGCTGCTGCCCAGCACCGCGGCCCAGACCGCCCAGGTGTACTGCGCCGGCATGCCGGCCAGCAGGGCCGCCTTGGCCAGGAAGCCGGACAGCGGCGGCAGGCCGGCCACCGAGACGGCGCCGATCAGGAACAGCACCGCCGGCGTTTCCTTGCCCGGCATCGGCGCGATGATTTCCTTCCTGTCGCTGGCACCGCCGCGGCGGCGGCGGATCAGATCGGCAATGAGGAACAGCGCGGCAGCCACGAAGGTACTGTGCGGCAGGTAGTACAGGCCGGCCGAGAGCACTTCGGGTGTGCGCACAGAGAAGGCGATGAACAGCGTCGCTGCCGAGACCACCACCAGGTAGGAAATCAGCACGCGCAGGCGCGCCGCGGCCAGGACACCCAGGCCGCCCAGCACCAGCGTGGCCACCCCTGCCCAGAGCAGCCACTGGCTGCCGTAGCCGGCCATCGGGCCGGCACCGTCGCCGAACCACAGAGTGCTGACCCGCAGCACTGCATAGAGGCCGACCTTGGTCATGATCGCGAACAGGGCGGCCACGGCAGCCGGCGCACGCGCGTAGGCTTCGGGCAGCCACAGGTACAGCGGCATCAGCGCGGCCTTGCTGCAGAACACCAGCAGCAACAGCCCCATGGTCGCCTTGACCAGGGTCAGGTGCGAGGCCGGCACTTCGGCGATGCGCTGGGACAGCTCGGCCATGTTGAGCGAGCCCAGCGAGGCGTACAGCAGGCCGAGTGCGATCAGGAACAGGGTCGAGGCGGTCACGTTGAACACCACGTAGTGCAGGCCGATGCGCATGCGCAGGCCGCGCCCGCCGCTGAGCAGCAGGCCGTAGGAGGCGATCAGCATCACCTCGAAGAACACGAACAGATTGAAGATGTCGCCGGTCAGGAACGCGCCGTTCAGGCCGACCAGCTGGAACTGGAACAGCGCATGGAAGTGCGGCGCGCGCCGGTCCCAGCCCGAGCAGGCGTGCAGCAGGCAGGGGATGGCCAGCAGCAGGGTGGTCACCAGCATCCATGCCGAGAGGCGGTCGGCCACCAGCGCGATGCCGAGCCGCGAGGGCCAGTCGCCCAGCAGGTACACCGCGATACTGCCATCGGCGGTCTGCGCGAACAGCAGGGCCACCGCGGCGGCCAGCGCGGCCAGCGTGGTCCACGCCACCGTGCGCTGCACCTTCGGCCCGTAACGGCGGTGCTCGACGAACAGCGAGCAGGCCGCGCCGAACAGGGGAATCAGGATGGGCAGGATCACCGCATGGTTCATGCGCCGCCCTCCCGGCCCGGCGCGGTATCGGCAGGCAGCTCTTCTTCTTCGTGCGCGTCCACGTGGTCGCTGTGGTTGTCGCTGCGACTGCGCATGGCCAGCACGATGCTGACCGCGGTCATCGCAAACGCGATCACGATGGCGGTGAGCACCAGCGCCTGCGGCAGCGGATCGGTGTAGTTGCCCAGGTCGCTGTCGATGCCCTCACGCAGCACCGGCGCCTTGCCCTGCACCAGGCGTCCACCGGCGAAGATCAGCAGGTTGGTCGCATACGACAGGAAGGTCATGCCGAGGATCACATCGAAGCTGCGCGCGCGCAGCAACAGGTAGATGCCGATCGCGCTCAGTACGCCGATGGCGCTTGCCAGGGCCAGTTCCATCAGTGCATCTCCCCGGTTTTTGCCGAACGGCGGGTGGGATCGATCTCGCCTTTGCGGGCGTTGCGGGTGCGCGAGGGCTTGATCGTGCCCATCATCGAGAGCATCAGCATCACCCCGCCGAACACCACCAGGTACACGCCGGTATCAAAGCCGATCGCACTGGCCAGCGGCACCTCGCCGATCAACGGAATGTGCAGGTCCAGGTGGCCGCTGGTCAGGAACGGCACGCCGAACAGCATCGAGGCGCAGCCGCTGAGGATGGCGATCAGCAGACCGGCACCGATGCAGCGGATGTAATCGAAGCCGAAGCGCGATTCCACCGAAGTGGTGCCTTGGATGACGTACTGGATCAGCAGCGGCACGGCCAGCACCAGCCCGGCGATGAAGCCGCCGCCGGGCGCGTTGTGGCCGCGCAGGAACAGGAAGATCGAGACGGTCAGGGTCAGCGGGAACATGATCTGGGCAAGATCGGCCGGTACCGGCAGCTTGATCGGCGGGCCGGGCATGATCTGCTCCGGTGCCATCCGCGAGCGGCGCAGCATGGCGTGCACCACCAGCGCGGCGATGCCGAACACGGTGATCTCACCGAAGGTATCAAAGCCACGGAAGTCGACCAGGATCACGTTGACCACGTTCTGCCCATAGGCCTCCGGCAGCGCACGTGCCAGCAGCTCGCCGGCCATGGTGTTGGGCGGCAGGGTCATGGCGGTGTAGGCCATCGCGGCCAGGCCACCACCGGCGACGATCGCGATCACCGCATCGCGCCGCTTGCGCCAGACCGACTTCTCCGGCGGCGACTGGATCGGCAGGTAGTTCATGCCCAGCAGCATCAGCACCAGGGTGACCATCTCCACCAGCAGCTGGGTCAGGGCCAGATCCGGCGCGGACAGGAACACGAAGGTCAGCGAGACCATCAGGCCGACGCCACCGACCACCAGCACCGCCAGCAAACGCTGCCGGTAGACGAACAGCGCGCCCAGCGCGCAGGCCATCATCACCAGCCACAGAGCCCAGCCCAGCAGCGGGATCGGCTGCGGCGAGGGCCAGTTGGGCGAGGCGGGATGGGCCACGAACGGGGCGGCGGCGACGATCACCGCCACCACCACCAGCGCCATCAGCATGCGCTGCAGGCTGCCGTTGGCCAGGCCCTGGGTGAGCCGGTGGGCGAAGCCGAACACCAGGTCCAGCTGCTTGTGGAAAATGTTGCGGCCGATGCTGCGGCTGACCACCGCGTGCAGGTCGATCAGGCGGCGCAGGCCGAAGTACAGCGCGATGCCGCCGACCACACCGGCTGCGCTCATCGCCAGCGGCATGTTGAACCCGTGCCAGACCGAGAGGCTGTAGGCCGGCATCGCCGGGCCGAGGATGGACGACGCCGCGGCGTGCAGTACCGGGGCGATGGTGATCGCCGGCGCAACGCCGACGGCTACGCAGACCACCACCAGGATCTCCACCGGCACCTTCATGAAGCGCGGCGGCTCATGCGGGACGCGGTCCAGATCATGCGGGCCTTTGCCGAAGAAGGTGTCGTGCACGAAGCGCAGGCTGTAAGCCACACCGAACACGCCGGCCAGCAGCGCGGCAATCGTCATGGCGATGCGCATCGCCTCCGGCCCGGCGGTCAGGGCTTCGGCGAACAGCATTTCCTTGGACAGGAAGCCGTTGAGCAGCGGGATGCCCGCCATGGCCAGCGAAGCGATGATCGCCAGCGCGCTGGTGATGGGCATCAGCTTTCGCAGTCCCCCCAGCTTGCGCATGTCGCGGGTACCGGTTTCATGGTCGATGATGCCGGCGGCCATGAACAGCGAGGCTTTGAAGGTGGCGTGGTTGAGGATGTGGAACACACCGGCCACCACCGCCATCGGCGCGGACAGGCCGAACAGCATCGTGATCAGGCCCAGGTGGGAGATCGTCGAATAGGCGAGCAGGCCTTTGAGGTCATGCTGGAAGATCGCGTTCCAGGCACCGATCAACAGGGTGATCGCACCGATGCCGCTGACCGTATAGAAGAACAGGTCGGTGCCGGCCAGCGCCGGGTGCAGTCGGGCCAGCAGGAAGACGCCGGCTTTGACCATCGTGGCCGAGTGCAGGTAGGCCGAGACAGGCGTCGGCGCGGCCATCGCGTGCGGCAGCCAGAAGTGGAACGGGAACTGGGCGCTCTTGGTGAAGATGCCGGCCAGGACCAGGAACAGCGCATAGGGATACAGCGAACTGGCGCGGATCAGATCGCCGGCGGCGAGCACGGCATCCAGTTCGAAGCTGCCGACGATGCGGCCGATCAACAGGACGCCGCCAAGCAGGGCCAGGCCGCCGCCGCCGGTGACCACCAGGGCCATCCGGGCGCCCTCGCGGGCGTCCTGCCGGTGCGACCAGAAGCCGATCAGCAGGAACGAGCTGATGCTGGTCATTTCCCAGAACACCATCAGCAGCAACAGGTTGCCCGACAGCACCATGCCCAGCATGGCGCCCATGAACAGCAGCAGGTAGCAGTAGAAGCGGTGGGCGCTGTCGCGGGCACTGAGGTAGTAGTGGGCGTACATCACCACCAGTGCGCCGATCGCCAGCACCATCCCGGCGAACATCCAGGCCAGGCCATCCAGGCGCAGCGAGAAGGCCAGGCCGATCTGCGGTATCCACTCCCCGTAACTGCGGACGATGCCGCCGTCCATGATCGCCGGGGTCATCGTCGCCAACAGCGCCAGGCCCCCCAGCGGAGCGGCCGCGGCTACCCAGGCGGCCGTGGAGCGGGAGGTGCGGCGGAATGAAGCGACAGCCACTGCCATCAGGAAGGGCAGGGCGAGCAGCAGGAGCAGACTAGGATTCATGCAGGGAATGCGGGATTCACGAGCAGGCCGTTCAGTCTAACAGGCAGGCAATTGCTGCCGATACACCCGAATACGCCCTCAATTGCATGTAACGTGCACTGATTCATTTTTTCCGGGCAGCGCCCGGCCCCATTCGGGTCCGTCGGCGGCCGTATGGAAGCCCGCTGGTGACTTTGCCGATTGTGGCCTCCCGACGCCTGTGGAAACGGATCCGGAACCAGGCGTCGCAGGGGCTGCGGGGCCGAAACGGTGTGCACGAAGATGAACGGTGGCCGTCGCTCGAAAGGCCACTGGGGACGATGCTGGAGGGTGCGGCGTGGAGTGCCGGTGAGTGTCCGCGCTCGTTCAGGAAAAGCGGGTCAGTAGCGCCAGTCCATCCGGCGATAGAGCTTGGCCAATACCCACAGGGGGCCGATCAACAGGTAGACCAGATCGGTCAGGAAGCTCGGCTTGCGGCCTTCGTGCCTGTGGCCGATGAACTGCGCCACCCACGCCACGGCAAAAACCCCCAGCGCCAGCCAGAACAGGTTCACCAGGCCGATCTCGGCTTCCAGCAACCGGCAGACGCAGCCGCTGACGAAGAAGAACGCCAGCATGCCGTAGCCCAGCGTGCGCGAAAGACGGTTGTAGAAGCACCAGGCGGCGAACATCGCCAGGCCGGCCCAGATCCCGTTCTGGAACCAGGTGATCAGCGGCGGCAGGCACCACAGCAGGGCGATGACCGACCACGCGATCGCCGGGACGGCCAGGACGTGGATGCGCTGGTTCAGCACATTGCGGTGGTCGTCGGAATAGCTGGCGAAGTAGCGTTCGATCGGGCGTGCGACGGTGGTGGCCATGGTCCCTCCCAGGATCTGCAGAGCATACCGCCCCGGGCGGGTGGAGCCGACCGTTGGTCGGCTTGCTCTCGCCCAGACGATACCCCTCGTGCTGCACGCGATAGGCCACCAACGTCCGCGGCAGTCGACCAACGGTCGACTCTACGGCCGGGACCCCCGGCCATCACGGCCGGGGGCGCAGGCGAATCAGTCGACCGAGATCCCGGCCAGGCGCTGCAGCGCCTCGGCGTACTTGGCGCGGGTACGTTCGATGATCTCGGCCGGGATGCTCGGGCCGGGCGCGGTCTTGCCCCAGTCCAGCGTCTCCAGGTAATCGCGGACGAACTGCTTGTCGTAGCTTGGCGGGCTGGTGCCCACCTCATACTCGTCGGCCGGCCAGTAGCGCGAGGAATCCGGGGTCAGCATCTCGTCCATGATGTACAGACGGCCATCGGCATCGGTACCGAACTCGAACTTGGTGTCGGCCAGGATGATGCCGCGCTCGCGCGCATAGTCGGCGGCGAAGGCGTAGATGCGCAGGGTCGCATCGCGTACGCGCTCGGCCAGGTCCGCCCCGACCGCCTTCACCATCGCATCGAAATCGATGTTCTCGTCATGGTCGCCGACGGCGGCCTTGGTCGAGGGGGTGAAGATCGGTTCGGGCAGCTGCTCGGCCTGGCGCAGGCCGTCAGGCAGCTCGATGCCGCTGATCTTGCCGGTGCGCTGGTAGTCCTTCCAGCCACTGCCGATCAGGTAACCGCGGGCGATCGCCTCCACCGGGACCGGCTTGAGCTTGCGGGTGACCACCGCGCGCTTGGCGTACAGGGCCGGATCCACGCCCTCGGGCAGCACGCTGGCGACATCGATGCCGGTCAGGTGGTTGGGCATCAGGTGCGCGGTCTTGGCGAACCAGAAGTTCGAGACCTGGCAGAGCATTTCGCCCTTGCCGGGGATCGGGTCGGGCAGCACCACGTCGAAGGCTGACAGACGGTCGGTCGCGACCATCAGCAGGTAGTCCCCCGGCGGTGTGCCGGCGGGGAGCCGGTCGCGCGGAATGTCGAAAACATCACGCACCTTGCCGCGATGGCGCAAGGGCAGGCCGGGGAGATCGGATTGCAACAACGTGGTCGGCACGGGCACTCCTGAGGCTTCGTCATGACAGCTGTCCAGGGGACCCGGAGGGCCCGCACAGACAGCGGGCGGCCTAGTGTAAAGCGGGTTGGGCCCGCTGTGACGTAAAATGAGGATCCTTTGTCGCCTTGGCTGCCCAGACCACCATGCGCTGGTACGGAAAACTGCTCGGATTCATCGCCGGCGCCCTGTTGTTCAGGCCCAATCCGCTCGGTGCCGTGGTCGGGCTGTTGCTGGGGCATGCCTTCGATGCCGACTGGTTCCGGCTGAACAGGGAAAATCCCTACCGTGAGCTGGGGCTGACCTCCGAGGCGACCGATGCCGAGATCGACCTGGCCTACCGCCGGCTGATGTCCCAGTACCACCCGGACAAGGTGGTCGGCGCCGCCCCGGAGCTGCGCCAGCAGGCCGAGCGCAAGTCGCGCCAGCTCAATGCCGCCTATGACCGCATCAAGACCCTGCGCAAGCGCTGATTCCGCGCGGCGCCCCCTTTCAACATCCTGAAGGTCCCGGCCATGTCCAACTGCATCATTGCTCCCTCCATCCTGTCCGCCGATTTCGCCCGCCTGGGCGAGGAAGTGGACAACGTGCTCGCGGCCGGCGCCGACTGGGTGCATTTCGATGTGATGGACAACCACTATGTGCCGAACCTGACGATCGGCCCGCTGGTCTGCCAGGCGCTGCGCAAGCATGGCGTGACCGCACCGATCGACGTGCACCTGATGGTGGAGCCGGTGGACCGCATCATTCCGGATTTCGCCGAGGCCGGCGCGACCTACATCAGCTTCCATCCGGAGGCGAGCCGCCACGTGCACCGCACCATCCAGCTGATCCGTTCGCTGGGCTGCAAGCCGGGCGTGGTGCTCAATCCGGCCACGCCGGTGGACATCCTGGACTGGGTGCTCGATGACCTGGACCTGGTGCTGGTGATGTCGGTCAACCCGGGCTTCGGCGGCCAGGCCTTCATTCCCTCGGCGCTGGACAAGGTGCGCGCGATCCGCAAGCAGATCGATGCCAGCGGCAAGGACATCCGCCTGGAGATCGACGGTGGCGTGAAGGCCGACAACATCGGTGCCATCGCGGCGGCCGGTGCGGATGCGTTCGTGGCCGGCTCGGCGATCTTCAATGCGAAGACCAGCTACCAGGACATCATCGCGCAGATGCGCGGCAATGTCGCCGCGGCGCGGGGCTGAGCCATGGGATCGGTGGCTGCCGTGACCATCCGCGTGGCCACCGCCGAGGATGCGGGGCGGATCCTGCGCTTCATCCGCGAGCTGGCGATCTACGAAAGGGCCGAGTCGTCGGTGCAGACCGACGAAGCGGGCATCCGCGCGAGCCTGTTCGGGCCGGAAGCGAAAGCGCACGCGCTGATCTGCGAGGCCGACGGCGTGGCCATCGGCTATGCGGTGTATTTCTACAATTACTCGACCTGGCTGGGCCGCAACGGGATCTACCTGGAAGACCTGTACGTGAGCCCGGAACGGCGCGGCAGCGGGGCCGGCAAGGCATTGCTGCAGCACATCGCACGGATCGCGGTGGCCGAAGGCTGCGGCCGGTTCGAGTGGTCGGTGCTGGACTGGAATGAACCGGCGATCCAGTTCTACCAGGCCGCCGGTGCGAAGCCGCAAAGCGAGTGGACGGTGTACCGGATGGAAGGCGAGGCATTGCGGACCGTCGCCGAAGGCTGAGCACCCGGTAGAGCCGACCGTTGGTCGGCTGCCGCAGCCAACCCCCCCCGGTAGAGCCGACCGTTGGTCGGCTGCCCTCCCGGCGGCAAAAAAAAAGACCGCACCCTTGCAGATGCGGCCCCGGGAACAGCGGGAGGCTGATCCTGCCTCCATCCATCTTCCTTGCTATGGCCTTCCATTCTCCGGGCCATCGGTGACGCTTTGATGACGTTCACCGACGGCCACCCCGCGCGCTGCTAGCCTTCGCTTCCCCACTCCCTGGAAGTACCGCATGAGCCGTCCCCATTGGCGTTTGATCCTCAACGGCAAGGCCACCGGCAATGAGGATGTGCGCGAGGCGGTGGCAGCACTGCGCGAGCGCGGGGTGCAGCTGGAGGTGCGGGTGACCTGGGAGTCGGGCGATGCCGAGCGCTACGTGGCCGAGGCGATCGCACACGGGGTCGACACGATCATCGCGGCCGGCGGAGACGGCACGCTCAGCGAGGTGGCCGAGACGCTGGCCCATCGCGAGGAGCCGGCCGATGCACTGCCGTCGCTGGGCCTCTTGCCGCTGGGCACGGCCAATGACTTCGCCACGGCGGCCGAAATTCCCGACGAACCGCTGGCGGCGCTGGAGCTGATCAGGCACGCGCCGGCGCGGCCGGTCGATCTGCTGCGCATCGATGCCGACGGCAAGGTGTGGTGGTGCGCGAACGTAGCCAGTGGCGGTTTCGGCACCGAGGTGACGGTGGAGACCGATGAGGGCCTGAAGAAGGTGCTCGGCGGGCTGGCCTATCTGGTGACCGGGGTCTCGCGGCTGGGCCGGATCGATCCCATCCAGGCGCGGGTCCGGGCGCCGGGCTTCGAATGGGCCGGTGGCTTCATCGCTCTGGGCGTTGGCAACGGCCGCCAGGCCGGTGGCGGCCAGGTGCTGTGCCCGGAGGCCCTGATCGACGATGGTGTGCTCGATATCACCGTGATTCCCGAGCTGAGCGGGGAGGTGGCGTCCACCTTCGCTGCGCTGGTCAAGGGCGGCAAGCGCGGTGCGCTGGAACAGGTGGCCGAACGTGTCCAGGCGCCGTGGGTGGAGATCGAGGCCGAGGCGCCGCTGACCCTCAATCTGGATGGCGAGCCGGTCCAGGCCCGCCATTTCCGCATCGACTGCGTGCCGGGGCGGGTGAACCTGCATGTGGCGCTGGACAGCCCGCTGCTGTCCAGGGCCTGAGTCCCGGCGCGGCTGCGGGGCCGTCCTGCATACGGCTGGCGCGTGGTGGCGCCTGCCGTGCCCGGCTCACTTGAACAGGCGGTCCAGCAACCTGCCGGCCGCGTTTTCAACCGTCTGATCCGCGCGCCCGCCGATACCCGTGGCGACGCCGCCCGACGTGACTGAGCGATCCTTGAAGGAAACGGGGAATGTCTGTAGCCGTCGCAGTCGTCCCTGGCCCAGGTTTTCGTACTGGCCGAAGCTGGCACTGATATCGAAGCGGCTGCCCGGGGTCTGCCCCGCGTTCATGGCGCGCTGCACGAGGAAGGTGACCGTGCTGGATCGGCCTGGCAGCAGGGTGAAGGTCGGGTCGACCCGGTTCGTGGTGGCGATCGGGATGCCCTTGATCGTGTCTTTGTCCTGCCCGCCGAAGAAACGGTAGGTATAGCCGTGGCTGTCGGTCGCGTTGAAGGTGTCGTACTCATAATTCAACACCATCGGCTGCGACGACACATTGCGCAGTGTCATCGTCACCGTGATCTCTACCGAGCCGCGCGTGCGCTGTCCTGCCCGGATCGAATCCAGTCGCGCTTCGATATCGCCAAATCGCTCCAGTGCGCCGGTGTTGTCGGGGGCCGGCACGCCGCAGCGTTGGTTCAACGCGTCCAGCTGGGCACGCAGCTGTGCGTTCTCACGCCGGAGCGCGTCGGCGGATTGTGCGTGGGCAGGCACGGCCTGGCCAGCCAGCAATGCGGCCGCCGCAGCGGCCGACAGCAGCGACTGCTTCAAGGTGATTCCGTTCATGTGCAGATCCTCAATGCATGGACATGGCTGCGCCAAACAGGCCGAGCACGGTGAGATTGACCAGCACCCAGACGATGCCCGCAGCGAACAGGCTGGCCAGGGTGATCAACAACTGCTTGATGCCATCGGGGTTCCCCTTGCTTTGCGCATAGGCGAAACACAGGATCGTGCTGAGCAGGAACAGCACCACACCGACGATGCCGACGATCGGCACCAGCGCGCAGCCCCAGCCGATCCATCGCAGCGTCCTGGCCGTGCGCATCAGGCCGTCGGTTGCGCGCCGCCCGGCTTCCTCGCGCACGAGGCGCTGCTGCAGCGCGTCCTGGACGTCGCTTTCATTGAGTTGATTCATGGATGATTCCCCTGTGGATTCCGAAACGATCAGCTGCCCAACGCACGCCGTGCGCAGTCCTCCGGTGAAACGCACGGATCCTCTTCCGCTGGCTGCGCTGCCACCGCCGGATCGGGCGAGTAGGACGCCAGGACGCGTCCGCTGCGGTCCAGAAGCTGGACATGCGTGACATAGGCATTGATGCGACGCTGGTTCAGATCGGCAGACTGGACGAAGAAGTAGGTCCGCAGCCGGGGTTTGCTGTTCCATCGGCTGCGAAGCCCTTCGAGCTCGCGGGCAACCGTTTCGTCAGCGACCGGGGCGAGCTGGACCTGCGCGGGATTGGCCCAGGTGTAGCTGTACTCCGGAATGTCCATGAAGTAGCGGTACTTGCCGCCGTTGAATTCGCCGACCGGGAAGCCCTTCCGCTCGAAGTCATAGGCCTGCAGGTCGGCATCATCCAGTTCGCTCCAGTAATAGGGCGAGCGGCCAGCGTCTGCGATGCTCTGTTCGAGCTGCGGGCGAAGCGCCCCCATCAGGTCCTTGCGGCGGAAGGTATCGGCGGTGCCGCGGTATTCCTGCGAGGCAAGGCTGGCCATCGTGTCGAAATCCGTCGGAAGCTTGGACATGGCGGCATAAAGAAACATGACCTGCTGGCCGCTATCCAACTTGCGGTACTCGGCCAGCGGCTTGGCCAGGTCGGCTTGAGGAAGGGTGGTGGGCGCCGGTTTATCGGCGTTTGCCTCACCCTCGGCCGCAGCGGCGTTGCTGTCCTTATCGGTACTCGGGGAAGCTGCATCGCCTTTGCCGCCGCATCCGACGAGCAGCAGGGACAGGGTGAGCGCAGTAGAAACTGATCGCAGCGCAGAGAGGGCCATGGCGTCCTTGACGTGGTGATGGGATGGCGGCAAATCTGCGTCCAGATGCGCAGCGACGCAGGTCATGGACATGACTTGACGAACAACACAGGAGATGGTTGTGAAAGCGGAGCTTATGGAAGAGCTGTACGCGGGGGTCACCGACCCGGAGCGGATGCAGTCATTCGTTGAACGTCTCGGTCGCGCGGTCGGTTGCCACTCCGGCAGCGTGACCCTGCGCGACGTGCACGGGGGGCGACACAGGGCGCTGGTCGCGGCCGGCGCGATGGCCGACCCGCGTACGGTGGAGCGCTTCAACGAAGACACGCTCTACTCGGTGGACAACCTCTGGTTCAACCGGGCCGCGCCGACGATGCGTGCTGGCAGCGTCATCGTCAGCGATCGGGTGGCCACGCTCGATGAGATGCGTGGAACGCGGTACTACCTGGACTTCCTGCGCCAGATCGACACGCTGCGTTCGGTGGCATTGTGTGCCTCGCGCAAGCCGGACCAGGTCACCATGCTGACCTTCGTGGGAACCGAGCGGCGCGGCGATTTCGATGCCCGCGAGGTGGCACTGTGCGAAGCGTTGGCCCCTCACTTCGTCAATGCCTTCGAGCTGCGCCAGGCACTGCAGGACGCGTGGCGGCAGGCAGGAACGCTGGCCCTGCTGCTTCTCGATGAGAACCTGCGGCCAGTATCGGTCAATGCCGGGGGCGAGGAGATGCTGCTGGCGCGCGTCCTGCGTGTGCGCCGAAAGGCGGCATTGGAGCCGGTGCATCCCGCCTCGCGGGCGGGTTGGAATGCCCTGGTCCGGCGCCTGGCGCTGCGGGGCGGTCCGGCGCAGGACCCCGGAGAGGATATCGTCGCTCTGCACGATGCAGATGGACTCCTGGCAGGATTCGCATCGCTTCGGCCCTATGGAAAGTACATTCCCGGTACGGGCACCGCCCGTTTCGTCATGACGGTCAACACGCTGGTGCGCCGCTCCTCGGCGGGGCTGTCCGCCACCCTGCGCGAGCTTTTCGGCCTGACCCCGGGCGAAGCGACGCTGGCCGTAGCGCTGCATCACCAGGGCGAGCTGTCGGCCGCCGCAGCGACCTGCGGCATCGGTGTCGGGAGTGCGCGGACCCGCCTGCAGAGCATTTTCGAGAAGACCCGCCTGCATCGGCAGGTGGACCTGGTCAGGATGCTGGACACCCTGAATGGCATGCTGGCCAGTGAGCGCCCGCTGCCGCTGTACTGACGCCCGGGCAGTCGCTCCATGCCGGAGTGGGCCGCCACGTCGGCCTCGGAGCGGCTGCACGCAGGCCCGGGCGGGGTTCCCCCCCGCGCCGGGCTGAGGTACAGTCGCCGGGTGTCCATTCTGACGACCCCGCATACCCATTTCTTCCGCTCGCCGTTGGTGGCGATGGTGGCCTGTTGCCGTCGTCCGTCCCGCCACCGCCGTTTCCCGGAAGGAAAGTCGTCTTGATCACGCTCGAGCAGTTCCAGCAGCAGGCCGCTGAAGGCCACACCCGCATCCCCGTCGTCCGTGAAGTGCTGTCCGACCTGGACACGCCGCTCTCGGTCTATCTGAAGCTCGCCGACGGCCCGCATACCTATCTGTTTGAATCGGTCGAGGGCGGCGAACGCTTCGGGCGCTATTCCATCATCGGCCTGCCGGCGCGCCGGGTGTATGCCTTCCACGGCCATACCCTGACCATCAGCGAATCCGGCACCGTGGTGGAAACCCGCGAGGTCGCCGACCCGTTCACCGAGGTCGAGGCCCTGCGCAGCGCCCACTCGGTGCCGAAGCTGGCCGGTCTGCCCGGCTTCACCGGCGGCCTGGTCGGCTGGTTCGGCTTCGAGTGCATCGGCTACATCGAACCGCGCCTGGCGCCGCCGCGTGGCCGCGACGAGCTGGGCACGCCGGACATCCTGCTGCTGCACTCCGAAGAACTGGCGGTGTTCGACAACCTCAAGGGCCGCCTGTACCTGATCGTGCATGCCGACCCGGGTCAGCCCGGTGCATGGGAGGAGGCCCAGGCGCGGCTGGATGCGCTGGTCGCCAAACTGCGTGCGCCCGGTGCCGGCTACCCCGCGCCGATCACCCGCGACGTGCTGGACGAGAACGATTTCGTCTCCGGCTTCACCCGCGAAGGCTTCATCGCTGCGGTCGACAAATCCAAGGAATACATCCGCGCCGGCGACATCTTCCAGGTGGTGCTGAGCCAGCGCCTGAGCGTGCCGTTCAAGGCGCGCCCGGTGGATGTGTACCGCGCGCTGCGTGCGCTCAATCCCTCGCCGTACATGTATTTCCTCGATACCGGCGACGTGCAGGTGGTCGGCTCCTCGCCGGAAATCCTGGTGCGGCTGCAGGACGGGGAAGTCACCGTGCGTCCGATCGCCGGCACCCGCCCGCGCGGCGCGACGGTGGAGGAAGACAACGCACTCGAAGTGGACCTGCTGGCCGATCCCAAGGAACGTGCCGAGCATCTGATGCTGATCGATCTCGGCCGCAATGATGCCGGCCGCGTGTCCAAGGCGGGCACGGTGGAAGTGGGCGAGCAGTTCGTGATCGAGCGCTACAGCCACGTCATGCACATCGTCAGCGAGGTCACCGGGCAGCTGCAGCCGGGCCTGAGCTATGCCGACGTGATGCGTGCGACGTTCCCAGCCGGCACCGTCAGCGGCGCGCCGAAGATCCGCGCGCTGGAAGTGATCCGCGAGCTGGAGCCGATCAAGCGCAACGTCTACGCCGGCAGCATCGGCTACATCGGCTGGCATGGCGATGCCGATACCGCGATCGCGATCCGCACCGCGGTGATCAAGGACGGTCGCCTACACGTGCAGGCGGGCGCCGGCATCGTTTACGACTCCGACCCCGGCAAGGAATGGGACGAGACGATGAACAAGGGCCGCGCGTTGTTCCGTGCCGTGGCGCAGGCAGCCAAGGGCCTGTAACGCACTGCTGCCGAACGGCCTGACACGTGCACGGTTGCGTGCACGCCACTTCCCCATTCAAGACGGACCCTGACCATGTTGTTGATGCTCGACAACTACGACAGCTTCACCTACAACCTCGTGCAGTACCTGCAGACGCTGGGCGCCGAGGTCAAGGTGGTGCGCAACGACGCGTTGAGCGTCGATGAAATCGCCGCGCTCGCGCCCGAGCGCATCGTGATCTCGCCCGGCCCGTGCACGCCCAACGAAGCGGGTGTGTCGCTGGAGCTGATCCGCCGGCTCGGCCCGACCACGCCGATCCTGGGCGTGTGCCTGGGCCACCAGAGCATCGGCCAGGTGTATGGCGGTGACGTCATCCGCGCCACCAACATCATGCACGGCAAGACCTCGCCGATCCGGCATGAAGGCAAGGGCGTGTTCGCCGGCCTGCCGGACCGCTACCAGGCCACGCGCTACCACTCGCTGGTGGTCGACAAGACCACGCTGCCGGCCTGCCTGGAAATGACCGCCTGGACCGAGAACGAGGACGGCTCGATCGAAGAGATCATGGGCCTGCGCCATCGCGAACATCCGGTCGAGGGCGTGCAGTTCCACCCCGAGTCGATCCTCACCGAGCATGGCCACGCCCTGCTGAAGAATTTCCTGCAGCGCTGAGCGCGCCGCACCTGCACCACAAAGGACCCCGCATGACCTTCTCCCCCCAGGAAGCCCTGCAGCGCACCATCGAGCACCGCGAGATCTTCTTCGACGAAATGGTCGACCTGATGCGGCAGATCATGCGCGGTGACGTGTCGCCGGTGATGACCGCCGCGATCCTGACCGGCCTGCGGGTCAAGAAGGAAACCATCGGCGAAATCGCCGGTGCCGCCACCGTGATGCGCGAGCTCGCCCTCGCGGTACCGGTGGAGGACAAGACGCATCTGGTGGATATCGTCGGCACCGGTGGGGATGGTTCGCACACCTTCAACATTTCCACCTGCGCGATGTTCGTGGTGTCTGCGGCCGGGGCCAAGGTGGCCAAGCATGGCAACCGCAGTGTTTCCTCCAAGTCCGGCAGTGCCGATGCAGTCGAGGCACTGGGCGCGATCATCGATCTGCAGCCGGAGGAGGTCGCGCGCGCGATCACCGAGACCGGCATCGGCTTCATGTTCGCGCCGATGCACCACCCGGCGATGAAGGTCGTCGCGCCGGTGCGCCGCGAAATGGGCGTGCGTACGATCTTCAACATCCTCGGCCCGCTGACCAATCCGGTCGGTGCGACCAATGTGCTGATGGGCGTGTTCCACCCGGATCTGGTCGGCATCCAGGCACGCGTGCTGCGCGAACTCGGTGCCGAGCGCGCGCTGGTGGTGTGGGGTCGCGACAACATGGATGAGATCTCGCTCGGCGCCGGCACGCTGGTCGGCGAGCTGCGCGACGGCAAGGTGCGCGAGTACGAGATCCATCCGGAAGACTTCGGTATCGCGATGTCGGCCAGCCGCAACCTCAAGGTCGAGAGTCCGGAGGAATCCATCGCCATGCTGCGCGGCGTGCTCGACAACCAGCCCGGCCCGGCGCTGGACATCGTCGCCCTCAACGCCGGCGCCGCCCTGTATGTGGCCGGTGTCGCCGACAGCATCGCCGATGGCCTGGCCCGCGCGCGCGCGGTGCTGGCCGATGGCAGTGCGCGCTCGCGGATGGAGCAGTACGTGGCCGCCACCCGCCGCATCCGCGGGGCCGTCTGAGCCCGCGTTTTCAGAATTCAGCGGGGCTGGCCGATAATGGCCGGCCTCCAGGACCCCAATGACATGAGCGACATCCTCGATACCATCCTGGCCCGCAAGGCCGAAGAAGTCGCCGCACGCCGTGCCCAGGTGCCGCTGGAGGCGCTGATCTCGCGCGTGGAGCAGGCCCCGCCGGTGCGGGGGTTCGCCGATGCGCTGCGCGCCTCGATCACCGCCGGCAACCCGGCCGTGATCGCCGAGATCAAGAAGGCCAGTCCGTCCAAGGGCGTGATCCGCCCTGACTTCCATCCGGCCGATATCGCGGTGAGCTACGAGTTCGGTGGTGCCAGCTGCCTGTCGGTGCTGACCGACGTGGACTTCTTCCAAGGCAGCGATGCCTATCTGCAGCAGGCCCGGGAGGCCTGCACGCTGCCGGTGCTGCGCAAGGACTTCGTGATCGATGCCTACCAGGTGTATGAAGCGCGCGTGCTCGGCGCGGACTGCATCCTGCTGATCGTGGCTGCTTTGGACGACCGCCAGCTGGCCGAGCTTTCCGACCTGGCCATGCAGCTGGGCATGGACGTGCTGGTGGAAGTGCACGACATCGACGAGCTGGAGCGTGCCATCCAGGTGCCGGTGCCGCTGATCGGCATCAACAACCGTAACCTGCGCACCTTCGAGGTCTCGCTGCAGACCACGCTGGACATGCGCCAGGCCGTACCGCGCGACCGCCTGCTGGTCACCGAAAGCGGCATCCTCGGCCCGGCCGATGTCTCGGTGATGCGTGAGGCCGGGGTCAATGCGTTCCTGGTCGGCGAGGCCTTCATGCGCGTGGAAGAGCCCGGCGAGGGCCTGCGTCAGCTATTCTTCAGCGCATGACAGCGATCTACCCAACGCCGCGCGACGACGCCCCGCTGGTGGTCTTCGATTTCGATCACACCCTGTATGACGGCGATTCCGGCAGCCATCTGTTCGCCTGGCTGATCAAGCGCAACCCGCTGCGGCTGCTGGCCGCCCTCATCGCCACGCCGCTGCTCGGCCCGCTGGTGGCGTTCCTGCCGACCCGGCGCCGCGGCATCTCCGGCTATGTCTGGATCGCCACGTTCGGCCTGCACCGGGCGCGCGAGTTCAACAAGGTGATCGACCGCTACGTGCTCAAGCACGAGGCCGACATCCGCCGCCGCCTGCTGCCGGTCGCGCTGGAGGTGTTTGCCCGCCACCGGGCCGCCGGAGACCGCGTGGTGGTCGCCACCGGTGCGCCGCCGGAACTGGCCCGCGCGATCCTGGCCTTCGTCGCCCACCAGGGCGTGCCGGTGATCGGCAGCGAGGTCGGCCCGTTCCTGGGCGCGGTCATCGCCACCCGGCACTGCCACAACGAAGAAAAGATGCGGATGCTGCGCGAGCGCGGGTATGGCGAGATCGACGTCGCCTACTCCGACAGCAGCGCCGACCTGCCGCTGCTGCTGGCCGCGGCCGCGCCGGTCGTGGTCAATCCCAAGGCCTCGCGGGTGGCGTACTTCCGCCAGGTGCTGCCCCCGGATACCCCGGTGCTCAACTGGGGCTGCGTGGACCGGGCCGGCGACCCGGTCTGATCCGGCGCTGAAAACGCCCGGGAAGGGCTGAAAAGCGTGTCGCGTCCGGCTCAGCCTGCGCGCCACTGCACGATTGCGTGGCTGATCTGGAACAGGCTGATGCCCAGGACCAGCACGCCGACGGCGATCAACACCCAGCGTTCCTTGACGTTCTTGACCAGAATCGCGGCGATCGGCGCGGCCATCATGCCGCCGATCAGCAGGCCGGCGACGATGTTCAGGTACTGCACGCCCATGGTCAGCAGGAAGGTGATCGACACCGCGAGGGTCACCACGAACTCGGCGGCATTGACCGTGCCGATAGTGGTGCGGGCCTTTCCGCCGCGGGCGAGCAGGGTGGAGGTGGCCACCGGGCCCCAGCCACCGCCGCCGCTGGCATCCAGCAGGCCGGCCACGAAGCCCAGCAGCGGGACACGCTTCACTTCCTGCGCCGGCAGCATCCGGCCGGCCGCGCGCAGCAGGATGAAGATGGCCAGCACCAGCAGATACATGTAGATGAAGGGGCGAATCACGTCACCGGGCAGCTGGGTCAGCACGTAGGCCCCCACCACACCACCGACCGCGCCGGGAAGGGCCAGGCGCAGGAACAGCCGGCGATCCACGTTGCCGGCGACCAGGTGCGACACCCCGGAGGCGCCGGTGGTGAAGACTTCAGCGGTGTGCACGCTGGCGCTCACGGCTGCCGGCGGCACGCCCATGCTCAGCATCACCGAGGAGGACACCAGCCCGAAGGCCATGCCCAATGCGCCATCGACAAGCTGTGCGCCCAGGCCGATCAGGATGAACCAATAGAATTCGCTGCCAAGTTCCATGCGAACAGCCTAGCGGCAAATGGGCAGGTAGTGCCGGCCGCCGGCCGGCAACCTCGTCCAGGTCGACGGGCAGGGGGGGATCTGCGTGGTTGCCGGCCAGCGGCCGGCACTACGCGGGCAGGATCAACGGGTGCCGTACAGAACGACGGTCTTGCCGCGGGCATGCAGCAGCCCGTCGGTCTGCAGCTTCTTCAACACGCGGCCGGCCATCTCACGCGAGCAGCCGACCAGGCGCGCCAGCTCCTGGCGCGAGACGCGCAGCTGGGTGCCCTGCGGGTGGCTCATGGCCTCCGGCTCGCGGGACAGGTCGTGCAGGGTCCGCACGATGCGGTCGGTCACGTCCAGGAAGGCCAGGCGGCTGGCTTTCCTGCTGGTGTCGAGCAGGCGCTTGGAGAGCTGCTGGCCGATCGAGTAGAGCAGCCGCGGGGCATCGGCGGAGAGCGGGCCGAGGAACAGCTGATGCAGGCGTTCGTAGCTGATCTCGGCCAGTTCGCACGGGGTGCGGGTGCGCAGGATCACCTCGCGGCGGTCCGATTCCACGAACAGCCCCATCTCGCCGACGAACTCTCCCGAGCCGAAGTAGCCCAGCACCAGCTCACGATCGTCATCTTCCTCAGCCATTATTGAGACGGAGCCGCTGATGACGTAGTACAGGGTGCCTGCCGGATCCCCCGGACGGAACACGTCGGTACGGGCGGGATAACGGCGGCGGTGGCTGTGGGCCAGGAAGCGATCGATTGTTGCGATATCCAGGGCCAATGGACTTGTGGCAAGGCGCACAGTTGACACGTTGAGGCGCTCCGATTGCTCATGAAGAATTCACGGCTATGTGCCGGGAGCTTAACGATCCGAATTGTTAAGGGCAAACCGAGCACAGCTACTCGTTTCAATGCAAGTTTCGCCCCCGATCACTTTGCCCCATAATTACTTCTTTCCCACCACACACAGGATCGACCGCCGTGGTCAAGCCGTTGCCTCGCCTGAGGTTGCAGGGTTTCAACAACCTCACCAAGGCGCTGAGCTTCAACATCTATGACGTCTGTTACGCCCGCACCGAAGAGGAGCGTCAGCGTTACATCGAATATATTGATGAAGAGTACAACGCCGATAGGCTGACTCAGATCCTGACCGACGTTGCCGAGATCATCGGCGCGAACATCCTGAACGTGGCCCGCCAGGACTACGACCCCCAGGGTGCCTCGGTGACGATCCTGATCTCGGAAGAGCCGGTGATCGACAAGAAGCAGGCCGGCAAGGAGCTGATCTCCGACGCCGTGGTCGCCCACATGGACAAGAGCCACATCACTGTCCATACCTACCCGGAAACCCACCCGCAGGAGGGCATCGCCACGTTCCGCGCGGACATCGATGTGGCCACCTGTGGCGTGATTTCCCCGCTGAAAGCGCTGAACTACCTGATCGAGAGTCTGGAATCGGACATCGTGATCATGGACTACCGCGTGCGTGGCTTCACCCGTGACGTGAAGGGCAAGAAGCACTACATCGATCACAAGATCAACTCGATCCAGAACTTCCTGGCCAAGAACATCAAGTCGCGCTACGAGATGTTCGACGTCAATGTCTATCAGGAAAACATCTTCCACACGAAGATGCACCTGAAGGACTTCGACCTGGACCAGTACCTGTTCGAAGAGAAGGCCAAGAACCTGTCGTTCAAGGAACGCATGAAGATCGAGGCGCTGCTGCGTCGTGAGATCGAAGAGCTGTTCCACGGGCGCAACCTGGCCGAGTAAGGCACACCCTGCGATGTCGTCCGGGCCTGGCCCCGGCCGGCGTCGTCCAGGCGGGACGGCCCGCCCTGTGGAACCGGTGTTTGCGCAAAATCGGGTTCCACGGCAGCTACCGACGACGGTCCGGTGTGAAAACACCGGGCCGTTTTGTTTTTGTTAACCCAAGGAATCCCCCATGCCCTGGATCTATCTTCTTGTGGCCGGTCTGTTCGAGATCGGCTTCGCCATCGGAATGAAGTACTCCGAAGGCTTCAGCAAGCCCCTTCCCACGCTGGCCACCGTCGCCGCCGCCCTGGTCAGCCTGTACCTGATGAGCCAGGCCATGAAATCCATTCCGGTCGGCACCGCCTATGCGATCTGGACCGGGATCGGCGCACTGGGCGTGGCGATGCTGGGCATCTTCCTGTTCGGCGACAGCGCTTCGCCGTCGCGGCTGGCCTGCATCGCGTTGATCGTGGCCGGGGTGATCGGGCTGAAGCTGGTCTCGGGGTAACGCCCTCGCATTCGCGCTGGCGCTCCCACGGTTCGCTGTGCGAACCGTGGGCCCCCGGCTCACTGAACACCCATACCCCCGCCGCTTCGCGGCGCCCCCCTGACTCAGGGGGGCTTTTCACCCGATGCACGCGGCGCGGTGGAGGCTTAAAGGCGGTACGCGATGGTCTTCATGACCTTGGAGGCCAGCGCCATCACCGATGGGATCGGGGCGGGCAGCCTGCGCGCGCCGGCATGCTCGGCGTGGTCGGCATGGCGGGCCTCGTCGATCTTCATCACCTTGATCACCTTGCGGCTGCGCAGGTCGGCCGGCGGCAGGGTGTCCAGGTGTTCGTCCAGATGGGCTTCCACCTGGCGCTCGGTTTCGACCACGAAGCCCAGGTTCCAGCCGTCCCCGCGCAGGCCGGCCAGGGTGCCGATGGTGTAGCTGCCGGCATACCAGATCGGGTTGAACAGGCTGGGACGGCTGTCCAGTTCGCGCAGGCGCTGGGCGCACCAGGCCAGATGGTCGGTCTCTTCCTGGGCCGCATCGAGCAGGTGGGCGCGGGTTTCCGGCTCGCGGGCGACCGCGGCCTGGCCGAAGTACAGGCCCTGGGCGCAGACCTCGCCGACGTGGTTGATGCGCATCAGGCCGGCGGCGTGGCGGCGCTCGGGTGCGGCCATCTGCACGTCCGGGGTGCCCTCGGCGGGGTAGGGGCGGCTGGCCGGCGGATTGCCGAACACCGTATCCAGGGCCCGCTGGGCTTCGGTCAGCAGGTGGTCGAGCGGGGTGATCTGGCGGAGCGCGGTCATGGCAGGCGGTGTCGCGGCGGGGGACCGTCGATTCTCGCCCCATGGGGCCGGTGTGCCAAGCCGGGATCGGGGTCAACTTGCATTTGGTGGGGATGGCCAGTACAATCCCGCCTCTTCACAACGCGTGGCAGAGTTCCGGCCGTACTGCGCCGTAATGAGCCCGACCTACTTGAGTTCTTTCATGAGCACTTTCACTGCAAAGTCCGAGACCGTCCAGCGCGACTGGTATCTCGTCGACGCTTCCGGCAAGACGCTGGGCCGTCTGTCCACCGAGCTGGCCCGCCGTCTGCGCGGCAAGCACAAGCCGGTCTACACCCCCCACGTTGATACCGGTGATTACCTGGTTGTCATCAATGCAGAAAAGATTGCCGTCACCGGCAACAAGCTGCAGGACAAGCTGTACCACCGCTTCACTGGCTACATCGGCAACCTGAAGACCGAAACTCTGGCCCAGGCGCTTGAGCGCCACCCGGAGCGCGTCATCGAGACCGCCGTCAAGGGCATGCTGCCGAAGGGCCCGCTGGGCCGCGCCATGTACCGCAAGCTCAAGGTGTACTCGGGTTCCGAGCACCCGCACGCCGCTCAGCAGCCCCAGGTTCTGGATATCTAATCATGGCTATCACGCAAAACTACGGCACCGGCCGCCGCAAGTCCTCCACCGCCCGCGTGTTCCTGCGCAAGGGCGCCGGCAACATCACCGTCAATGGCCGTCCGCTGGACGAGTTCTTTGGCCGTGAGACTGCACGCATGATCGTGCGTCAGCCGCTGGAACTGACCAAGAACACCGAAACCTTCGACATCATGGTCACCGCTGCTGGCGGTGGTACCACCGGTCAGGCCGGTGCGATCCGTCTGGGCATCGCCCGCGCGCTGATCGAGTACGACGAAACCCTGAAGTCCGAGCTGCGCAAGGCTGGCTTCATGACCCGTGACGCCCGTGAAGTCGAGCGTAAGAAGGTCGGCCTGCACAAGGCACGTCGCGCCACCCAGTTCTCCAAGCGCTGATCCATCGCGCCTGGCGTGGGATCCTTCGGGATCCCCCTGGGAGGTACGCAAAAGCCCGGCTTCGGCCGGGCTTTTGTCGTTTTCGGGGGTGGGTTTCGTCCCTGCAGATCGCTTGGTCGTCAGGTGGATGCAGCGAGGGATGGCGACGCTTCCGGCGGCACTGCTGCGCTCGCCGCTGTTTCATAGGGGCGGCGGTGGCGGTAGTGCCGACCGCTGGTCGGCTGCTTTCGCGGCCCGGCATGGGCAGGGTGTCGGCCGTCCACCCTCTTTCTGGTGAAACAGCCCCCTTGGAGTGCAAGGGGGCGCGCCGCCAGGCGCGGGGATGTGGAGGCAAAGAAGGCTGGCCCCAACCTTGCTCCGCAAGGTTGGGGCACTGGGCGCCATGCGCCCAGTCAGCCGCCCAAACAAAATAAAAGGCCTGATCTTTCGATCAGGCCTTTTGTTTTGTTTGGCTGCCCCGGATGGATTCGAACCACCGAATGCCTGAGTCAGAGTCAGGTGCCTTACCGCTTGGCGACGGGGCAAAATGTGCGTGCAATTATTGCACTTTCTCCCTGAAAAACCAAGCGAACTTGGTGGCTATGGGTGGACTCGAACCACCGACCCCAGCATTATGAGTGCTGTGCTCTAACCGGCTGAGCTACATAGCCTCAGGGAGCCGGTAATTCTGGAGATGTATTTGGAATCTGTCAACACTTTTTCACCGCGCTTGTGAGTGGGCAGCGGGCGTGGCACAGTCCCGATCAGTAGATTTTTCTAGGAGTCCGCATCGTGATCGATCCGGACGGCTATCGACCGAACGTCGGTATTGTGCTGATGCGGCAGGATGGGCAGGTTTTCTGGGCACGACGCGTGCGCCGGGATGGCTGGCAGTTCCCGCAGGGCGGCATGAACACCGACGAGACGCCTGTCGAAGCCATGTATCGCGAGTTGCAGGAAGAGACCGGGCTGTTGCCGGAGCACGTTGAAGTGCTCGGGGCGACGCCGGGTTGGCTTCGCTATCGGCTGCCGGCACGGGCCATCCGCCGCAATGAACGGCAGGTCTGCATCGGCCAGAAGCAGGTGTGGTTCCTGCTGCGGCTGGCCGGGGACGAATCCCACGTCACCCTGGACCATACCGACAGCCCCGAATTCGACCAGTGGCGTTGGGTCGACTTCTGGTACCCGGTGGAGCACGTGGTGATGTTCAAGCGGGGCGTCTACGCACGCGCCCTGCGCCATCTGGCGCCGCTGGCCCGGGGAGTGGCCGGGACGGGGGTGGAATCGATGCCGAAATCCGCCCAGGAAGCCTGGATGCCCGGCAATGCGGCCGGCCACGACCGGCCACGCAAGCGCACCACGCCCAAGCGGGGCGGCGGCTACTGGCCGCGCAAGACCAAGGGCGAGCCGGGCGCGGTCTGAGTGATCCCGGCGGCCGTGAACCGTATCGAGAATGATTCAGGTTCGAAATTGACAACCATTCTCGTTTCGATTGGAATAGCAGCAGGCCGATCCGGGCCTGCCTGCCGAGTCCGCACGTGTACGTCTGCATCTGCAACGGGGTTACCGACCATCAGATCCGTGAAGCCGCCCAGAGCGGTGTCGCGAGCGTGTCCGAGTTGACGATGCGCACCGGCTGCGGCGCCACCTGCGGGTCCTGCCTGGACATGGCGGCGGACCTGCTGGCCAAGTTCAGCGCCACCCACGATCTGCCCCTGCCGGTATTGGGCCTCCAGGCCGCCTGACCGGGCGGTGCGCCCGCGAGCCGCCGGCCGCCCAGGGTGGGCTTGCCAGCCTTCTGCCGGGTCGCAACTGAGCACGATTCGCGTTCCTTCATGCTCCCGCGCGACGCGCTACAGTGCCCGCGATTCCACGCAGCAGGAGCACGCTCATGAAGGGCGACGCGAAAGTCATCGAATTCCTCAACAAGGTCCTCTACAACGAGCTGACCGCCATCAACCAGTACTTCCTGCACGCCAAGATGCTGAAGAACTGGGGCCTGAAGGAGCTCGCCGATCACGAGTACAAGGAATCGATCGAAGAGATGAAGCATGCGGACATCCTGTCCGACCGCATCCTCTTCCTCGAAGGCCTGCCGAACTTCCAGGCACTGGGCAAGCTGCGCATCGGCGAGAACCCGGCCGAGATCCTGCAGTGCGACCTCAGCCTGGAACGCGATGGCGTGGTGACCCTGCGCGAAGCGGTGGCCTATGCCGATTCGATCGGTGACTACGTCAGCCGCCAGCTGTTCGTGAAGATCCTCGAGTCCGAGGAAGAGCATATCGACTGGCTGGAAACCCAGCTGGATCTGATCGAGCGCATCGGCGAACCGAACTACCTGCTGACCAAGATCGAAGACTGAGTCAGCCCTGCAACGGGGCGCGCAGGCGGGCGTGATAGCCGCCCAGCGCGATCCGTGTACGCGCGAACTCGGCGATCAACAGCGCCACCGCGACCGCGGGGCGCTCCAGCGTGCCGGCGCGGGCATCGTGCTCGATCCGCCAGGCCGCTGCCGACAAGGCCATCGCACCCACATTCGCACTGGCGGATTTGAGGCTGTGCGCCAACGCGCGCAGCTGGTCCAGATCCGCGGCGACCGAGGCGTCCTGCAGCTGCCGGATCAACGGTGGCGTGTCATCCAGGAACACGCCGATGATGCGCGCGGTGTCGGCGCCGATCACCTCCAGCAGTTCATCCAGCACCTCCTGATCGAGCACCGGGGCCGGTGACTCGTCGCGGGTTGGCGAAGCGGCGGGCGGAGCCGGCGCGTGCTGAGGCAGGGACGGTGGCTGCACTGCCGGGTCATCGGCCATCGCACTGCCCCAGCGCGCCAGTACGGCCTGCAGCGTTTCGCGGTTGATCGGCTTAGACAGGTAGTCATCCATGCCGGCCTGCAGGCAGCGCTCGCGGTCGCCGGCCATCGCGTTGGCGGTCATCGCCACGATCGGCAGGCGCGCCGTGCCCAGTGCAGCCTCGTGCGCGCGCCAGCGGCGGGTGGTGTCGTAGCCATCCAGCACCGGCATCTGGCAATCCATCAACACCACATCGAATGGTCGCGCGTGCAGCGCCGCGAGCGCCTGCTCGCCCTGCGTGGCGGGCTCCACCTCGCAGCCCAATACCTGCAGCAGGCGTTGGGCGACCAGCAGGTTCACGCTGTTGTCCTCCACCAGCAGCACGCGCAATGGGAACTGCGGCAGGGCCATGGGCGAGCCGGCGTACTCCACCTCGGCCAGCAGCGCGGCCGGCCGGGCGCTGGCGACCACCGGCCTCAGCAGTGCATGCAGCTCGCTGTCTGCAACCTGCCGCGGCAGCGCCGGTCCCGGGCCGAGGGCCTCCGGCGCGGGTGCCTCCTCGCCGTACAGCCACAACAGCTGCGCTCCGGCATGCCGCTCGTTGCCGACCAGCGCCTTCTGCAGCGCCTGGGTGCCGTGACGCAGGCCGTCAGTGTCGGCGATGACCCAGGCCAGCACCGGGTCGATGCCGGGGCGCTGCGGCGCGCGCAGGGCGTCGATCGCTTCGGCGGCGGTCTCCACCGTGTGCAGGCGCAGGTCATGGTGCTGGGCCACGCGCTCGATGCGCTGGGCCAGCAACGCATCGCGCGTGATCAGCAGGGCGCGGCGCACGGTGCCGATGGCGGGCAGGTCGCCGATCACCTTGAGCAGCGGGATCTCGAACCAGAACGTGGCGCCCCGCCCGGGCGTGGAATGCACGCCGATGCGGCCGTGCATGAGATCGATGATGCGCTTGCAGATCGCCAGCCCCAGGCCGGTGCCGCCATACAGGCGCGTGGTCGAGGCATCGGCCTGGCTGAAGGACTGGAACAGGCGCGCCTGCAGGGCGTCATCGATGCCGATGCCGCTGTCGGCGATCTCGAACCGCAGCTGGTGCTGTGCGTTGGTCTCGCCCTGGCGCTGCACGCGCAGCCGGATCTGGCCGCGCTCGGTGAACTTGATCGCGTTGACCAGCAGGTTGCTGAGCACCTGGCGCAGCCGCACCGGATCGCCGCGAACCGACAGCCGCACCGCCGGGTCCAGCTCGAGCGACAGCTGCAGGCCCTTGGGATCGGCGGCACGCTGCATGAGCTGCACCAGTCCTTCCAGCAGCTCGCGCAGGTTGAACGTGGTGATCTCCAGGTTCAGGCCCCTGGCTTCGAGCCGCGAGTAATCGAGGATGTCATCGACGATGCGAAGCAGCTGCTGCGAGCTGGTTGCGGCGGTCTGCAGCATCTGCCGCTGGTCGCTGCCGAGCTGGCCGCGCGCGATCAGGTCCAGCATCGGCAGGATGCCGTTGAGCGGCGTGCGGATCTCATGGCTCATCGTGGCCAGGAACTCACCCTTGGCCAGCGCCGCGGCTTCGGCGGCCTGCTTGGCGCTGAGCAGTTCCTGTTCGAGCTGGTTCTGCTGCTGCCGGCGTTGTTGAAGGTGATCGCGCTCCAGCAGCAGCGACTCGCTGCGCTGCTGCAGGGTGTGGAGCTGATCCTGCGTCTCCCGCCAGCGGCGCACCACCTGCAGCGCAGCCAGCAGCGCCAGCACGGCGGTGCCCGCGGCGATGTCGATCCAGGGGCCATTGGCGCCGATCCGTGCCATCACGCCGGCGGTCGCGCAGGCCGCGGCCGACCCGGCGGCGATCCACAGCGAGGCCGGGGTGGGCGAGGGGGCTGGCCGTCCGTGGCGTCCCATGCTCAGAGCACCGAGTTCTGGAAGTCGAAGTTCAGTTCGCTGCCGGCGGACTGGACCATGTTGCCCTGGATGAAATCAACGCCGCTGATCCACATCGCGGCCGCGGCCTGCGGATCTTCGATCTGCTGGCCGATGATGCGCAGCCCGGCGCGGTGCGCCCGGTCGATCGCTGCGCGCAGTTCGTCGCGGGTCTGCTGGTTGGCATGGCTGTTGGAGAAGCGCGCGGCCATGCGCACATACGCCAGCGGCAGCTGCGCCATCAAGGCGTTGGCCTCATCGCCCGGCTCGAACTGGCTCAGGCAGAAGCGCACGCCGGCTGCATGCATGCGCGTGCAGAACTGCTGCAGGGTGACGGTGTGGATCAGGGCATCAGGCAGGCGCACGTCGATGACCAGCGCGCTGCCGTCGATCTGGCGGCTGGCCAGCGACTCCAGCAGCCAATCGCCGAACGCATCGCGGGCCAGCGTGCGCAGCGACTGCGAGACGAACAGGTGCAGCGGTTGTGCGGCGTGGCGATACAGATCCAGCAGGCCCAGTGCGTGGTCGAGCACCTGCTGGTCAAGATCGGCGATGCGCCCGGCCGCTTCGGCCGCCGGAATCACCTGGCCGGCGGCCAGCACGCTGCCATCGGCCTGGCGCAGCCGCAGCAGCACCTGGTACTGCGCGGTGTTGCCGCCGGCGACGGCGACGATGGGTTGATAGGCCAGTTCCAGTTGCCCTTCCAGCAACGCAAGATGTTCCTGTGCGGCCACATCTTCGCGACGCACATAGGCGGCCACGCCGGCGGTCAGCAGGCGCGCCTGCAGCGTCGTGCGTTCGACCGCTTCCAGCGCGCTGCCCGCATCGGAGAAGCCCGGGGAGAGCTGGGCATGGCCGACCACGCCGCGCAGGTGCACCGATTCGTCATCGCGGATCACGAACGCGCGCGTGGACAACTGTTCGCGTAGCGCGTGCGCCATCGTATCCAGCGTGTCCTCGTCGGCATCGCGGGCCAGGACCAGGAAGCTGTTGTCGTTCAAGCGCGCCAGCAGGTGCGGTTGCGCTGCATCGGCCAGGCGTTGGCCGGCCTGGGTCATCAGCCGTTCGAAGGCGGCATAGCCATAGCGTTCGCGCAGGCCGAGCGCACTGGCGATCTCGATGAAGAACAGGCCGCCGCGATCGCGGTGCGCGAGCGAGGTGCCCAGCTCCTGCATCACGTGATGGCGGGTGGGCAGGCCGGTCTCGGGATTGTTCATCGCCGGCGCACCCGCGTTGCCCGCCTGCGAGGCGGCCTGCGCACGGGCGCGGCGGATCCGGTTGGAGACGGCCGCGATCAGGTGGCGTGGGCGGATCGGCTTGCTGAGGAAATCATCGGCACCGCTGTCGAGTACCTCGAACTGGCGCTCCGGATCCGGGTCGCCACTGAGGAACACGATCGGCAGCAGCTGCTGGCCAGGCTGCTGGCGGATCAACGCGGTCAGGCGCATGCCGTCCAGGCCGGGCAGGTGCAGGTCCATCAGGATCAGGTCGGGGCGATGCTCGGCGATGGCCTGCTGCACGCCTTCGGCATCGCCGTGCACCAGCGCCTGCATGCCGGCGCCGTGCAGCACGCTCTGTGCGAACAGCGCCTGCGAGCGGTCGTCTTCGACGATCAGGACGCGGTACGGCGAATCGATGCCTGGCGGCACCAGGTCGCTGGCATCGGTGGTCATTGGCGGCAGCAACGGCGGCGGGCTGGCCGGCACGGGATTGAGCGCGACGACATTGCTGTGCGGCAACGCGGCGGGCGTGGCCTGGCGTTGCCAGCGCTGCCAGTGCTCGGCCGGCGGCGTTTCAGCGCGCACGGCGCGGGCGGGTGCAACAACGTTGTCGTGAACGGCCATCCGTACTCCCAGTCTGCGCCGCAATTATGCGATGAACGCCCGGAGGCAGGGCGCGCCTTACCGGGGCAGGGTGCCCGGTTTCACCTGCGTCTGCCCACTGTCGGCCTGGCGCATCAGCCAGCGCATCCCCTTCCACAGCGTCCGCCAGATCATCCACACGATCAACGCGCCGATCAGGCTGCACGCCACCACCAGGATCAGCGCCAGCCACGGGTGCGCCAGTGCGAGCGCCAGCCCGCCGACCACCACGGTGTCTTCGGCCGCCGAGGCGACCCAGTTGCTGGCCGGTTCGGGCGAGGTGTTGAGCAGGGCACGGGTGCCGGACTTCAGCCCGTGGCTGGCCAGCGCCACGCCGGCCCCGGCCACCAGGGCGGTACCGCTGAGTTCACCGCTGGGCGAGAGCGTGGCCGCGGCCAGGAACGCACCCGCCGGTACCCGGGCGAGGGTCTGGATCAGGTCCCAGACCGAATCGACCCCGGGGATCTTGTCGGCGAAGAACTCGGCGATGGCCAGCGCGGCCGAGGTGCCCAGCACCCACCACGATTCGGTGGCCTGCAGCGCGGGCGGCAGGTCGACCCAGCCGAGCAGGCCGGCCAGCCCCACGCCGAACACGGTCAGGTACACGCGGATACCGGCCAGCCAGGCCAGCAGGATGCCGATCACGAACAGGTGGGCTTCGGTCATGGCACGCGCTCCGGTGGCAGAATGTGCACAGGCGCACACTATCGTGGATGACGTCCATGAACGCTACTGCCCGGATCCCGAGCCTGCGCGGACAAGGCCTTTTCCCTGACTTACACTAGCCCGTCGTTCCAGACAGGGGCCGTTGCGACAGCGCCGGCAGGCGCGGTCGCCCAGGACTGCCATGAATAAGCCCACACCTTCCCGCATCCAGATCCGTCGGCCGGGCACGCCGCCCGTGCAGGACCGCAAGCGCCTGCTGGTGCTGGGCGGTGCCTGGCTGCTGTCGCTGATCCTGGCCGCGCTGCTCGGCGCCTGGCTGGGCTCACCCGGCGGCGACGTCGGCACCCAGCTCAAGGCCGCCGAGACCCGCAACGAGCGCCTCCAGCAGCAGCTCATCGAACTGCAGCAGCGCCAAGCGACCCTGCAGGCCTCCGACCGCATCAGCCGTGCTGCCAATACCGAGGTCCAGGCCTCGCTGGGTGAGCGCGATGAAGAGATCGCCGGCCTGCGCGCCGACGTGGCCTTCTACGAGCGCCTGGTCGGGGCGACCAGCCAGCGCAAGGGCCTGAACACCCATTCGGTGGAGTTTTCGCCGGAAACCGGCGGCACCTGGCAATACGCCGTGGTGCTGACCCAGAACCTGAACCGGGGGGCGATCAGCCAGGGGCAGATGCGCTTCACCGTGGAAGGCGTCAAGGACGGCAAGCTGACCTCGGTCAGCTGGGACGAGCTGCACCAGCGCACCAAGGTACCGGGCCAGGACTATTCCTTCCGGTACTTCCAGCAGCTCACCGGCAGCGTGATGCTGCCCCAAGGCTTCACCCCGCAACGTGTGCGGGTCACGCTGGGATCGGGCGCGGGGGGCGCCACCCAGGTATTCGATTGGAAACAGGCCGGGGCACCGGCGGCATCGGCAAAAGAAGGGGAGTAAGCCCATGTTTGGCAGCAACAAGTCCAACCGCGACGGACATCTGGTCGTGGACGCGCTGATCGGCGCGCAGGTGGTGATCCGCGGGGACGTGGAATTCAGCGGTGGCCTGTATGTGGAAGGCACCATCCTGGGCAAGGTGATTGCCCAGGACGGCGCCAGCAACGCCACCCTGACGGTGGCCGAGCACGGCGCCATCGAGGGCGAGATCCGCGCCCAGGTGGTGGTCATCAGCGGCCGCCTGGATGGGGATGTACATGCCACCGAGCGGGTCGAACTGACCCCCAGCGCCCGGGTCACCGGCAACATCCACTACCAGGTGGTGGAAATGCACGCCGGTGCCCAGCTGACCGGCCGCCTGATCCACACCTCGGCGCAGATGGCCCTGCCGCCGCCGTCCGGGGATGCGGACGAGGGCAAGGGCAAGGACACCGCCGCCCGCAGGAAGCTGGCCGAGGCGATGGCCTGAATCGCGCCGGCGCCACACCTTGAAACCGTGCTCATGCAGCCCCATGCTGGGGGCATGAGCACGCTTGTTTCCCTGCCCGGCGCACCCGCCGCCGCGCCGAACTACCAGTCCCTGGACCGTCCGCTGAACTTCACCGAGGCCGCTGCGGCCAAGGTCAAGGAGCTGATCCAGGATGAGGGCAACGCTGCCCTCGCCCTGCGCGTCTACATCGAAGGCGGTGGCTGTTCCGGCTTCCAGTACGGGTTCGAGTTCGATGAGAACCGGGCCGAGGACGATCTGGCGGTGGATACCGCCGGCGTCACCCTGCTGGTGGATCCGCTGAGCCTGCAGTACCTGATGGGCGCCGAGGTGGATTACACCGAGAGCCTGACCGGCGCGCAGTTCGTGATCCGCAATCCGAACGCGAAGACCACCTGCGGCTGCGGCAGCAGTTTCAGCATGTGATGCGCGCGCAACCGGCCTGAGGGTCGGTTGCCGCTTGCCAGTCCCGCCGAATGTGGGCAGGCTCTTGCGATGTCCAAATTCTCTTCGCAGCTTTCCGGTTTCGCCTTCGTCAGCGAGCCGTTGGAGCGCGCCGATACCCTGCGCGATGACGCCGATGCGTTGTTGCGGCTGTGGCCGGACGCGCGCGTATTGGTGCTCGACCAGGACGGTACCGCACTGGCGGGCAACGACGGCCAGCCCCTGCCACTGACCGGCGCCGAGCTGGGCGGTGGCCCGGGTACCGCGATCTTCCTCGGCCTGCGCGGCGAGCAGGCGTGGTTCTCGATGGAGGCCGCCGGCCTGTCGGTGACGGCCCCGCAGCGGGTCGACCTGCGGCAGTCCGCCGCGACCTGGTCCATCGCCGATTCCACCGCCTTCTGTTACGCACGCGGCATGTCCTACTGGCAGTCGCGCACCCGTTTCTGCGGCGTGTGTGGCGGCGCGGTGACCTTCAGCCGTGGCGGCTTCGTCGGACGCTGCGGCCAGTGCGCAACCGAACATTACCCGCGGGTGGATCCGGCCGTGATCGTGGCCGTGGAAAACCAGGGCCGGCTGCTGCTGGGCCGGCAGGCCAACTGGGCCCCGCGTCGCTATTCGGTGCTGGCCGGCTTCGTCGAGCCCGGTGAATCGCTGGAGCAGACCGTGGTCCGTGAGGTGTTCGAGGAAAGCCGGGTGCGCGTGCGCGAGTGCCGCTACCTGGGGACCCAGCCATGGCCGTTCCCCGGCGCGCTGATGCTCGGCTTCGCCGCCACGGCCGAAGACGACGTGCCGACCGTGAACGGCGAGCTGGAAGATGCCCGCTGGTTCACCGCCCAGGACGTGGGCGCTGCCCTGGCCCGGGATGTCGAGGACGACGGCGAAGGCATCCGCCTGTCCCCGCCGATCTCGATCTCGCGCAGCCTGATCGAGCACTGGTACCGCCAGCAGGTCGCCTGACCGTCGCCTGCCGTTGCCGCAGGCTGAACACGCGGCGCGTTACATTACCTACGGCCCGGGGAATTGCCGGGCCGCAAGGCATAGTAGCGGCGCGTTCCACGTCCCGAGCCGGAGGCTTACATGTTCACCACCCTGGTCGCCGTGCTGGTTGCCTTGGCCCTGGGCCATGTCGCGCCGGGCGCGGCCGTCGCGCTGCGGCGTTTCGGCCTCTACCGGCGCTGGCTGCAGTGGCTGGACCGGCATGCCGCCGAAGACGGCGCCTGGCGCGGACGCAAGGGTGCCTGGCTGGCGGTGCTGCCGTTCGTCGTGGTGCTGGGCCTGATCCAGTGGCTCTTCGATGATCGGGTGTACGGCCTGCCGTCACTGCTGCTGGGCGTGCTGGTGCTGGTGATGTGCTGGGGCCCGCGCGACCTGGACCGTGATGTCGAGGCGGTGATCGATGCCGATGACGCCCATGCGCGTCATCTGGCGATCGCGCAGCTGCAGTCCGCCGGTGGCAGCCTGCACGAAGACGTCCCCTCGCTCGTCGAAGCAACGGTGCTCAACGCGCTGCGGCGCTGGTTCGCGGTGCTGTTCTGGTTCCTGCTGCTGGGTCCGGTCGGCGCGCTGCTGTATCGCCTGCTGGCGTTGCTGGCGGTCGGCCCGATGCGCTCGCTGGCCAGCGTGGAAGCGGTCGCCGGTGCACGCGTGGTGCTGTCCTGGCTGGAATGGCCGGTGGCGCAGCTGATGTCGCTGTCGATGGCGCTGGTCGGCAACTTCGATACGGCGTTCAAGGCGTGGCGCGAGGCGCATGGCAACCAGTGGGCCACCTCCACGCACTTCCTTGGCGCGGTCGCGCGGGCAAGCGTCAGTGCCGAGCTGCGCGAGGATGCGCACGATTACAGCGATGCGGGCATGGTGCCGGTATGGCGTCGGCTGCCGGAACTGCGCGATGCGATGAGCCTGGTGTGGCGCATGCTGCTGTTGTGGATGGCAGTACTGGCGTTGCTGGTCATCGCCGGCTGGGTGACCTAGCGGTTCAGCTCAGCCCGGCGCCAACCAGGTGAACGGCACCCACGGCAGGTTGCGTGCGATCCAGTAGGCCGGCAGCAGGATCAGCCAGAACGCCGGTTTCATCAACAGCGTGATCAGCGGCTGCAGCACGCGTGGGCGCCAGCCCAGTGCCCAGCCGATCACCAGCGGGGCGATGGCCAGCATCAGCATCGCCAGGGGATTCATCGAGAACGCGGCGACCACATCGCCGTGGGCCAGCGCGTGCAGTGCACGCGTCAGCCCGCAGCCGATGCAGTAGTACCCGGTAACGGCCAGGAAGCTGCACGGCGGGAACGGACTGCTGGCGCTGTTGGGGTCGTAGTGCCGCAGCACCCAGAACCCCGCGCCGGCGGCCAAGGCGGCCGGCGGCAGGGCCGCCAGCAACCAGCGCTTGCCGTGCAGCGCGATCATCAGCTGGCGCTTTCGATCTGCTGCTGGAACTGCTGCATCTGCTGCATGTAACCGTCAACGCCCATGAAGGCCAGCGAGATCACGAACAGCACGACGCCGGCGATCAGGAAACCGGTGGTGACCCACGCCCAGATCTTGGCGTTCTTGGAGGCACGACGTGCGCCTTCCAGGTCGCCCTGGTTGAGCAGGCCGTTGACCTTGCTGGCGAACACGATCGCGACCACGCCGGTGACGATGCCCGGGAAGCTCAGGCACGACAGGCAGCACACGAAGAACGCCAGGATGGTGACGACGATCGACCAGATCAGGTGGTTCGGAATGCTGCCCGGGGCGGGCGGCAGGGGGGCGGTGGCATTCATCAGCGAAGCTCCATTTGCTTGGGTGGGTGTGTACGGGATGGATCCGGGGCGAACAACACACGCGATGAGGCACGATCGGCAACAGGTGACACGACGGCAATGTCCGGCATCGAGCGTCCGCCCGCGCCGGCCAGCGCGGGCGAGGTGCCCCGGGCGGTAATCTAACCGATGTACCCGCGTCCATGTATACGGTTACATGCAGGCAGGGCGGGACTCACGCCTGGTCAGCCCGCAGCTGCCGCACCTGTGTCTCCAGCATCGGGGCCGTGGCGACCTCGCCGGCGATCGGTGCGGAGGCGACCACCTCGACATGCGCGCGGAAGCGACGGGGCACGCGCATGCGGCCCAGGCGCGTGTCGCGCCGGCTCCACATGCTCGACCACATGCCGCGCAGAGCCATCGGCACCACCGGCACCGGGCGACGCTCGAGAATCTTCTCCACGCCCGATTTGAATGCCCCCATCTGCCCATCGCGGGTCAACGCGCCCTCGGGGAAGATGCACACCAGCTCGCCCTCGGCCAGCGCTTTGTCCACCTCATCGAACGCGGCCTGCATCAGTGCGGGATCCTCGCGTGCGCCGGCGATCGGGATCGCCTTGGCGGTGCGGAAGATCCAGCGCATCACCGGGATGTTGAAGATCTTGTAGTACATGACGAAGCGCACCGGACGCGGGATCGTGGCCGACAGGATCAGCGCGTCCATGTAGCTCACGTGGTTGCACACGATCAGCGCCGCGCCCTCGTCCGGCACGTTGGCTTCGATGCCGTGCGGGCGCAGCCGGTACAGCGCCCGCACCATCACCCAGCTGAGGAAGCGCATCAGGAATTCGGGGACGATCGTGAAGATGTAGATCGACACCACGGCGTTGGCGATCGCCAGCGCCAGGAACAGCTGCGGAATGGTCCAGTCCAGCACGCGCTGGGTGAGCAGGCCCAGGCCGGCGGCCAGGACGATGAAGCCCGCGTTCTGGATGTTGAGCGCGGCGAACACGCGCGACATCTCCGACTTGGCCGTGCGGCTCTGGATCAGCGCGAACAGCGGCACCACGAAGAAGCCGGTGAACAGGCCGATGCCGATCAGGTCGATGATGATGCGCACGCTGCCGGGCGCCTGTACGAACTGCCAGATCGACAGCCCGGCGGCGGCGGCTTCCCCGGCACGTGCGAAGTACAGGTCGAGCATGAAGGCGGTCATGCCGAACGCGCCCAGCGGCACCAGGCCGATTTCCACGGTGCGCCCGGACAGCTTCTCGCACAGCAGCGAGCCGGTGCCGGTGCCGAGCGAGAACAGCGCCAGCGCGAAGATGTACAGCGTGGAGCCACCGCCTAGATTGATTTCGGCGTAGGTGGGCAGCTGCGAGGTCAGCATGGTGCCGACGAACCAGAACCAGGACACGCCGAGGATCGCGTTGCGCACCGCCTTCTGCTTCTTGGCCATGCGCAGCACCGCCAGCGACTCGGGCAGCGGGTTCCAGTTGATCTTCAGGTCCGGTGCGCCGGCATCGACCTTCGGGATCATCCGCGCGGTGAGGTTGCCGGCCACGGCCAGCACGATCACCGCGGTCGCGGCGACGATCGGGCCATGGCTGCCCGCCAGGGTGAAGATCAGACCGCCAGCGATCATGCCGGTCAGGATCGACAGCGAGGTACCCATCTCGACCAGGCCGTTGCCGCCGGTCAGCTCCTCGGGCTTGAGGATGGAGGGCAACACCGAGTACTTCACCGGCCCGAACAGGGTGGACTGCATGCCGGTGCAGAACAGCGCGACCAGCAGCACCGGCATGCTCTCGGTCAGGAAGCCGACCGCGGCCAGCGACATGATCGCGATCTCCATGGTCGTGGTGATCACGATCAGCCGCGACTTCTCCAGCTTCTCCGCGATCTGCCCGGCCAGCGCCGAGAACAGGAAGTACGGCAGGATGAAGATTGCCGGTGCCAGGTTGGTGTACAGCGAGCGCTCTTCGATCGGCGTGCCGAGGAAGAACAGCAGCGCGATGATCGCCTGGCGGTAGACGTTGTCGTTGAACGCGCCCAGCGACTGGACGATGAAAAACGGCAGGAAACGGCGTTGCCTGAGCAGGGCGAACTGACTATGGCCGGACATGGAGACTCCTTGCGAACCGGCGCAGCCTAGCATTCTCCCTGTTGGCGCAGCATGGCAGCGCCGCGGTACGGTGCAGGCAGCCCCGTTCAACATCCGTATCGACCACCGGTCGATACCTACCGCAGCGTGCGCGCGGCCTCGTTGGCGGCACCGCGCAGCTTGGGCAGCAGGCGCAGCATCAGGCCCATCTGGGTCCGGATCAGCTGCAGCTGGGGCGGCATGTCGTCCGGGATCTGCTCCAGCTGTTCGGCCAGGGCGCGGTCGCCGTCGTTGGCGTCCTCGGCCACCGGCTCGCGCTGCTGCAGCGCGCTGGCGATCTGCTGCATCGCCTGCTCCACGCGTTCCCCGCCGGACAGGGCGAGTGGGTCCTGGCCGTAGCTGTCCAGCTGGGTGCGGTGCGCACCCAGCGCGGAGAGATGGCCGAGCAGCGTGTTGGACAACGCCAGGAAGCGGAACCCCGCATCCAGGTTGCGGCGTACGTGGCCCGGCTCGCGCAGCATGTTCGACAGGGCCGTGGACAGCGCCGCATCGGCGTTGTGCATGTCGCGCCGTGCGATGCGGTAGGCCAGATCGTCCCGCATGCCACTGCCGTACTGGCCGAGCACGGCGTGCAGGTACCTGGCGCAGTTGTCGAGCACCCGCGCCATCACCAGATTCAGGCGGCGGCCCTGCCAGTCGGGCAGGATCAGGAAGGCGGCCGCCGCGGCGATCGCACAGCCCAGCAGCGTATCCACCAGCCGTGGCCAGATCAGCAGGAAGCCATCGCCGATCAGGTTGAAGCAGGTCAGCGCCATCACCGTGATCGCCGCCGAGGCCACCAGGTAGCGATCGCTGCGGGTGAAGAAGAACAGCAGCGCCGAAAGCAGGGCGATCAGCAGCTCGATGCGCAGGTCCTGGAACAACTGCATCAGCGCCCAGGTCAGCACCAGGCCGATCAGGGTGCCGGCGATCCGCTGCGCCAGCCGCTGGCGGGTGGCACCGAAGTGCGGGCGGCAGACGAACACGATGGTCAGCAGCACCCAGGAGCCGTTCTGGGCGTTGAACAGGCGGATCGCCGCGAAGCCGACGATCAGCGCCAGCGCCATGCGCAGGCCATGCCGGAACAGCACCGAGCCGGGGGTGAGCTGCTGGCGGATACGCACGCCCATCTCGCGCAGGGTGTGCGGGTTGGTATCGCGCAGGCGCGTATCGACGTTGTCCAGCGTGGACTCGGACTTCTCGGCTTCGGACAGGCGGCGTTCGATGCTCTGCAGGTTGTGGCCCAGCAGTTCCAGCGAGGCCAGCAGGCGCTGCCACTGGGGATTGTGCTGGGCGCGCAGCCAGCTCAGTGAATCGGTGAGGTCGGCGGTGGCCTGCTTGGTGCGCTCGCCGTACTGGAACGGCTGGCGCAGGCGGATCGCCTGGCCCAGGTTGGCGCAGGCCTCACCCTGCAGCGCGAGCAGGCGCTGGCAGCGGTACAGCACGTCGCTGTGGAAGAACGCTTCGGTCAGCGCGCCATAGGGGTAGTGCGAGGAGCTGGCGCGCTCGTGGAAGTCCTGGGCCATGTAGTACAGGCGCAGGTACAGGCCGGACTGCACGCCGGGCCGACCGGAGCGGCCAAAGCGCGCCAGGATCGCGGTCTTGGCGATGTTGAGGGCTTCAACCACGCGCCGGTTCTGCTCGGCCAGGGCGAGCTGGCGCTTCTGCACGTCGGCATCGCGGACCGGTTCGAACAGATCGGCCTTGAGCTTGAGGTAGCGGCCCAGCTCCAGATACAGGCGTGCCACGCGCTCGCGCACGGGGCGATTGGCGAACAACGCCGTCCACAGAATCGAGAGCAGGGCGTACCAGACCGCGCCGGCCAGCAGGTGGCTCACGGCATTGATCGCCTGGGGCAGATCGGCGGCACCGTGCTGTTCCAGCCCGATCATCGTGTAGATGGCCAGGGTTACCGTGGCCTGCGCGATCGAGGCATAGCGCTCGCCGAGCGCGCCGAGCAGGGTCAGCCCGAAGGTGGCCGCGGCCAGGGCGGTGATGAACCACCACGGATGCGGGAACAGCACCACCACCGCCGCGGCGGCCGCCACGAAGCACAGCAGCGACAGCGCCACCGATTTGATCCGGCCCCACCAGTTGTCGTCGGTCTCGGCGATCGCACTGGCGATGATGCCCAGGAACACGCCGGGCAGGGCGGGCAGCTGGTCCAGGTACCAGCACAGCCCCATGGCCGCCGACAACGCGATGAATACCCGCAGGCCATAGCTGGCCTTTTCATGTGCCCACAGGCGGCTGACGCGGGTTTCGAACGAGGGCATGGCGACTCGGCGGAAGAGAGGCCGCCATTATTGCCGGTGCGGAGTGAAGGGGACACCTCTACCGCCGACGGTAGTGCCGGCCGTTGGCCGGCTCCCGACAATGCCGAGGAGCCGGCCAGCGGTCGGCACTACCTGTGTGCTTCCGGTTACATGTCCCAGCGCACGCTTACCGCGAAGGTGCGCGGCAGGCCGACGCCTGCGTTGGACCAGTACTTCTTGTTGGCCAGGTTCTCCACGCCGGCGCGCCAGGTGACGGGATGGCCGGCGGCCTGCATCCGGTAGCCGACACCGGCGTTGACCAGCGTGTAGTCGGGCAGCTTGAGCGTGTTGTCGGCGTCGTAATAGACGTCACCGTAGTAACGGGCCAGTGCATACACGCTCAGGCCCTCGACCTGCGGGACGCTGTAGTCGGCGTGCAGGACGCCCTGCCAGCGGGCGGCGCCGGCGGTGCGGTTGCCTTCCTGGGCGACGCTGTCGGGGGAGAGCTTGTCGTAGGTGGGGTCCAGCCAGGTCACGCCGCCACCGAGCGTGAAGGCATCGGTCAGGCGTACGTCGCCGCTGACTTCCACGCCTTCGTACAGCGTGATGCCGTCCTGCACCAGCAGCTTGCCGGCGGGCGTGAGCAGGTCGATGTTCGCGCCACGCTCCAGCCGGAAGGCGGCGGCATTGGCGCTCCAGCGCGGGTACTCGATCTTGGCGCCGATCTCGTACTGCTTGCTGATGGTCGGGTCGAGCACGTCACCGGCGTTGATGTAATCGCTGCCCACGCGGCTGCCGGCTTCCAGCGATTCCACGTAGCTGGCATACAGCGTCACTGCGTCGGCCGGCTTGTACATCAGGGCGTAGGTCGGGGTGACCGGATAGGTGTGGTACGCACCCTTGTTCTCGAAGTCGTTGTAGCGCGCGCCGGCCAGCAGCGACCAGCCATCGGCGAAGCTGACGGTATCGCTGACAAACGCCGCCTGCTGCACCGTTTCGCTGCCGCGGCTGAGCACGCGCGAGCCGACCGCGTCATGACGCAGTGTCGGGCGCTGGTAGAGGTTGCCGCGGCCGATGGTGTTCCACTCGTAGGGACGGTCCCAGCCCAGCCCGGTCTGGTGGGAGACGCCGGCGACCACCTGGTGCGACAGCGGGCCGGTCTGGAAGCGGCCCTGCACGATCGCCTGGGCCAGCTTCCACTCACTCTTGCCGCCGAGCTCGTAGGTGTTGACGTTGTAATCGCCGTTGACGTCATCGATATAGGCGAAGATCTTGTTGACGTCGTTCCATGAGGTGGTCACGCCATAGCTCAGGCTGGCCTTCCAGTCATTGTTGATCTGCCAGTTCAACGCCGTGGAGAGCAGGCTGGAACGGGTGTCGTAGTAGCTGCCATCGATGCTGTTGTCGATGTCGCCCGCGAGCGGGCGCGGCAGCTCTGTCAGGCCGATGAAGTAATACTGCGGCGACTCGTTGCTGAGATCGCGCGACTGGAACACGCCATCGAAGGTCCAGGTCAGCCGGTCGGTCAGGCGTGCATCCAGCGACAGGGCGCCGACCTTGCGGTTCACCTCCCCGCCGTTGAAGGTTTCACCTTTCTCCTGGTACGCGTTGAAGCGGTAGCCGAACATGTCCTCGTTGCCGAAGCGTCCGCCCACATCGAGCTGCCCACTGACGATGCCCGCCTCGCGCCAGCCCAGCTGTGCCGACAGCGTGGTGACCTCGGTCGGCTTCTTGGTGACGTAGTTGACGATGCCGCCGGGCTGGCCGAAGCCGTACATGAAGCCGCCGGGACCTTTGAGCAGTTCCACCTGTTCCATCACTTCCAGCGGCCACTCGGTGCCCCACGAGGACACCTGCAGGCCGTTGACGCGGTAGCTGTCGTAGCTGAGATCGATGCCGCGGTTGCGGATCGGCGAACTCCAGCCGCTGGCGTAGGCGCTGACCTGGGTGACCACCGAAGGATCGGTGAGGAAGGCTTCGCCCAGCGAGACCACCTGGCGCTTTTCGATGTCCTCGCGGCCGACGACCGAGATCGCAAACGGGGTATCGCGCACGGCGCGGTCGCCCAGGGCGCCGGTATCGGTGTGGGTACGTTCGGCGGTGACCTTGATCGCATCCAGGTCGGTGGCCGAGCGCGCCCGCGCGGTGCCGTCCGGTACGGACTGGGCATGGGCGGCGCAGGCCAGCGACAGCGCAACGGCCAACGTGGCCAGGCGGGGCAGGGAGGACGACAGCATCGATGGGTTCCTTGGCGGACAGCACAACGCCGTCCGCGATCTACAGAGGGCGGGGGAGGGTCGATGGCTGGATCGCGCAGGCTGGCCGGGAACCGGCAGCGGGGGCATCGCAGTGGGCGACGCAGGACCGTGGCTGGATGAGAATTGTTGTCGTTTTGTTACGTCGCGTCAAACCGGTGCGCACCGGCCGGGGGTACCGACAGGGGCGCACCGACCAACGGTCGGTACCTACCGATGCAATGCCTACCGCGCGGCGGCGGCCCGCTTCAACGCGCGCTTCTCACGGCGCCGCGCCCGGCGGGCCACCCAGCGCTCGCGCAGGCACGAGAAGATCACGTATAGCGCGGGCGTGCTGAGCAGGGTCAGGCTCTGCGAGAACAGCAGGCCGCCGATCATCGCGATGCCGAGCGGGCGGCGCAGTTCGGAGCCTTCGCCCAGACCGATGGCCAGCGGTACCGCAGCCAGGATCGCCACCATGCTGGTCATCATGATCGGGCGGAAGCGCACGATGCTGGCTTCGCGGGCGGCTTCCAGCGGTGTCTTGCCATGCTCGCGCTGCGCCACCACCGCGAAGTCGATCATCATGATCGCGTTCTTCTTGACGATGCCGATCAGCAGCACCAGCGCGATCATCGAGATCACCGACAGTTCGGTGTTGGTGCCGTACAGCGCCAGCAGCGCGCCGACGCCTGCCGCCGGCAGCGTGGAGAGGATGGTGACCGGGGGGATCAGGCTCTCGTACAGCATGCCCAGCACCAGGTACACGGTGATGATCGCCGCCATCACCAGGATCAGCATCGCCATCGGGTCCGAATCGAAGCCGAACCCGGCGTCGTCGGCCAGGCGGATGTCGCCGGGCATGCGCATGCCGTTGACGGTGCTGTCGATGATGGCCTTGGCCTCGCCCATGCTGGTGCCGGGGGCGAGGTTGTAGCTAAGGTCCATCGTGGTGTACTGGTTCTCGTGGGTGATCTGCGACGGTGCCAGCCCCGGTACCTGTTCGGCCACCGCGGTGATCGGCACCATCTCGCCATTGCCGGCGCGTACGTAGATCTGGTCCAGCGCGCCGGGTGTCGCGGTCTGCTCCGGCAGGGCGTTGACCACCACGCTGTACTGGTTGATGTCCGAGTAGATCGTGGAGATCTGGCGCTGGCCGAAGGCGCCGTACAGCGCGCCGTCGATGGCACCGACCGACACGCCCAGGCGGGCGGCCTTGGCCCGGTCGATCACGATGTTCTGGCGCAGGCCGGCGGCGTCCACGTCGGTGCCGACGTCGGCCAGCTTCGGGTTCTTCTTCAGCGCGGCCTGCAGCTTGGGCAGCCACTCCTGCAGCTGGGCCAGGTCGTTGCCCTGCAGCGAGACACGGTACTGCGCGCCCTGGCTGGCACCACCGCCGTCATTGCTGGGCAGATCCTGGATGGCGCGCAGGCGCAGCTGCAGGTCGGGGTAGCGATCGGCCTTGGCGCTGAGGCGGGCCAAGGCCTGGGCGGTGGTCTCGCGGCGGCCGTCCTTGCGCGACTTCAGTTCAACATTGAACTGCGCGCTCGAGCCCTGGCGGCCACTGCCCAGGCGCACGCCCACGGTCTTCACCGCCGGGTCGGCCATCAGCATGTCGGTGATGCGGCGCTGGCGGTTGACCATGTCTTCGAACGAGACCGTGGCGCTGGAATTCGCGCGGCCCCAGATCAGGCCGGTGTCCTGGGGCGGGAACGCGCCCTTCTTGACCGCACCGAACAGGAACACCGTCGCGCCGATCAGCAGCAGCGGGGTCAGCGACAGCAGCAGCGCGTGGCGCAGCGAGAAATCCAGCAGCTTCACGTAGATCCGCAGCATGCGGTCGTGGCCGGCATCGAGCAGGCGGCCGAAACGGCTCGGCGCACCGGCGTCGGCATGTGCGCTCAGGAAGCGGCTGCACAGCGCCGGGGTCAGCGTCAGCGAGATGATCATCGAGACCACGATGGCCGCCACCAGGGTGACGGTGAACTCGCGGAAGAACGCGCCCATCATGCCTTCGGCGAACAGCAGCGGAATGAACACCGCCACCAGTGAGGCGGTGATCGAGACGATGGTGAAGCCGATCTCGCGCGCGCCAGTGAGGGCGGCCTGCATGCGCGGCATGCCTTCGTCGAGGTGGCGCATGATGTTCTCGATCACCACGATCGCATCGTCGACCACGAAGCCGATCGCGATCACCAGCGCCAGCAGGCTCAGGTTGTTCAGGGTGAAGCCCAGCACGTACATCACCAGCGCCGCGCCGGCCAGTGAAAGCGGCACGGTCACCGCCGCGATCAGGGTCGGGGCCAGCCGGCGCAGGAACAGCGCCATGGTCAGCACCACCATGGCCAGCGCGATCAGCAGGGTGATCTGCACTTCATGCAGCGACGAGCGGATGGTCGGGGTGCGGTCGAAATACGGGGTGAGCGTGGTACCCGGTTCGAGGTAGTCGCGCAGGGTCGGGATCTGCGCCTTCACCCGGTCCACGGTTTCCACGATGTTGGCGCCGGCGCGGGTGAACACGTACATCACCACCGCCGGTTTGTGGTTGAACCACGCGGCCTGGTAAGCGTCCTGCTGCCCGTCGTAGACGTTGGCGATGTCCTGCAGGCGGATCACGCGGCCATCGTCGGCGGTCTTGATCACCAGCTGGGCGAAATCAGCGGCGCGCGCCACCGAGTCGTTGGCGATGATCGCGGTGGTGGTGTTGCCATCGGTGAGGAAGCCGGTCGGCGAGGTCACGTTGGCCGCGCGTACCGCATTGCGCAGGTCATCGGCGGTCAGGCCGAGGGCATTCATCAGGCGCAGGTTGACGTCCACCCGCACGGCCGGCGTGGAGGCGCCGGCGATATCCACCGAGGAAACGCCGGTGATCTGGCGCAGGCGCTGGGCCAGCAGTGAATCGGCCACGTTGTAGAGGTCGTCGGCCGACTGCGTTTCGGAGGTCAGTGCGATCGCGATGACCGGGTCGTCGTTCGGGTTCGCCTTCTGGAACATCGGCGTGCCCAGCCCGGCGGGCAGGTCGGACTGGGCGGAGTTGATCGCGGTCTGCACGTCCAGCGCGGCCGAGTCGATGTCGCGGTCGCTCTGGAAGATCATGAAGACCAGCGAGCTGCCTTCGGAGCTGGACGAGCGCATGCGGTCGATGCCGGGCAGCTGGCCGAGGTGGCGCTCCAGCGGCGCGGTCACCGTGGAGGCCATCGTCGTGGCGTCCGCGCCTGCCTGGTTGGCGTGCACGAAGATCACCGGGATCTGGATGTTCGGCAGTGCCGACACGCCCAGCTGCAGGTAGCAGATCACGCCCACCACGAACAGGCCGATGGCCAGCAGGGCGGTGCCGATCGGGCGGCGGATGAACGGGCCGGAGATGTTCATCGAACGCCTCCGCAGCGGTCTGCGGTGCTCATCATCACGCCTGCGGCTCCTGCACCGGGCCATGGCCGTGACGCAGCGCGCGCTGTTCGCGGCGCTGGCGCAGGCGCTCGGAGAAGCGCTCCATGTACAGGTAGATCACCGGGGTGGTGTACAGCGTGACCAGCTGCGAGAGCAGCAGGCCGCCGACGATGGCGATGCCCAGCGGGCGGCGCAGCTCCGAGCCGATGCCGGTGCCCAGCGCCAGCGGCAATGCACCGAGCATCGCCGCAGCGGTGGTCATCATGATCGGGCGGAAGCGCAGCAGGCAGGCGCGGCGGATCGCTTCATGTGCGTTGGCCCCGGTGCGGCGCGCCTCGATCGCGAAGTCGACCATCATGATGCCGTTCTTCTTGACGATGCCGATCAGCAGCACGATGCCGACGATGCCATCCACCGACAGCGGCAACCCGCACACCATCAGTGCCAGCAGTGCGCCGACACCGGCCGGCGGCAGGGTGGAGATGATGGTGAAGGGGTGGATGTAGCTTTCATACAGCACGCCCAGCACGATGTAGATCAGCACCAGCGAGGCCAGCAGCAGCCACACCACGTCGGTCTGGCTGCCGGTGAACTCGGCCGCCTTGCCGATGAACTGCGCATGCACCTGCGAGGGCATGTTCAGGCCGGCCTTGGTTTCCTCGATCGCCTTGACCGCATCGGACAGCGAGTAGCCCGGCGCGATGTTGAACGACACCGTGACCGCCGGCAGCTGTTGCTGGTGGCTGACCACCAGCGGGGTGCTGGTGACCTTGCCTTCGGCCAGCGCGGCCAGCGGAATGATGTTGCCCGCACCGACCGGAATACCGGTGTTCTGCGCGCCGATGCCGGTGGCCGTGGACGAGTTGGACGAGGTGACCTGGCCGAAGTTGGTGGCGTTGCTGCCGGTCAATGCACCGGCCCCGTTGGAGGCCACCGCCAGCTGGTTCATCAGCGCGGTGCTGGTGCGGAATTCCGGCGCCACTTCCAGCACCACGCGGTACTGGTTGAGCTCGGTGAAGATGGTGGAGATCTGGCGCTGGCCGAAGGCGTCGTACAGGGTGTCGTCGATGGTCTGCATCGGCACGCCGAGCACGCTGGCCTTGTCGCGGTCGATGGTCAGTTCCAGCGCGCGGCCCTGGTTGGACAGGTTGTTGTCCACGTCGGCCAGTTCCGGGCGCTGGCGCAGCGCTTCGGTCAGCCGGGTGGCCTGCAGCGCGACCTGCGCGCTGTCCACGTCCGACAGCGAGTACTGGTACTCGGTGGCCGCCACGCGGGTATCCAGGGTGACGTCCTGCACCGGCTTGAGGTACAGCGCCACGCCGGGGATGCCGGCCACGGCCTTCTGCAGGCGCGGCAGGATCTCATCCAGGCCATCGCGGTCGCCGCGCTCCTTGAGCACGATCGACAGCTGGCCCTGGTTGAGCGTGGGGTTCATGGTGCCGGCGCCGATGAAGGCGGACACGCCGGTCACCGCCGGATCGCTGCGCAGGGCTTCGGCCACGGCCTTGGTGCGCTGCTCCATCTGCGGGAAGGCGATGTTCTGGTCGGCCTGGACCACGCCGGTGATCAGGCCGGTGTCCTGTTCGGGCAGCAGGCCCTTGGGGATCACGATGTACAGCACCACGGTCAGCACCAGCGCACCGGCGGCGACGGCCAGGGTCAGCGGCTGGTGATCGAGCACCCAGTCCAGGCTGCGCTCGTACAGGCCGACGGTGCGCGACCACACGGTGGTCTTGCCGGCCGCGGCGGCACGCTCGTGCGCGTCTTCGCCTTCGGGCAGCGCGTCCGGCTTGAGCAGGTAGGCGCACATCATCGGGGTGAGCGTCAGCGAGATCAGCATCGACAGCGTCACCGCGATGCTCAGCACCCAGGCGAACTCATGGAACAGGCGGCCGGTGACGCCGGGCATCAGCAGCAGCGGCAGGAACACCGCCACCAGCGAGATGGTCAGCGAGAGCACCGTGAAGCCGATCTGCTGTGCGCCGATCTCGGCTGCTTCGGGGCCGCTCTTGCCCTGTTCGATGTAACGCACGATGTTCTCGATCATCACGATCGCATCGTCGACCACGAAGCCGGTGGCCACCACCAGCGCCATCAGCGAGAGGTTGTCCAGCGACATGCCGGCGAACGCCATCACCCCGAAGGTGCCGGCCAGCGACAGCGGCACCGCCACCGAGGGAATGATGGTGGCCCACAGGCGGCGCAGGAACACGAAGATCACCGCCACCACCAGGCCGATGGTCAGGATCAGGGTGAACTGCACTTCATGCACCGAGGCGCGGATGGTCTCGGTCCGGTCGTTGAAGATCTCCAGGTGCACGTCGGCCGGCAGCACGTTCTGCAGCTGCGGCAGCAGCGCACGGATGCGCTCGACGGTCTGCACGATGTTGGCACCGGGCTGGCGGCGCACTTCCAGCAGCACCGCCGGCTTGCCATCGGCCCACGCGGCCAGCTGGTCGTTCTCCACGCCATCGACCACGTTGGCGACATCGGACAGGCGCACCGGGCGGCCGTTCTTGTAGCTGATGATGGTGTCGCGGTACTCGGCGGCACTGGTCAGCTGGTCATTGGTGCCGATCGAGTAGGACTGGGTCTTGCCGTTGAGCGAGCCCTTGGGCGCGTTGACGTTGGCCTGGGTCAGCGCGCTGCGCAGGTCTTCCAGGGTCAGGCCCATGTTGGACAGCTGCGCCGGGTTGACCTGGATGCGCACGGCCGGGCGCACGTTGCCGGCGATCGAGACCAGGCCTACGCCCTGCACCTGCGACAGGCGCTGGGCGAGGATGGAGTCGGCGTAATTGTTGACGTCGCGCAGCGGGCGCGTGTCGGAGGTGAGCTTGAGGGTGACGATGGCCGCGTCAGCCGGGTTCACCCGGTTGTAGACCGGCTGGTAGGGCAGCGAGGAGGGCAGGGTGGCCTGGCGGATCGCGGCCTGCACGTCCTGCGCGGCGATGTCGATGTCGCGGTCCATCGAGAACTGCAGGATGATCGTGGACAGCCCCGCCGACGAATCGGAGGTCATGATCTCCAGCCCGGAAATCTGCCCGAACTGGCGCTCCAGCGGCGTGGTCACCAGCGAGGCCATGGTGACCGCGTTGGCGCCGGGGTACTGGGGGGTCACGACCAGGCTGGGCGCATCGATCTCGGGCAGCGCCGACACCGGCAGCTGGCGGTAACCGAGGATGCCGAGCAGCAGCAGGCCTGCCATCAGCAGCGAGGTGGCGATCGGGCGGCGGATGAAAATCGTCGAAAAGCCCACGGGCGGGTCCTTGCTGGTGCGTCGTGCTGCGTTGGATCAGGCGAACGCCGGCGCTTGGGCCGGCGTCAGGTACACAGGGCGGGCGCGATCAGCGCGGACCGCCACCGCGGCGTCCACCGCCACCCTGCTGCTGGGCGGCCTTGAGCTCGGCTTCGGTCGGTGCGGCCGGGGTTTCGCCGGGCTTGAGCGCGGTGACCTTGGCGCCCGGCTTGAGCCGGAACTGGCCTTCGCTCACGACCCGTTCGCCGCCCTTCAGGCCCTCGGTGATCTGCACCTGGCTGTCGCCGACTTCCACGCCGCTCTTGACCGTCTGCATGGCCACGGTGCTGTCCGGCTTGACGATGTAGACGTACTCGCCGTCCGGGCCACGCATCACGGCCTGGGTCGGGATGACGACGCCGCCGGCGATGGTGCGCAGCTGCATGCGGACGTTGACGAACTGGCCCGGCCACAGCGAATTGTCTTCGTTGTCGAACAGGGCGCGCGCGCGGAAGGTGCCGCTGTCGCTGCTGATCTGGTTGTCGACCACGTCCAGCTTGCCGCCATCGGTCAGTACGTGCGCATCGTTGCGGTCCAGCGCGGCGATGGCCACCGCGCCGGCGGCCTGGGCCTGGCGGACGGCGGGCAGCTGACGCTCGGGCAGATTGAACACGACGTGGATCGGGTGGATCTGGGTCAGGGTCACCAGCGCGGTGCCGGCGCTGACGATGTTGCCGGCATCGACCGCACGGATACCGGCGATGCCCGAGATCGGCGCCGTCACGCGGGTGTACTGCAGCTGCACCTGGGCGGCGCGCATGCTGGCTTCGTTGGCCGCCACGGCACTTTCAAACTGGGCCACCTGGTTGCGCTGGGTATCCAGGTCGGTCTTGGCCACGTACTGGCGGTACTCGGCCGAGTTCGAGCGCTGGTAGTTGGAGCGGGCGGTGGCGAGCTGGGCCTGGTTCTGGCGCTTGGCCGCCGCGGCTTCGTCGTAACTGGCCTGCAGGGTGCGCGGATCGATCTGGGCGAGCAGGTCGCCCTTCTTCACTTCCTGGCCTTCCTTGAAGTTCAGGCTGATCAGCTGGCCGCCGACCTGCGGGCTCACGGTGACGGTGTTCATCGCCGCGACCGTGCCCAGTGCGCTTGCATAGACCGGCACGTCCTGGCGCGCTGCCTCGATCACCGTGACCGGCACCGGGCCTGCGTTGGCCGGATCACCGCCCTGCCGCCCTTCGGCTGCCGGACCTGCCGCGTCTCCCTTCTTGCCGCCCATCAGGCGCACACCCACGACGGCAACCACCAGCACTGCGACCACCAGCAGCACGATCTTCCAGAAACGCGACATTCAATAACTCCTGAGGGGGCTGGCGGAGGGCTGGGGCCCCGGTTGGCTAGGCGCAAAGCATACTCGTCGCCCGTGGCCTTTCATGCATGACGGATGGGACGGGCGATCAGACCGGATGTGACGGGTGAGGTTCCCCCATGAACGTTCGCCGGGGCAGAAAGTTACACCGCGGCGGTTCCGGATGCCCTACATTCAGGTTCGACCGTTGTCCTGCCCCGTGGAGACCTGCAATGCCCCGTCTGTCGCTGCTGATGTCCGCCCTGCTGCTGGCCACCCCCGGCCTGGCCGCCGCCGCCGCCGCCGAACGCCCCGAAGTGGCGGCCGCCGCGACCCGCCTCAAGGCCCAGGTGATCGACTGGCGCCGCGATTTCCACCAGCACCCGGAGCTGTCCAACCGCGAGGAACGCACCTCGGCCAAGGTCGCCGAGCGCCTGCGCGCGATGGGCCTGAAGCCGCAGACCGGCATCGCCCACCATGGCGTGGTGGCCATCATCAAGGGTGGCAAGCCCGGCCCGCGGATCGCCCTGCGCGCGGACATGGACGCCCTGCCGGTGACCGAACAGACCGGCCTGCCGTTCGCCTCCAAGGCCACCAGCACCTACCGCGGCGAGACCGTCGGGGTAATGCACGCCTGCGGCCACGATGCCCACACCGCCACCCTGCTGGGCGTGGCCGACGCGCTGGTGAAGATGCGCGCGAACCTGCCCGGCGAAGTGATGCTGATTTTCCAGCCTGCCGAAGAAGGCGCGCCGCCGCCGGAAGAGGGCGGTGCGGCGCTGATGCTCAAGGAAGGCCTGTTCAAGGACTTCAAGCCCGAGGCAGTGTTCGGCCTGCATGTGTTCTCCAGCGTGCCCGCGGGCCAGATCGCGGTGCGCGGCGGCCCGCTGATGGCGGCCTCGGACCGGTTCGGGATCAAGGTGATCGGCCGCCAGACCCATGGCTCGGCCCCGTGGAACGGGGTGGACCCGATCGTGGCCACGGCCGATCTGGTCGGCACCGCGCAGACCATCGTCAGCCGCCGCGCCAACCTGTCCAAGCAGCCGGCGGTGGTGACCTTCGGTGCGATCAAGGGCGGCATCCGCTACAACATCATTCCCGATGAAGTGGAGATGGTCGGCACCATCCGCACCTTCGACGAGGGCATGCGCCAGCAGATCTTCGCCGACCTGCGCAACGTGGCCGAGCACACCGCGGCCGCGCACGGGGCCAAGGCGGAAACCGAGATCTACGAATCCGAAGGCAACCCGGCCACGGTCAACGACCCGGCCCTGACCGCGCGGATGCTGCCGAGCCTGCAGGCCGTGGTGGGCGAAGGCAATGTCTACGAGCCGCCGCTGCAGATGGGCGCCGAGGACTTCTCGCTGTATGCCCAGCAGGTGCCGGGCATGTTCTTCTTCGTCGGCTCGACCGGCGAGGGGATCGATCCGGCCACGGCGCCGGCCAACCATTCGCCGAAGTTCCTGCTCGATGAGAAAGCACTCGATGTGGGCCTGCGCGCGCTGCTGCAGGTGAGCCTGGATTACCTCAACGGGACGCCGGCGGCGCCTGGCGCGGGCTGACGTCAGACGACGGCTGGTAGACGGCAGGTCCCGGCCGCTGGCCGGGGCGAGAACCGGCACGGGCGGGAGGGTTCCGACCCTCCCGTTGGCCGGGAGGCAATCACCCGGTCGCCGGGTCCGTTCGTTTTCGCCGGCGGACGCCGCGCGCCTACCGGCGTAAAATGGCGGCATGAATACCCCCCAGGACTCCAGCCTCGGTCGCGAGGTGGCTTACCCGTCGCAGTACGATCCCGGCCTGCTTTTCCCCATACCGCGCCGCGGCGCCCGCGAAGAGATCGGCCTGGACGAGGCGGCGCTGCCGTTCGTCGGCCATGACCGCTGGCAGGCCTATGAGCTGAGCTGGCTGGACGGGCGCGGCAAGCCGCGCGTGGCGGTGGCCACGGTCAGCGTGCCGTGCACCTCGCCGAACCTGATCGAATCCAAGTCATTCAAGCTGTACCTCAATTCGCTCAACAGCACGCGCTTCGACGATGACGCGGCTGCGCGCCTGTGCATCACGCGCGATCTGTCGGCCTGTGCGGGGGCGGTGGTGACGGTCGTGTTCGGGGTGCCACCGCTGGTGGAAGACGCCGAGGGCGAATCGCTGGACGAGCGCGACGTGGCCATCGAGCGCTACGGCCCACCGGCGCCGGAATTCCTGTTCGCCTATGCCGATGACGTGGTCACCGAGACATTGAGTTCGGCGCTGCTCAAGTCCAACTGCCCGGTCACCGGCCAGCCGGACTGGGCCAGTGTCAGCGTGCGCTACCGCGGCCCGAAGATCGACCGCGACGGCTTGCTGAAGTACCTGATCAGCTACCGCGAACACGCCGAGTTCCATGAGCAGTGCGTTGAGCGGATCTTCAGCGAGATCACCCAGCGCTGCCAGCCACAGTGGCTGGAAGTGGAAGCGCGCTACACCCGGCGCGGCGGGCTGGACATCAACCCGTGGCGGGCCAGCCCGGGCATCGAACTGCCGGCCCGCACCGTCCGCGACCTGCGCCAGTAGAGCGACCCCACGGGTCGCTGCCCCGGAACCCGGCACCACGCGCAGCCACCCATGGGGTGGCTCTACCCCCGGGCAACGTGGCCGCCGGTAGCCGTTCCGCGCGCCTTCACATCCACGCCATGCCCCATTAACAAGGGCTGTGACACCGTGCCTCCCATGTCGTCAATCAAGACGGGAGTGTATGGATGAGTACCGATAAGAAAGTCGACTTTTCCGGTGTCAGCGCCAGCGTTGACACCACCGCGCAGAAAGTCGATCAGGTCGATTTCTCGGGTGTGACCGCCTCGGTGGATACCACCGCGGAGAAGGTAGGAGGCACCTACACGGTGCAGAAGGGCGATTCGCTCTCGAAGATCGCCAAGCAGGAACTGGGCGATGCCAATGCGTGGAAGCGCATCTTCGAGGCCAACCGCGACGTGCTGGACGATCCAGACAAGATCCAGCCCGGCCAGACCCTGAAACTGCCGCCCAAAGCCTGATCCACTTTACTGCCCACCATCACACAGGGAGCAATCTCCATGAAGAAGTCGTCCATCAGTACTGCCGTTCTCGCTGCGCTTCTGGCCACCGTAGCCCTGGCTGGCTGCAAGAAGAAAGAAGACACCGCCGATAACAACGCACAGCCGGCGGCGACCGCGCCTGCCGCGCCGGCTCCGATGACCGAAGCCGCGCCGCAGCCGATGACCGCTGCCACCGGCGTGACCGTTTCGACCGTCACCGTCGGCAAGAGCGCTGCGGCGGACAAGACCGTCACCTCGGCCGCATTGTTCGCGCCGAAGGACGACATCATCGTCTCGATCCGCACGGACGGCAGCGCCAACAACGCCAACGTCGCGGCCAAGCTGACCTTCCAGAACGGGCAGGTTGCCGGTGAGCAGAACCAGGTGGTCAATACCACCGGTGCCGAGACCACCAACATCTCCTTCAAGAATGCCAATGGCTGGCCGGCGGGCAAGTACCGCGCGGAAGTCACGGTAGATGGTAAGGCGGCTGGATCGCCGCAGGAGTTTGAGGTCAAGTAAGCCTAGACGCCGACTCTCTCCCGGCAACAGGCTCACGATGGACGCAGCCGCGAGGCTGCGTCTTTTTTATTGTTCTCTTTCCATCGGCGTGGCAAGCAGAAGTGCTTGATGCCATTGCGCGCACATCCGCCGGTGTGGGTCGAGCGCAGCGCGGCCCGCGTAGCCAGATGATTGCCGCCTCACGGAAGGACTCGGTTTCAGGCTCGCAGCAGGCTCCAGCGGTGGCATCACCCGATCCACACTATCCGCGGATGGCGGAACTCGTATAGTCGGAGGATGGGGCATGGCGCGGCGCTGGGATCCAAGGAGCGGCAATGAGCAAAACGGGGATGTGGTGTTTCTTTGCGCCTGCTATGGCGTTTGTTCCTGGATACGCATGTGGACAGGAAGCAGCAATATGGGGCCACAGTTGCGATCACCTCCTCTATGGCGCGTGCCTGCGGGTCCCCGCCGGGATGTCGATCAGCTACGAATCACCTGCGGATTTCGGGATTCATGACGTTCTGAAAGATCAGCGGAGCGTGTTGCTGGTCTATGAAGGTGACGCACCGCAACCGCCCAGTCCGGGATCGTCTATCGATCTGAAATTAACCCTTCCTGGCTATCAGCTTTCAGGCTACAGAACGGCCGAGGGCGATTCGACCCGATACGACATCTTCGTCAAGCCTGACCGATCGGGTGTCATGCCGCTGCATCTGATCGGCACGGCGACCGGCGCCTCACAGCGAAAAGACCTGGCAGCGGCAGTTGGCGGCTTCCGGGTATGTAGTTTCAAGCGCAACCACAGCAGCCAGACACTCACGTGTCCTCGCCAAAGCGTGTGGGGAAAGCCCCTTGCGGAATGGGTGGACGGTCTCCGGGAGGCCGCAGCAGTTTCCGAATGAGCGGATCTGCACCCGGAGGGCGCCTGAGCTGCCGGTTGGCGCTGATGCATCACACCGTTCCAGTACGTTTGCGTATGGGATGGCTTTGCTCCGGGGGGCTGAAAACGCGACAATGCGGGGGTTTCCCGCCGTGCGCGCCGTTGGTCGGCGCGGTCCCCGGGGAAAGTGCGGGCCCGCTGTGCCAGGCCCTGCACGCGACACGGTTGCACGCGGCCCGGCATTGCCGCCGGCCATCATTCACGAGATCTGCAAGAGAGCCCTGATCCCCCATGTCGAACACGCCCAAGATTCTCTACACGCTCACCGATGAAGCCCCGTTCCTGGCCACGCAGTCGCTGCTGCCGATCGTCGAGGCCTACACCGCCACCGCCGGCATCGCCGTGGAAACCCGCGACATCTCGCTGTCCGGCCGCATCCTGGCCCTGTTCCCGGATTACCTGAAGGATGACCAGAAAGAGGCCGACCACCTGGCCGAACTGGGCCAGCTGGCGACCACCCCGGATGCGAACATCATCAAGCTGCCCAACATCAGCGCCTCGGTGCCGCAGCTCAAGGCCGCGATCAAGGAACTGCAGGACCAGGGCTTCGCGCTGCCGAACTACCCGGACGTGCCGACCGACGACGTCTCGCGCGACATCAAGGCGCGCTACGACAAGGTCAAGGGCAGTGCAGTGAATCCGGTGCTGCGCGAAGGCAACTCCGATCGCCGCGCGCCGCTGTCGGTCAAGAACTACGCCCGCAAGCACCCGCACCGCATGGGCAAGTGGTCCAAGGACTCCAAGTCGCACGTTGCGCACATGGATGGCGGTGACTTCTACGGCAGCGAGAAGTCGGCCACGTTGGCCAACGCCGGCAGCCTGAAGATCGAACTGTTCAAGGCCGACGGCAGCAGCGTCGTGCTCAAGGAAAAGACCGCGGTCAAGGCCGGTGAAATCGTCGATGCCGCCGTGATGAGCCGCAATGCGCTGGCCTCGTTCGTGCAGGCGCAGATCGCCGATGCCAAGGCCAAGGGCGTGCTGTTCTCGCTGCATCTGAAGGCCACCATGATGAAGGTCTCCGACCCGATCATGTTCGGCGTCGTCGTCGAGGAGTTCTACAAGGACGTGCTGGCCAAGCACGCCGACGTGCTCAAGCAGGCCGGTTTCGATCCGAACAACGGCATCGGCGATCTGTCCGCGCGCCTGCCGCAGCTGCCCGAAGCGACCCAGGAAGCGATCAAGGCCGACCTGGCTGCCGAGTACGGCAAGCGCCCGGGCCTGGCCATGGTCAATTCGGACAAGGGCATCACCAACCTGCACGTGCCCAGCGACGTGATCGTCGACGCCTCGATGCCGGCGATGATCCGCGACTCCGGTGGCATGTGGAACGCCGACGGCAAGCTGCAGGACACCAAGGCCGTCATTCCGGACCGTTGCTACGCCGGCGTGTACCAGGCGGTAATCGACGATTGCCGCACCCACGGTGCCTTCGACCCGGCCACCATGGGCTCGGTGCCCAACGTGGGCCTGATGGCGCAGAAGGCCGAGGAATACGGCTCGCACGACAAGACCTTCCAGATCCCGGCTGACGGCACCGTGCGCGTCACCGACGAGGCCGGCAAGGTGGTGTTCGAGCACGCCGTGCAGACCGGTGACATCTGGCGCATGTGCCAGACCAAGGATGCGCCGATCCAGGACTGGGTGAAGCTCGCCGTCAACCGCGCCCGCCTGAGCAACACCCCTGCGGTGTTCTGGCTGGATGCCAACCGCGCGCACGACGCACAGGTGATCGCCAAGGTCGAGACCTATCTGAAGGACCACGACACCAACGGCCTGGACATCCGCATCCTGGCCCCGGTGGAAGCGACCGCCTTCTCGCTGGACCGCATCCGCAAGGGTGAGGACACCATCTCGGTGACCGGCAACGTGCTGCGCGACTACCTGACCGACCTGTTCCCGATCATGGAGCTGGGCACCAGCGCCAAGATGCTCTCCATCGTGCCGCTGATGGCCGGTGGTGGCCTGTTCGAGACCGGTGCCGGTGGTTCGGCCCCCAAGCACGTGCAGCAGTTCGTGGAAGAGGATTACCTGCGCTGGGATTCGCTCGGTGAGTTCCTCGCCCTGGCCGCTTCGCTGGAACACCTGGGCAACCGTTACGACAACGCCGGTGCCACCGTGCTGGCCAAGACCCTGGACCAGGCCAACGGCCAGTTCCTGGACAACGACAAGTCGCCGTCGCGCAAGCTCGGTGGCATCGACAACCGCGGCAGCCACTTCTACATCGCGCTGTACTGGGCCCAGGCCCTGGCCGCGCAGGACGACGATGCCGCGCTGAAGGCCCGTTTCGCGCCACTGGCCAAGGCACTGGCCGACAACGAGCAGGCCATCGTCGGTGAGCTGGCCGCGGTGCAGGGCAAGGCGGTCGATATCGGTGGCTACTACCGCCCGGACGTGGCCAAGGCCAGCGCCGCGATGCGCCCCAGCAGCACCTTCAACAGCGCGCTGGCTGCGCTGTAAGGCAACGGTCCCGCCATTGCGGTGATCGATGAAGAACCCGCGCTCCGGCGCGGGTTTTTTCATGCGCGCCCGCTGGGCAAGCGCCCCGTCGCTGCCGTATGGTGGCAACAGGTTCCCTGGAAGTGGCTGCATGCGCGCTCGCTGTTCCTGCCGGTTCTCTCACTGCGCTGTCCGGGGTGTCGCATGAACACGGCAGCCGATGCGCTGGCGCGGCTGATCCGCGATGGCTTCGAGGACTACCATGCGCGCTTCGCGGCGATCAGCCGGCGCGCGCGGCAGCGTTTCGAACAGAGGGACTGGGCGGGGGCCCGGCAGGACGCCGTGGAGCGCATCGCGCTGTATGACCATTGCATCGCCGGGACCGTCGATGCCCTGCGCCGCGCAGCGGGCGCGGACATCGGTGAGCGCGCGCTGTGGCTGCGCATACGCCCCGCCTACGCTGCGCTGCTGGCCGGGTTGATCGACGCTGAGCTCTACAAGACCTTCTACAACACACTGGCGCGGCGGTTGTTCGCCACCCGCGGTGTGGACGGGGCGATCGAGTTCATGGCGATGGATGTGGAGCCGTCCGATGCCATCACCCATCCGGTCGCGCGACACAGCTACACGCTCTCTCCCACGCGTCCGGCGGACGCGTTCATGCGCGTGCTCGGCGACTATCGGTTCGATGTGCCGTATGCACACCAGCTGCGCTGCGCCGCGGCGGTGGCCGTGCGCCTGCAGGACGATCTGGCACATTGGGGGGATTACCCGGTGCGCAGCATCGAACTGCTCGATACGGTGTTCTATCGTGAGCGCCGCGCCTATCTGGTGGGGCGCGTCTTCGGCGAGCATCGCTTCTCGCCCTGCGTGATCGCACTGGTCCATGACGAGCGCGGCCTGCGCGTCGATGCGGTGCTGAGCCGGCGCCGCGATCTCGCGCATCTGTTCGGTGTCTCGCGCAGCTACTTCCAGGCCGACCTGGCGACCGTTGGCGATGCGGTGGTGTTCCTGCGCAGCCTGCTGCCGGGCAAGCCGGTCGATGAGATCTACACCGTGCTCGGGCGCGCCAAGCAGGGCAAGACCGAGCGCTATCGCACGTTCTTCCGTCACTTCCAGGACCAGCCCGGCGAGCAGCTGGTGCACGCCGATGGCACGCCCGGCATGGTCATGGCGGTGTTCACCCTGCCCAGCTATCCGCTGGTGTTCAAGCTGATCCGCGACCGTTTCGCCTGGCCCAAGACCATGACCCGGCACCAGGTCGAAGAGAAGTATGCGCTGGTATTCAACCTGGACCGTGTCGGCCGGCTGCTCGACGCACAGCCCTATCGGCACCTGCGCTTCCCGCGGTCGCGTTTCTCCGCGGCGCTGCGCGAGGAACTGCTGACCCAGTGCGCCGGCAGCGTGCATGAGGAGGGCGAGGAACTGGTGATCGCGCTGTGCTACGTGCAGCGACGCTTCCGTCCACTCAATCTGTACCTGCGCGAGCAGACCGCCGAGGCGCGTCGCATTGCCGCGCTCGACTACGCGCAGGCGATCACCGACATGGCGCGCAACAACATCTTTCCCGGCGACATGCTGCCGAAGAACTTCGGCGTGTCGCGGCATGGGCGTGCCGTGTTCTACGACTACGATGAGCTGTGCCTGGTCACCGAGTGTGCCTTCCGTGCCTGGCCGGCGCCGCGCAACGAAGAGGAAGCGCTGGCCGACGAGCCATGGTTCCAGATCGGCCCCCAGGACGTGTTTCCCGAGCGCTTCTGGATGTTCATGGGGCTGCCGGCGCCCGAGCTGGCCGCGGTGCGCGAGCACTTCGGGCATCTGTTTGATCCGGCCTGGTGGCAGCGGCTGCAGGCCGGTTTCGCGGCCGGTGATTTTCCGGATACCCCGCCGTACGCCGGGGCGCTGCGGCTGGCCTGATTGTCCACCCGATTCCCACTGCGCTACGCTGTCAGGCATCCACAAGGAGAGAGTGCGATGCGTTGTTCCCCTATTCTTGCCCTGGCATTGGCCTTCAGCGGCGTGGGCATGGTCGTGGTCCCTGATGCGGACGCACAGACCAAGCGCGAGGTGCGCGAGCAGGCCGAAGCCAGCATGGTGCTTACCGGCGAGATCGATATCGGCACCGAAGGGCAGGTCGAGGCGTTCCGTCTGGACAAGCGCGCGCAGGTCGACGAGACCATCGTCACCTTCGTCGAAAATGCAGTCAAGACGTGGCGTTTCGCCCCGGTGCTTGTGAATGGCCAGGCCGTCAAGGCACGTACCCCGGCCACCATCCGCCTGGGTGCGAAGAACAACCCCGATGGCACCGGCCTGATCACGCTGCTGGCAGCGAATTTCGAAACGTACGACGAAACCTCGACCGACAACGTCACCAAGGTGAAGATGACGCCGCCGGTGTATCCCGAGGATGTCTTCAATGCGCGCGGGCGTGGCGATGTATTGCTGCTGATACAGGTCGGGCGCGACGGGAAGGTGCTGGATGTGGCCACCGAGCAGGTCAATCTTCGTGTGATCGCCAACGAGGCGAACATGCGGAAAATGCGCGACAAGCTGGCCCGCGTGTCGATGGGCGCCGCACGTAAGTGGACCTTCAAGGCGCCCTCTACCGGAGATCAGAAGGACGAGGCGAGCTGGACCATCCGGGTGCCGGTGCGATTTTCGTTCAGCGATGAGGTGGAGCGCTACGGCCGCTGGGATGCCTACATTCCCGGCCCGCACCAGCAGGCCCCGTGGCGCAGCGACAAGGCACTGAGCGCCGATGCCAATGCCGACCTGCTGCCCGCCGGCGGCGTGTTCATGGCCGACGCCGCCAGCAAGGCGCCGAAGCTGCTGACGCCGCTCGGCGGCTGAGACTGACAGGAGCGCGGGCGTCGCGCCCGCGGTCCCTCATCCTACGCCCGGACTGCCGGGCTGCGGGTACACCACCGTGCGGTTGCGGCCCTGTTCCTTGGCCATGTACAGGGCCTTGTCGGCCAGCCGCAGCGCCTGCTGCGGATCATCGTGATAGGTCGGGTAGTGGGCCACGCCCAGCGACACGGTGACCGTGCCGACCTGCTCGAACACTTCGGCGGCCACCTGGATACGCAGGCGCTCGGCCACCTGCGCGGCATGGAGGGCATCGATGCCCGGCAACAGGATCAGGAACTCCTCGCCGCCGTTGCGGCAGAGCAGATCGGTGTCGCGTGAGCCATCGCGCATCAATTGCGCGATGCGCAGGATCACGGCGTCGCCGACCGCATGACCGAAGCGGTCGTTGATGCTTTTGAAGCGGTCGATGTCCAGCGCGATGATCCCGAACGGCTGGCCGCGTGCCTGCCAGTCTTCCAGCCCCTGCTGCAGGCCGCGCCGGTTCTGCAGGCCGGTAAGGGGATCGGTCATGCTGGCGCGGTTGAGCTTGCCGATGCGGTCCTGCAGCAGGTTGAAGCTGTACAGCAGGGCGGCTTTGAGCTGGGCGACTTCGTAGTACCAGGCCCGGATACCGGTGACGTGGCGGATCGCGATGCCGGTGTCGCGGTTCTGCACGTTGCGCGCCAGCTGCCATAGCGGCAGCGAGATGCGCCGCGCAAACCACCAGGTGATCAGCAGCGACAGGATGCCCAGCGGAATCGCATTCCAGATCACCGCCGACATCAGCTTGGACAGTGAGGCCAGCGTGGCGGTGGTCGGCCGCTGGGCCACCACCCCCCAGCCAACGCTCGGCACCGGCGCGTACCCGGCCAGCATCTGCACGCCATGGGTATTGCGCACCTGCTGGGCGCCCGAGTGGCCCTGGGTGACTGCCTGCACGGCCGGGTTCTGCAGCGCGAACTGGCCGACCCGGTCCTGCTCGATGTGGTACAGGATGCGGCCATTGCGGTCGACCACGTACAGGTAGGAACCATCGCGGTAGTAGTGCTTGCCCAGCAACGACTGCAGGATGCTGCGCTGGCGCAGGTAGATGGTGCCGCTGACGTAGCCCTGGTACTGGCCCTGCGCGGAGAAGATCGGGTGCGAGATCGCCACCAGCAGCCGGCCGGTGGCCGACTGGTACGGATCGCTGATGAACGGCGCACGCCGGGCGAGGGCGTCGCGGTTGCCAGCACTGTTGAGCAGCACGCCCTGCAGGGCAAGACTCTGCGGTGAGGTGGCCAGCACGGTGCCCCCGGCATCGACGATCAACACCGAGTTGAAGCTGTTGGTCTGCAGTTGCAGGCGGGCGGCCTCGGCCTCCAGCGCCTGGCGATCATGCTGGCGCTGGCCGAGCACGGTGGCGCTGTAGGCCACCTGCTGCTGAGCGGAGAGCACGAAGTTCTGGGTCGATTCGGCGAGCTTGCTGGCGTACACGCGGTTGGCTTCCAGCGTGTTGCCGATCAACTGTTCGCGCTGCACGCGGTAGCTGGCATGCAGGGTGTTGGCCAGGGCGATGATCGCGCTGAGCAGGGCCAGGGCAAGGATCAACGTGCCGAGGTTGAGGCGGGCGGACAACGGGCGCATGCGGTTCACGGGCAGCAGGGTGCAGCACCAACCGGAACACGCGGATGGAACGGCAGCAGCGAAGCAGTCAGGAGCGCACGACACAGTGCCGAACCGGTGCGCGTGCCGCGCCCGCCTTTCGACGACCCCGCCCCCGGGCGGTCAACAACTCTTTGGGCGGCGATTATTGCGGATTACACCCCCACGTGGGTGAAGTGGGCACCGCGGTGGCGGCCTTCAGCGTTCCAGGCGCCTGCGCAGTACGCCGCGCAGGTGATCGGCGCCGGCCTGGTCCAGTGGTCCGAGCACACCGCGTACGGCCTCGGGGATGTGCGCGGTGGTGTGTTCATCGGCCTGGAAGACGTAATGCTGGAACATCGCCTGCCAATGCGCGCGCTGCGCCGGCGGCAGATCGCGGAGCGCCAGCAGCGAGAGCATCAATGCGTTCATCGGCGCATCCATCCACGCCGGCACCGGCCGCCACCAGTAATTGACCAGCACGTTGAACGCCTCCAGCCCTTCCATGTGGTGCCACCACAGCGATGGAATGAACACGGCATCGCTCGGCCCCAGCTCGGCCACCTGTGCGTGCGCCAGTGCCGCGCTGAAGCGTGGAAACCGCACCAGGTCCGGTGCGGCGAAATCGACCAGGCTGACCGCCTGCCCGGCCGGCGTGAAATCCAGTGGCCCGATATACAGATTGCCCACCTGCGATGGGGGGAACAGGGTGACGCGGCGGCGGCCGGCGGCTACGCAGGCCAGGTTGTCCGGCACGTCCTGGTGGGCGGCGATGCGCGAGCGGTTGCCGATCCAGATGCTGGCCAGCGGATCGTCCACCCCCAGTTCCAGCGCATTGGTCTGGCGGAAGCCAGGCAGGAAGCTGTCCAGCGTGGTCGATGCCACATAGATCGACGGCGGTGCCAGTGCCGGCGCGTACTTGAGCAGGGTATCGAGCACGACCTTCAACGGGATCTGCTCGCGGCGGAAATTGAAGCCGCTCATGTCCGCGTTGTAGAACACCCGTCCCCGGGCCTCCGGTGGCGCCGTGGTGGCAGTGACCGGCAGCGCGCCGTGATCGAACTGCTTGAGATGGTCAACCGCCGCCTGCGCGGACCGGGTCGCTGCGGCGACCAGCGGCCACCCGGCCACCAGCCCGCGGATCACCTTCGGCGTGGTCCAGCCGGGCAACTGCGCGCGCAGCTGCGCCGTATCCAGATCATGCAGTTCCTCGATCGGGCCGGGCATGGCGGACATCGGCATCCTGATGGCAGGGGCGGGTGGCGCCCACGGTAGCGCGCAGGTGAGGGAAGCGGAAGGCCGCGGGATGAGCGCGGCCTTCCGGTGCTGCAGCTCGGCAGTGCCGACTCAGAACTTGTAACGGACGCCGAACATGTACCGCGGGCCGGTCTGGGTGGCGTAGCGCAGCATGTTGGTGTGGCGCGAGTAGGTGCGCATGGTCTCGTCGCTCAGGTTGATCGCTTCCAGGCTCAGGGTCAGCTGCTCGCTGACCGCGTAGCTGATGTTGAGATCAAGCTGGCCGTAGGCTTCGGTGTAGTTCGGGTTGGGGCCCTGGCCGCCGATGCCGTTGAGGAACTTGTCGCGCCAGTTGTAGGCCGCACGCACCTGCCAGGCGTTCTTGTCGTAGAACAGCACCGCGTTGGCAGAATCGCTGAGGCCGATCATCGGATACTGGTCGCCCAGGCTGAGGTTGTCGAAGGTCAGGCCGGACTTCACCTTGGTGTAGTTCGCCGCGACGCCAAAGCCGGACTGGCCGAACAGATGCTGCACGGCCACTTCCCAACCCTGGAGGTGGTCCGAACGCTGGTTGGCCGGCAGGGTGACGTCAAACCCGGCAATCGGATCACCCGGCTGGCCGACGATGCTGCCGGTCTGCTGCCCTGCGGAATTGACGCCGGTGGAGGTCACGCCCGGGTCGCCGGCATGGTTGGTGAAGATGTAGTTGCGGATGCACACCGTATCGGTGGCCACGCAGCCCGATGCCAGTGCCTCGTTCCAGTAGGCGCCGCCCACGGGGGTGTGCAGGCTGCCTGCATCCTCACGCGCGATCGTATTGCTGATGAAGTTCTTGATGTTCTTGCGGAAGAAGCCGACCGAGGCGTAGCTGGCCTCTCCGTAGTACCACTCCAGCGAGAGATCGAAGTTGTCCGAGAGCAACGGCTCCAGTGCCGGGTTGCCACGCGAGCCGGTGCCGCCCTGGGTGCGCACGATGTTGTCCAGACGCTGCCCGCTTTCGATCTGCGTCCAGCCTGGACGGCCGAGACTGCGGCTGTAGCTGCCGCGCAGCGCCAACGATTCGCTCAGGTCCAGCTTCAGGTCGAGATTGGGCAGGATGTAGTCGTACTTGCCCTTGCCACCCACGAAGGCGCCTTCGTCGGCGTAGGTGATGTTGAACTCGTTGAGCGAATTCCAGCTGATGGAGGTCGGGACGCGCACCAGCGCCTGCGATTCCACCTCGGTTTCTTCGTAGCGCACACCCGCGGCAATATGCAGCGGCATGTTCCAGTCAAAGGTAGTGCGGTATTGCAGGTAGGCGCTCTTGGACGTTTCCGTGGTGCGGATGTCCTCGGAGTATTCCGTCGGGGCGACATAGCAGGTGGGGCAGGCCGGTTCCACGCCATTGGCCACCTGGGCGGCACGATCGCGCAGGCGGTCGAAATCGAACACCAGGAACTGGCCCGTCAGGCGCGGATCGTTGTGGCCGGAGAACGCCTTGAAGTACTTGGCCATGTCATCGGCGTACCAGATGCTGTCATCGTAGTCCGCAGGCGTACCGACGCCGCCCCAGCTGTCTCGCTGCATGATGGCCGCCGCCGAGCGGTTGTCCACCTTGGTGTGGCCCACGCCGAAATCCAGCGCGGAGTAGTCGGCAAAGCGGAACACGCCCTTGGCCTGCAGCTGCTCCACTTCAGACTTGTTGTAGCTGTTCTGGAAGACCGAGCCGGTCACCAGGGCATCCGATGCCTGGATGCCGCCAGGAGGCAGTGCGATGTTGATGATGGGGAGGTCGCCGCTGTAATCGACCGTGGTCTTGCCACGCACGTAAGCGGCGACGCCAAGCACGCCCGCCGAGCCGTAGGGGCCATCGGGCTGCGATTCGGCACTGGCGCGGTTGTAGTCGAAGGTCATGTCCAGCGCGTCGTTGACCTCCCACTCGACGTTGAAGCCTACCGCTTCCATGTTGTTCTTGGTCGCCAGCTTCATGCCGCCCATGGCCACGTCGCCGTTGACCACGTCTTCGCTGTAGACGATCGGCGCGGCAACCGGGCCGTTGGTCCAGGTGCTGTCGCCGGGGCCGTAGTTGAACCACACCGACAGTTCGCTGCGCTGCTGCTGGACCTTGTTCTCGACATAGGTGTAGTCCAGCGTGGTGGTCACGTTGTCCAGCGGCTTCCACTGGAACGTGGCCTGCCCGTTGGTGCGCTGGCGCTGTACCGCATTGACGTTGTAGGCCGAGTTCTGCGGGCGGCCATAGATATCATCGGGGCCCGGGCGGTTGGTGATCCGGTCGGCATAGCCCGTGCCGGGTTGTGGCAATGCCCGCCAGTCGGTGGTGTCGCTGCCACGAAGCGTCGCCCAGCCTTCGGCAACGGTCGCCTGGTTGAAGCCGGAATCGCGTTCCTGGTGGCTGGCACTGAGTGCAACGCCGAAGCGTCCGTCGGCGTAGGTCTGGCTGAAGATGCCCGACAGCTCACCGGTGATGTTGGACCCTTGCAGCGTGCGCGGCACGTTGTCGTTGGAGGTGTCGTGCACCGCCTTCAGGCCCAGGCTGACGACCGGCGCCGCCTCCAGTGGACGCAGCGTCTTGATGTTGATGGTGGCACCGATGCCGCCGGTCGGATTGTCGGCGCGGGTGGTCTTGTAGACCTCCACGGCCGAAATCGATTCGGAGGCGATGTTCGCAAAGTCGAACGATCGCGAGCCGTTCAGGCCGGCACCGCCGTTGCCGAGGTTGGACGCCGGCATCTGCCGGCCGTTCAGGAGCACCAGGTTGTAGTCCGGGCCGATGCCGCGGACGGTCACCTTGGAGCCCTCGCCGCTGGAGGTACGGTCGATCGACACGCCGCTGATGCGCTGCAGCGATTCGGCCAGGTTGGTATCCGGGAACTTGCCGATGTCCTCGGCAACGATGCCGTCGACCACGCCCTGGCTGTCGCGCTTGAGGTTCATCGACGAGGTGAGGCTGCCACGGATGCCGGTGACCTGCACCGCATCCAGCGTGGTGGGGTCGACGCCATTCGGGGCTGTCGTGGAGGTTTCCCGGGCCGCGGGATCCTGCGCCCAGGCCGGGCCGGCCAGGACAGCGAGAAGTGCGGAGGTGAGCATCGCCTTGCGGGGTACGGCCTTGTACGTCTTCATGATGATCCCTCCCCAGGGAATTCGATCGTGGTGGTTCTGCGTTGTGTCGGCGCGGGTTCCAGTGCGCACGGCCCGGATTGGAGCCATGGTTGACAGCGTTGTCAACAAACGACGTCCCCGCTGCGCTTTGCCTGGCCATCGTCACGCGTTCCACGTTGCCTGCACATCCGGCACCTGCGCGGCGGAAGCACTGCAACGCAGGCGTTGTGGCCCGATTTCACCGGGACGTCGGCCGCCGGAAGGAGGATGCACACGCGTTGTGCAGTGCAGAACGAAACTGCGCGAAGTGAATCGCGTGCACGCACCGCAGCATCGCGGGCCACGGACAGCGGATGGCTGACAGCGCTGGACAATCGCGGTCCAAGCAGGTTCCATGTCTGGCCGCCGACTGGCCGGCTCTCCCAATCTGGAAGGACATGCAATGGACACTCCTGCTGCCGTCCGCGGACAACATGTGCAAAGCAATGGCGTTGCACTGGCCGTGGTCACCGCCATCTTTTTCATGTGGGGTTTCCTCACCTGCCTCAACGACATCCTGATTCCGCACCTGAAGGCGGCGTTCGCGCTCACCTGGGTGCAGGCGATGCTGGTGCAGTTCACCTTCTTCGGCGCGTACTTCCTGATGTCGCTGCCCGCCGGTCGCCTGGTCGCGGCGGTGGGCTACAAGCGCGGCATCGTTGCCGGCCTGGCCATCGCCGGTGTGGGCGCGCTGTTGTTCTGGCCGGCGGCACAGGCGCATGTGTATGGCCTGTTCCTCGGCGCGCTGTTCGTGCTGGCCACCGGCATCACCGTGCTGCAGGTCGCTGCCAATCCCTATGTTGCGCTGCTCGGTCCGGAGCAGACCAGTTCCAGCCGGCTGACCCTGGCGCAGTCGATGAACGCGCTGGGCACCACGATCGCGCCGTTGTTCGGCGGCCTGCTGATTCTCTCGGCCGCGCCGCGCACCGCCGATGAACTGGCCCTGCTGCCGCAGGCCGAGGCACTGGCTTACCGCGCCGCCGAAGCGCAATCGGTGCAGCTGCCGTACTTCGGCCTGGCCGTCGCGCTGTTCGTGCTGGCGGTGGCGATCTGGATGTTCCGCCTGCCGGCCATTCCCGGCGTGGAAGGCGCGGCCGCCACCGGCAGTGGCCGCCTGCGCGATGCGCTGCGCCATCGCCACCTGCGCTATGGCGTGCTGGCCATCTTCTTCTACGTGGGCGCGGAGGTCTCGATCGGCAGCGTGCTGGTCAATTTCCTTTCGATGCCCGGTATCGGTGAGGGGCTGACCGAGCAGGAAGCCACGCGCTACGTGTCGCTGTATTGGGGGGGGGCGCTGGTCGGCCGTCTGCTGGGTGCGGCATTGCTGACCCGGCTGGACCCGCGCCGCATGCTGGGGGTCTTCGCGTTGATCGTGATCGCCCTGCTGACGGTGACGATGCTCGGCAGCGGCAACCTGGCCAAGTGGAGCGTGGTCAGCATCGGCCTGTTCAACTCGATCATGTTCCCGACCATCTTCGCGCTGGCCATCGCCCGCCTGGGCACGTTGACCGGGCAGGCCTCCAGCCTGCTGGTGATGGCGATCGTGGGCGGCGCGGTGATCCCGCTGGCGATGGGCTGGCTGGCCGACCATCACGGGCTGCAGGTGTCCTTCCTGCTGCCGATGCTGTGCTACCTGTTCATTGCCTTCTACGCCTGGCGCGGTTCACGCCACAGCCACTGAGGCAGGCGCTCAGCGGCGACGCGGGGGGTGCGTGGATTCGCGCACCAGCACCGCATGGTCGACGGTGACCATGACCCCGGCCTCCGGGGAGCGGATGCGGTCTATCAACTGCTCGGTGGCCAGCCTGCCCATGGAGGCGGTCGGCTGGCGCACGGTGGTCAGCGCCGGGTAGATGTGCCCGGCGATCGGCGTGTCATCGAAGCCGCAGACCGACAGGTCGCGGGGAATGCGCAGGCCGCGCTGCCCGGCGACGCGGAACACCGCGGCGGCCATGTCATCGTTGGCGGCGAAGATCGCGCTCGGCGGCTCTGGCAGGTCCAGCAGTGCATTGGCCGCCTCGATGCCGGATTCGAACGAGAACTGCCCGTTGACCACCAGCGCCGGATCGTAGGCGATGCCGTACTGGCGCAATGCCTGGCGGTAGCCGGCCAGACGCCACTGGCAGGCCCCGTGCGCGCGCGGGCCCTTGATATGGCCGATGCGGCGATGCCCCTGCGCGACCAGATGACCGATCAGTTCAACCACTGCGGTGGTCTCATCCATGCGCACGCCGATGCAGCCGTCCGGATGCCGCGGTGCGATGGACGCATACGGAATCTCATGCTCTTCCAGGTAGGCCAGCACCACCGCGTCATCGGTCAGCGGCGGGATCAGCACCACCCCGTCCGGGCGCGAATTCTCGAACAGCGCAGCCAGGTCGGGCAGGGTGCGGCGCGCCGTGCCGACCGGGCCCAGGATCAGGTTGTAGTGGTGCGCATGGCACGCCTCCAGCATCCCGTTCTGGATCTCCATCAGGTAGTTGCGCGAGGGATTGTTGTAGACCAGCGCCAGTGCATACGAGCGCTGCCCGGCCAGGCTGCGCGCGGAGAGGTTGGGCTTGTAGCCCAGGCGCGTCACGGCGGCCAGCACCCGCTCCCGGGTTTCCGCGCGAACGTTGGGCTCGTTGTTGAGCACGCGGGAGACCGTCTTGATCGATACACCCGCAACGGCGGCGACATCCTCGATACGACTACGCATGGTGCGGGGGTTCCTCTCGGAGGGGCGGGCGGCCAGGTGCCGATGGTAGTGCGCGTGTGTCACATCGATGTTGCCGATGCAGGCGGATGTTGCCATGCCGGCGACGTGCGTGGCGGGTTCGGTTTTTCCATGCCGCGATGCAGCAGTTCAAGCACGGCCTGGACATCATCTCCGGTGGTGATCCCCGCTGCAGCGGGACGCCGTTCGCAAGCGGGGCCGCGGGCGGTTGACAGCGTTGCCATGGGCTTATATGACAGCGCTGTCAGAGAGGGGCGCTGACCGCTGCCCGGCTGCGGTCCCGCCCGTTCCGTTCGCGCGTATTTCATCAGAGGAAGATGTCCAGTGACCAGCTCCAACAAGACGATTCTCGCTACCTGCCTGCTGGCTGCGCTGGCCTCGACGGCCGGTGCCGCACCGGCCACCGGTGAACGCCTCAAGGACTGGCCCCATGTGACCAGCGCGATCGGGCCGGATGCTGCGCTGGAGGCGCGGGTGCAGGAGATCGTGGCGCAGATGACGCTGGCGCAGAAGGTGGGCCAGATGACCCAGCCCGAGATCAAGATGATCACGCCCGACCAGGTCCGCCAGTACTACATCGGCTCGGTCCTCAATGGCGGCGGCTCCTGGCCGGGCATGGACAAGCACGCCACGGTCGCGCAGTGGCTGCAGTTGGCCGATGCGTATCGGGCGGCCTCGCTGGCCACCGATGCGCGCACGCCGATCCCGGTGATCTGGGGCACCGATGCAGTGCACGGCCACAACAACGTCTACGGTGCCACGCTGTTCCCGCACAACATCGGGCTGGGCGCGGCCGGCGACGCCGCGCTGATCGAGCGGATCGGCCGGGCCACCGCACACGCGGTGCGTGCCACCGGCATCGACTGGGTGTTCGCGCCGACGCTGGCAGTAGCGCACGATCCACGTTGGGGGCGCACCTACGAAAGCTATTCCTCCGACCCGCACGTGGTACGCGAATTCGCCCAGGCCTATGTCAGGGGTGCGCAGGGGCGCTTCGGCGACGACGGCAATGTCGTTGCCACCGCCAAGCACTACATCGGCGATGGCGCGACCGACAGCGGCCGCGACCAGGGCGAAGCGCTGGTCGACAAGGCCACCATGATCAACGTGCACGGGCAGGGCTACTACGGTGCGCTTGGCGAAGGCGTGCAGACGGTGATGGCCTCGTTCAACAGCTGGAACGACCGCAGCGGTGGCGTCGACTACGGCAAGATGCACGGCAACAAAGCGCTGCTGACCGGCGCGCTGAAGGAGAAGATGGGCTTCGACGGTTTCGTCGTCTCCGACTGGAACGGGATCGCCCAGGTGCCGGGCTGCCGCAACGACAGCTGTGCGCAGGCGATCAACGCCGGCATCGACATGGTGATGGTACCCGATGACTGGAAGGCCTTCATCGCCAATACCATCGCCCAGGTGGAGAGCGGGGAGATCCCGATGGCGCGCATCGATGATGCGGTCACCCGCATCCTGCGCGTGAAGCTGCGCGCGGGCCTGTTCGATCACAAGCCGTCCGACAGCCGTCATGCCGGTGACGTCGCCGCCGTGCAGCACCGTGAGCTGGCGCGCCAGGCCGTGCGTGAGTCGCTGGTGCTGCTCAAGAACGAGGCCAAGGTGTTGCCACTGCGCCGCGATGCGCGGGTGATGGTGGTCGGCAAGAGTGCCGACAACCTGTCCGATCAGTCCGGTGGCTGGTCGCTGACCTGGCAGGGCACCGAGAACCGCAATGCCGATTTCCCCACTGCCGATTCGGTGCTGGGGGCGCTGCGTGCCGAACTTGGCGCACAGAAGGTTGCCTACAGCGCCGATGCGACGGCGCTGGATCCCGCGCAGTTCGACGTCGTGGTGGCCGTGATCGGCGAGACGCCATATGCCGAAACCAACGGCGACATCCTCGCGTCCGATCCGGTCAGCCACAGCCGTGCCTATCCGCAGGATCTGGCCGTGCTGCGCGCGGCCCAGGCCAGTGGCAAGCCGGTGGTGACCGTGTACTTCTCCGGGCGCCCGATGTACACCAACGACCTGCTCAACCACTCCCAGGCCTTCGTGGCGGCGTGGCTGCCGGGTACCGAAGGCAAGGGCATCACCGACGTGCTGGTGGCTGGCAAGGACGGCAAGCCCGCGCATGATTTCCGCGGGCGGCTGAGCTTCCCGTGGCCGGGCGTGCCGTGCCCGGCGCCGATCGACCGTCCGGATCCGAAGCAGCCGCCGCTGTTCGCGCTCGGCCACGGCCTGAGTTACCGCACCCCGGGCAAGGTCGACCGCCTGCCCGAGGCCAACCCGGACAACTGCGGCGAGGTCACCACGCTGCCGATCTTCAACCGGGCCGACACGCCGCCGTTCGCGCTGCATGTGGCGGCCGCTGGTGCCACCCAGCCGCTGGGCAACGATCTCAACGCCACGTTGCGCTGGCCGTCCGCCGCGCCGGTAGTGCAGGTACGCACCGTGCAGATCAATACCCAGCAGGATGCCAAGGAAGTGACCTGGCTGGCGCCGGCGCAGTTGATCGCACGCAGTTCCTCGCGGCGCAACCTGGGTGCGCTGGCACGCAACCACGGCGCGCTGCAGTTCGATGTGCAGCTGGTGCAGCGCCCGGTGTCGCCGGTGAAGGTGAGCATGCAGTGCGGTACCGGCTGCGAGGGCGGCGTGGATATCGCGCCGGTCCTGGCCACCCTTTCGCCGGGGCAGAAGCAGACCGTGACCGTACCGCTGGCGTGCTTTGCCAAGCAGGGCGTGGACCTGGGTGCGGTGGAAGCACCGTTCGTGGTGAGCGCCGACACGCCGTTTGCGGCGGCGTTTACCCAGGTGCGCGTGTCGGTGAATGCAGACAAGGCGCCGGGCGTGGTGCGCTGCCCGTAGAGCCGGGCTCTGCCCGGCCGGCGTTCGGCGGAGGATGTGTGGAGCCGGCCAGCGGCCGGCACTACCCGGGCACCCTCTCAACGAAAAAGGCCCCGCAGTGCGGGGCCTCTTTCTGTCCGGATGCTGCGCCGATCAGCGCTTCATCGAACCGAAGAACTCGTCGTTGGACTTGGTGTTCTTCATCTTGTCGAGCAGGAATTCCATTGCGGCCATTTCATCCATCGGATGCAGCAGCTTGCGCAGGATCCAGATCTTCTGCAGCAGTTCCGGTTCGATCAGCAGATCTTCGCGGCGGGTACCCGAGCGGTTGATGTCGATCGCCGGGAACACGCGCTTTTCGGAGATGCGACGGCTCAGGTGCACTTCGCTGTTGCCGGTGCCCTTGAACTCTTCGTAGATCACCTCGTCCATCTTGCTGCCGGTATCGACCAGCGCGGTAGCGATGATGGTCAGGCTGCCGCCTTCCTCCACGTTACGCGCCGCGCCGAAGAAGCGCTTCGGACGGTGCAGGGCGTTGGCGTCCACACCACCGGTGAGCACCTTGCCGGAGCTGGGCACCACGTTGTTGTAGGCACGCGCCAGGCGGGTGATCGAGTCGAGCAGGATCACCACGTCCTTCTTGTGCTCGACCAGGCGCTTGGCCCGCTCGATCACCATTTCGGCGACCTGCACGTGGCGCGCAGCCGGTTCGTCGAAGGTGGAGCTGATGACTTCGCCGCGCACGGTGCGCTGCATTTCCGTCACTTCTTCCGGGCGCTCATCGATCAGCAGCACGATCAGGTGCACGTCCGGATGATTGGTGGTGATCGCCGTGGCCACCTGCTGCATCATCATCGTCTTGCCGGCCTTGGGCTGGGAGACGATCAGCGAACGCTGACCCTTGCCCTGCGGTGCCATCAGATCGAGGATGCGGCCGGTGATGTCTTCGGACGAACCGTTGCCGCGTTCCAGGGTGAAGCGCTTGCGCGGGAACAGCGGGGTGAGGTTCTCGAACAGCACCTTGTTCTTGGACGCTTCCAGTGGCTCACCGTTGATGGTGTCCACGATCGACAGCGCGAAGTAGCGTTCGCCGTCCTTCGGGAAGCGGATGCGGCCGGACAGGTGGTCGCCGGTGCGCAGGTTGAAGCGGCGGATCTGGCTGGGCGAAATGTAGGTATCGTCCGGGCCAGCCAGGTAGCTGGCTTCGGCCGCACGCAGGAAGCCGAAGCCGTCGGGCAGGATTTCCAGCACGCCGTCGGCGGCGACGCCGTCACCATGACGGGTCAGCACCTTGAGCAGGGCGAAGATCACGTCCTGCTTGCGGGCACGGGCCACGCCTTCGGAGATCTGCAGCTGCTCGGCGATTTCCAGCAGCTTCTGCGCCGGCATGCGCTTGAGGTCGCTCAGCGAATAGACCGGGAAGCCCTCGGGCACATTGGCCTGCTGGCTGCGCACGAACGGCTGCTGTTCGCCGTTGTCCTGCGGCATGCCGTCATCGTTGTAGCGATCGCCACCGCGGTTGCGGTCACGGCGATTGCGGAAACGGTCGCGGCGGTTGCCTTGGCCCTGACCCTGGCCTTGGCCTTGGTTCTGGCCCTGACCCTGCTGGTACGGGTTCTGCCCGCCCTGCTGGTTCTGGTTCTGGTGCCGGCCATTCTGGTTGCGCTGGCCACCGTCGCCGGTGTCCTGCTGACCACCGCCCTGCGAGGGCGATGCGTCGCCACCGGCAGGAGCTGCCGGCGCCGATGCCTGCGGGGCTGCCGAAGGAGCAGCAGCCGGCGCCGGCGCGTCAGACGCGGCAGCCAGAGGCAGAGCGGGTTGTGAGGGGGGGGAACCTGCCTCGGCAGCGGTGTTGGCGGCGGCCTTGGCGACGCGCGGCTTGCGCACGCGCTTCTCGGCGGGCGCGTCGGCGCTCCCGGGTTCGGAAGTAGTGATATCGGACAAGTGCTGGATTCCTCGCTAGAAGGTGCGAGCGCCCGGCAGGGCGGCGAACGTTGGGAAAGGATCTGGAAGGAAACTGCGTCCAGAAGATGCGGCGCGCGAATGCGGCCGGATATGCCGACACTAACACCGGCTCGCGGCAGCGCGCAAGCCGGGTGGGGCAGGGTCATTCATGCGGGCGATGGGCCCGCGTGGCAGCCGGACGGGGCCGGCTGCCTGCAGCGATCAGGCCAGGGCCTTGTCGAGCATGCCGGCCAGCTGGGCCTTGCCGACGGCACCGATCTGCTGGGCCTGGACTTCGCCGTCCTTGAACACCAGCAGCATCGGGATCGAGCGCACGTGGTACTTGGCGGCCAGGGCACGGTTCTGGTCCACGTTGACCTTGGCGATCTTGGCGCGGCCGTTGTAGGCGTCAGCCAGTTCGTCCAGGGCCGGGGCGATCATCTTGCAGGGACCACACCATTCGGCCCAGAAATCGACCAGCACCGGTTCCTTGGAATTCAGCACTGCGCTATCAAAGTCGGCGTCGCCGACATGTACAACCTTGTCGCTCATCTTGGTTTCTCGTCTGGTAATGCACCCGGCAGGGCCGGAGGAAGTTGAATTTGGGCAACGCCAACCGGGCGTCACCCTCGTCTGGTGCCTCGTGGCCGCGGGCGGCCAGCGGTGCGTTCGGCGGATGCCTGGACGCTCACGGGGCGCAGTGTACCGCTATCGCCGTGACCGGACAGACGCTGGTTGGAAAGAAGCGTCCCGTGATCGCCCCCCTGTCCAAGCGGGGCGGTCACGTCAGATATGTGGCACCACCGGCTTGGGTTCCAGTCCAACGGACGCGGCTGTTCAACCGGCGGCAGGGCCGGTGAACGCGGGGTCCAGGGGCCAAGCCGACGCCGACAGGGCCACCCAGAGGTCCTGATGCCGGGAATTCTCAGAGGATGGTGCGACCGCCGGTCCCGGTTTGGGGCCGACATTGCGCTAAACTGGGGCATTGCGCGGCGCCCTGGACCCAAGTCCGGCCCCGCCAATCCCGGCGCAGGGGCCGTTTGCGACGGTGCCCCCCAAGATGATGCAAGCCACCCGCACCTCTGCCGGCTGGCCTTACCAAGACGGACTCATGAGCGACAAACCGCTGACCGATTTGACCTTCTCCTCCTTCGAGCTGCACCCGGCCCTGCAGGCCGGCCTTGAAGGAGCCGGATTCACCCGCTGCACGCCCATCCAGGCGCTGACCCTGCCGGTCGCGCTGCCCGGCGGCGACGTCGCCGGCCAGGCCCAGACGGGTACCGGCAAGACCCTGGCCTTCCTGGTCGCCGTGGTCAACCGCCTGCTGACCCGTCCGGCGCTGGCCGACCGCAAGCCGGAAGACCCGCGCGCGCTGATCCTGGCCCCGACCCGTGAGCTGGCCATCCAGATCCACAAGGACGCTGTGAAGTTCGGCTCCGACCTTGGCCTGCGCTTCGCGCTGGTCTACGGTGGCGTGGACTACGACAAGCAGCGCGAGATCCTGCAGCAGGGCGTGGACGTGATCATCGCCACCCCGGGCCGCCTGATCGACTACGTCAAGCAGCACAAGGTGGTCTCGCTGCACGCCTGCGAGATCTGCGTGCTCGACGAAGCCGACCGCATGTTCGACCTGGGCTTCATCAAGGACATCCGCTTCCTGCTGCGCCGCATGCCCGAGCGCACCACGCGCCAGACGCTGCTGTTCAGCGCCACGCTCAGCCACCGCGTGCTGGAGCTGGCCTATGAGCACATGAACGAGCCGCAGAAGCTGGTGGTGGAGAGCGAATCGATCACCGCCGCCCGCGTGCGCCAGCGCATCTACTTCCCGGCCGACGAAGAGAAGATCCCGCTGCTGCTGGGCCTGCTCTCGCGCAGCGAAGGCGCCCGCACCATGGTGTTCGTCAATACCAAGGTGTTCGTCGAGCGCGTCGCGCGTTCGCTGGAGAAGGCCGGCTACCGCGTCGGCGTGCTGTCCGGCGATGTGCCGCAGAAGAAGCGCGAAAGCCTGCTCAACCGCTTCCAGAAGGGCCAGCTGGAAATCCTGGTGGCCACCGATGTGGCCGCCCGCGGCCTGCACATCGACGGCATCAAGTACGTCTACAACTACGACCTGCCGTTCGATGCGGAAGACTACGTGCACCGCATCGGCCGCACCGCGCGGCTGGGTGAAGAGGGTGATGCGATCAGCTTCGCCTGCGAGCGCTACGCGATGGGCCTGCCGGATATCGAGGCCTACATCGACCAGAAGATTCCGGTCGAGCCGGTCACCAGCGAAATCCTGACCCCGATCCCGCGCGCGCCGCGTGCACCGTCGCCCGAAGGCGAGGGTGATGCCGAGGGCGACGAGAACGAGAGCGTCGGCCAGATCTTCCGTGAAGCGCGCGAAGCGCGTGCGGCGGAAGAGCAGCGTCGTGGCGGTGGCAGCAGCCGCGGCGGCAAGCCGTCCGGTGGCCGCGGCGAGCGCCGCGCCCCGGGTGAGCGCAGTGCCGATGGCAAGCCGCGCCGTGAGCGCAAGCCGCGCGTGGAAGGCGAGCAGCCGGTGGCTGCCGCCGCCGATGCCGTGGCCAAGCCGCAGCTCACACCGACCGCCGCCCCGTCCGCCGAGGGCAGCCCCGCCGTGGAAGGCGAGCGCGCCCCGCGCAAGCGTCGTCGTCGCCGCCACGGCCGTCCGGTCGAAGGTGCCGAAGGCGCGGCAGCCACCGGCCCGGTGACCCCGGTGCAGGTGACCGCCAAGCCGATGCGCGGCACGCCGGCCGCCGATCCGGGCGCCTCGTTCCTGACCCGCCTGGGCCGCAAGATCCGCCGGATGCTCTCCGGTTCGTAAGACCTGACGGCTGAGGTAGTGCCGGCCGCTGGCCGGCGCTACCGATCAGCCCCCCCATCAGGTTGCCGTTACCTACGCGCCACGCTCGTCCTGCATAATCAGGGGATGAGCGTCCTGCGTTTTGACAATGTCAGCAAACAATATGCCGGCGGCCACCAGGCACTGGTGGACGTCAGCTTCGATGTCGCCCCCGGGGAGATGCTGTTCGTTACCGGTCATTCCGGTGCGGGCAAGAGCACCCTGCTCAAGTTGATCCATCTCGACGAGCGGCCCAGCCGCGGCGCGGTGATCTTCGATGAGCGCAACCTGCTGAAGGTGCGCGGCGGCAGTATTCCACGGCATCGGCGCGAGGTCGGTGCGGTCTACCAGGACCACCGCCTGCTGATGGACCGCAGCATCGCCGAGAATGTCGCCCTGCCGCTGATCCTGCGTGGCACCCGTCGCAACGAGATCGGCAAGCGCGTGCGCTCGGTGCTCGAACGGATGGGCCTGGGCCATCGCGAAAAAGCGCTGCCCTCGCAGTTGTCGGCCGGCGAGCAGCAGCGCGTCGGCATCGCCCGTGCGATTGTCGGCGAGCCCAAGCTGCTGGTCGCCGATGAACCCACCGGCAATCTCGATCCCACGTTGGCGGCGGAAATCATGGCGTTGTTTGCCGAGTTGCCCGATCGCGGCACCAGCGTGCTGGTGGTCAGCCACGATCTGGCCCTGCTGCGACGCATGCGCAAGCGCGTGCTGATCCTGGATCACGGCCGCCTGGTCGATGACATCTCGCCGCAGGACCTGGCCGAATGAATACTCCGGTGACCAAGGAAACCGCCGCGCCCTCGCGCCTGGGCGTGTGGCTGCACCATCACGGCCACAGCGTGGTCTTCAGCCTCGGCCGCGCCTGGCGCAAGCCGTGGGCGACCCTGCTCACGGTGATGGTCATGGCGCTGGCGCTGGCCCTGCCGCTGGGCCTGTCGATCGCGCTGGACAACCTCAAGCACTTCGCCGGCAGCGTGCAGCAGTCGCGCGACATCAACCTGTTCCTCAAGACCGATGCCGGTACCGATGCGGCCCGCCAAGTCGCCGAGACCCTGCGCGGCCGCGCCGATGTGGCCAACGTCACCGTGCAGACCCCGGAGCAGGGCCTGGCCGAGCTGCGCGAAAGCGCCGGGCTCGGCGAAGCGATCGATGCGCTGCACGACAACCCGCTGCCGACGCTGCTGATCGTGACCCCGGGCGAGGGCGCCGATGACGCGCGCCTGGCGCAGTCGCTGGAAGCCCTGCCGCAGGCCGACCTGGTGCAGCACGATGCACTGTGGCGCAAGCGGCTGGATGGCTGGCTGGGTTTCGGCACGCGCCTGGTGCAGGTGTTGTCGGTGCTGCTCGGGCTCGGTGCCGCGCTGGTGGTCGGCAACACGGTGCGCCTGGATATCCAGGCCCGCCGCGATGAGATCGGCGTGCTGCAGCTGCTCGGTGCCAGCGATGGCTTCATCCGTCGCCCGTTCCTGTACCTGGGCGCGTGGTACGGCCTGGGCGCCGGCGCGGTGGCGCTGGCCCTGATCGGTGCCGCCGGGCTGGCGCTGCGCCCGCCGCTGGCCGCGCTCTCGCAGAGTTATGGCAGCCCGTTCGTGCTGCATGGTCTGGACCTGCTGCATTCCTCGTTCGTGCTGCTCGGCACCGTGGTGCTGGGCTGGCTGGGCGCCTGGCTGGTGACGGGACATTTCCTGCGCCAGACCCGTCCCACCGAAACCTGAGCCCCGCATGCGTCCGCAAGCCCTCAAGCACCTCGTCGACGACGCACCGCGCGTGATGGTCGTCGATGGCTCCCGGCTGGTCCGCAAGTTGATCGCCGATGTGCTGCAACGCGAACTGCCGGCGGTGGAGGTGGTGGGCTGTGCGAGCATCGCCGAGGCGCGGGCGGCGCTGGATGCCGGCCCGGTCAGCCTGGTCACCACCTCGCTCACGCTGAGCGATGGCGACGGGCTCGACCTGGCGCGCATCGTGCGCGACGCCGCGGGGCAGGCCTACGTACCGGTGATCGTGGTCTCCGGCGATGCGCAGCAGCATCTGGAGCAGCGTCGCTTCACTGAGTACGTCACCGACTATTTCGACAAGGCGCTCGGTCACGAAGCGCTGGCCACCTTCATCCGCGGCTATGTGCAGCCGGAGACGATTCCCGGCGCGACGATCCTGTACGTTGAAGACAGCCGCGTCGTCGCCGAGGCGACCAAGCGCATGCTCGAACGGCAGGGCCTGAACGTGCTGCACGTGCTGACCGCCGAAGATGCGTTCGCGCTGCTCACCGCCGAGTCGCTTGGCCGCAGCAGCCATCGCATCGACCTGGTGCTGACCGATGTCACGCTCAAGGGCGAGCTCAGTGGTCGCGACGTGGTGCAGCGCGTGCGCGTGGATTTCGGCTACGGCAAACGCCGCCTGCCGGTGCTGGTGATGACCGGCGACGGCAACCCGCACAATCAATCCGGTCTGCTCCAGGCCGGTGCCAACGATCTGGTGCAGAAGCCGATCGAAGAGCGGCTGCTCATCACCAAGGTGCTGTTCCAGCTGCGTCTGTCCCGCCTCAACGACAAGCCTGCAGTGCGATGAATGACGATGTAGTACCCAGCATCCAGCTCGAACCGAGCTGGAAGACGCGTATCGGTGATTACCTGCTGCGGCCGGACATGCGGGAGTTGTCCGCTTTTCTGCGCCAGCGCAAAGCGGCCGGAGCCCAGGTGTTCCCACCGGGCCCGCAGATCTTTGCCGCCTTCGATGCCACGCCCTTCGACCAGGTCAAGGTGGTCATCCTCGGCCAGGATCCGTATCACGGGTACGGCCAGGCGCACGGCCTGAGCTTCTCGGTGATGCCGGGCGTGCCGGTACCGCCGTCGCTGCTCAACATCTACAAAGAGATCGAGGCCGATCTGGGCATTCCGCGCCCCGACCACGGGTGCCTGCTGCCGTGGGCGCATCGCGGCGTGCTGCTGCTCAACGCGGTGCTGACCGTGGAAGCGGGCAGCGCCGGTGCGCACCAGCGGCGCGGCTGGGAGGGCTTCACCGACCACGTGGTCGATACCCTCAACCGCGAGCGTGAGGGCGTGGTGTTCCTGCTGTGGGGCAGCTACGCCCAGCAGAAGGGCAAGGTCATCGATACCGGCCGGCACCGCGTGCTCAAGGCACCGCATCCGTCACCGTTGTCGGCGCATCGCGGCTTCCTGGGGTGCCGGCATTTCTCGATGACCAACGAGTACCTGCAGCGCCGCGGCCACGGCCGCATCGACTGGTCGCTGCCGCCGCGCGCTGCGCTGGAGCCGGCGGCGTAATCACTGGCGGTCGTCATCTAGACGGCCAGCATCTCGATGATGGATTGCCCCACCTGCCGCTTGCGGGTTGAACATGGCGGGGTATTGCCAGGCGTCGGTGAGTTCGGGCTGCCACGCATGGCGTGGATTACGGCTTCGGTGGGTTCGGGCTGCCACGCATGGCGTGGCACTACAGGGGATGGCGGTGTTGGCGGTCGGCTTCGTGGGGGCATGGGGGGTAGAGCCAAGCCATGCCTGGCTGAACTGCCGGCAACCTTTCCGGGATGAATGGGCGCTTCTGGCGGGCTGTTCAGCCAGAAAACACGTGATATCACCCAATTCATCACCCTATCCTATTGATTTCATGGGGGTTGATGCCTCGTTTCCAGGCTCTCGCCACTGTCATCATTTCGCGGTACGTTAGACGGGCAATCTGTACCAGCATCCCATCCACAGAACGCTGGAACTTCTTTCCCCTTTAGCAGTCCAATTCCGGGACTGCTAAGATGAGTGCTATGAGCCAGAACACCTCTACTGCCCTTGTGGCAAACAATCTCCCGATTCCCAGTGCGCTCGGTTCGCTGGACGCCTACATCGGTGCCGTGCACCAGATCCCGGTGCTGTCGGTCGATGACGAGCAGGATCTGGCCCGCCGCTTCCGCGACGAGCTGGATCTGGACGCCGCGCGCGAGCTGGTCCATTCCCACCTGCGCTTCGTGGTGCACGTCGCCCGTGGCTACAACGGCTACGGCCTGGCGCTGGGCGACCTGATCCAGGAAGGCAACATCGGCCTGATGAAGGCGGTGAAGCGCTTCGACCCGGACATGGGCGTTCGCCTGGTGTCGTTCGCGGTGCACTGGATCCGTGCGGAAATGCACGAGTTCATCCTCAAGAACTGGCGCATCGTCAAGGTCGCCACGACCAAGGCGCAGCGCAAGCTGTTCTTCAACCTGCGCAAGTCCAAGACCCGCCTGGGCTGGATGAACGCGGCCGAAGTCAGCGCGGTGGCCAAGGACCTGAACGTGTCCGAGCGTGAAGTGCTCGAGATGGAGTCGCGCCTGTCGGGTCGCGATATCGGTTTCGATCTCTCCAGCGATGACGATGACGATCATGCGCCGCCGTCGCCGGCTGCCTACCTGCGCGCCAACGAAGAAGATCCTTCGATGGCGTATGAGCGGATGGACAGCGAAGACAATCAGCTGCAGCTGCTGCGCGAAGGCATGGCCGAACTGGATGCGCGTTCGCGCGACATCATCCGCCGTCGCTGGTTGGACGCGGACAGCAAGGTGACGCTGCAGGAGCTGGCCGATGAGTACGGCGTGTCGGCCGAACGCATCCGCCAGGTCGAGGCGAATGCCCTGAAGAAGATGAAGGCGCTGTTTACTGCGTGATGCAGTGACTGGCGTGGTCACGCGAAAAGGCCCGGCGTGATGCCGGGCCTTTTCTGTTCTGGCAGCGCTGTACCTGTGTTTGCCCACTGATCTTTCCGACAGCCGGGCACGCCACGTGCTGATGTTCACGCCGTACCACTCAGTGGCACGGTATGATCATGCAACGTGTCTTCCGCACCCGGAGCTTCAACCGCAGCCTGCGCAGGTCTGCGCTCACCGCCGAGGCCCTGTGCCGCGCGGTCGATGAGATGCGTCGAGGCCTGGTGGATGCTGACCTGGGCGGTGGCATCTTCAAGAAGCGGGTGCGGTTGCCTGGTCGTGGTAAGCGCGGGAGTGTCCGGACCATCATCGCGGCCCCGGTGGGCACCAGTTGGTTCTTCCTGTTTGGCTATGAGAAGAACGAGCGCGCGACAATCAGTGCTACGGAACGGGATGCGCTCCAATTGTATGCCTCGGAATTTCTTGGAATGAGCTCGACACAGTTGGACCACGCCGTGAAATGCGGCGACCTGCAGGAGATCTGTCATGACAAAGACCTCTGAACGCGGGCGCGCGAAGAGCCGACTTCTGGAGGCCGTGCACGATGCTGCGGTCCACCTGCATGCGCATGGCGTCATCGATAAGCGTCGATTGATCTGCTACGACGCCCTGTGCCTGGAGCCGGTGCCCACGTACAGCAGCGCCCAGATCCGTGCACTTCGCACGTCGCTTGCGCTCAGCCAGCCGGTATTCGCAGGCGTTCTCAACACCAGCGTTTCAACGGTGCGCAGTTGGGAGCAGGGCGACAAGAAGCCCAGTGGGCCATCGCTGAAACTGTTGAACCTGATCGACCGGAAAGGCCTCGACGCCGTCCTCTAGAACAACGGCCCGGCAATGCCGGGCCGTTGCGCTGTACGGCAGCCGTCGCTGCCCTTGACCCGCCTCAGCCCTGCTCGCGCGCGATCGCCCGCCAGCCGATATCACCGCGGTGGAACTCATGCGCCCAGTGGATCGCACCGACGCCGGCGTAGGCGTTGCGCTGTGCTTCGCCCACCGTGCCGCCCAGTGCAGCCACGCACAGCACACGGCCGCCGGCGCTGAGCACCTGGCCCTGCGCGTCCAGCGTGGTGCCGGCATGGAACACCTTGGCCGTCGCGGCGACAGCGTCCAGGCCGTGGATCACGTCACCGGTGATCGGGGTCTCCGGATACGGCGAGGCCGCCATCACCACGCCCAGCGACGGGCGCGGGTCCCACTGCGCCTCCACGGTATCCAGGCGCTCGTCGATCGCCGCTTCGACCAGATCCACCAGGTCCGACTGCAGGCGCAGCATCACCGGCTGGGTTTCCGGATCGCCAAAGCGCACGTTGAATTCGATCACCTTCGGCGCGCCGCTGGCATCGATCATCAGGCCGGCATAGAGGAAGCCGGTGAACGGAATGCCGTCGGCGATCATGCCCTGCACGGTCGGGTTGACCACCTCGCGCATCACGCGCGCATGCACTTCATCGGTCACCACCGGGGCCGGCGAGTACGCGCCCATGCCGCCGGTGTTCGGGCCGGTGTCGCCGTCGCCGACGCGCTTGTGGTCCTGCGAGGTCGCCATCGGCAGCGCGGTCCTGCCGTCCACCATCGAGATGAAGCTGGCTTCTTCGCCGTCCAGGAATTCTTCGATCACCACGCGTGCGCCAGCATCGCCGAAGGCATTGCCGGAGAGCATGTCGCGCACCGCGTCCTCGGCCTCGGCCAGGGTCATCGCCACGATCACGCCCTTGCCGGCGGCCAGGCCATCGGCCTTGACCACGATCGGTGCGCCCTTCTCGCGCAGGTAGGCCAGCGCCGGCTCGACCTCGGTGTGCACGGCGTAGAACGCGGTCGGGATCTTGTGGCGGGCCAGGAAGTCCTTCGCATACGCCTTGCTGCCTTCCAGCTGCGCGGCGGCGGCGGTGGGCCCGAAGATGCGGTGCCCGGCGGCGCGGAAGCGATCGACCACACCGGCCACCAGCGGCACTTCCGGGCCGACCACGGTCAGGCCGATGCCTTCGGTGCCGACCAGTGCCAGCAGGCCGTCCAGGTCGGTGACCTTGACGGCCACGTTGCGGCACTTGGGTTCGGTCGCGGTGCCTGCATTGCCGGGGGCGACGATGACCTCGCGGACCTTCGCGGACTGGGCCAGCTTCCAGGCCAGGGCGTGTTCACGGCCGCCAGCGCCGATGACCAGGATCTTCAATGCAGTTCTCGCGTAAGAGGGCAGGAACGTGATTTTACGCGGTGCGGGCGGCGGGCGCATTCGGGCGGTCGGCTGCCGTGGCAACCCACGGCCTCAGCTGTCGGCGCAGCCGTCGCGCTGCAGGTCGTCCGGCACCGGATACGCGCGCTGCCGGGCATCGAAGATGAGGTGGTAGAACGCGGTCGCAGGTCCCGTGCAGTCGTGGCCGCTGGCACGCACCGTCAGCGGCCAGTAGCCCTCCACGGCGTTGCTGTCGCCCACGGTCGTGTTGAAGTCGACCGCGAACACGCCCTCGCCGCAGTCGGCCGGATTGCCGTCACAGCCGTGCAGGGCAAGGTTGTCGAGGTGATCGCGGTACCGGGCGACATCGCGCAGGCGATGGTTGTGTTCGGCGATGTAGCTGCGCCAGACGCGCCGATGGCCGCGCCGGTGTTCCTCGTGGGAGATCTGGAACGCGCGGCGCTGCGGGCCGAGCTGCGCGATCTGAACCGTGCCGGGTGAACCGTGGCGCCCGTACTGCCCCTGCAGGCGCTGGGCCATGACCAGCAGCGGATCATCGGCGGGCAGCTGCGCGAAGAAGCCGCCCCGGTTGGTTTTTTCCTCGTCCGTACCCACGCGCAGCACGTACAGATCGACCCGGCCCGGCTCGACCGTGGCGGCATCGTCCAGGGTCTGGCACACCGCCAGCAGGGTCTGTTCCTGACCGTCGGCCGTGGCCGTGTCACGCGCGCACACACGGCGGGTGACCGGGCGAAGTGCCTCCACCTCGGTGTCCTCCCACGCATCCTTCCACGGCGCATCCAGTGCGGCCTTGTCGCCATAGCGCAGGCGCAGGAAGGCCTGCAGGCGCTCGGTGTGATCGCCCCTGACGCGGATCGTGTCTTCTGGCTGCGCCGTGGTGTTGAGCACACGGTGCGGTTTGGCGGGCTCGGAAGACGCCCCCGGTTCACTGGCAGGCGTGCAGCCCAGCAGCCCCGCAGCAACGGCCATGACCACCGCTGCGAGGCGATTGCGGAGCGAGGACGACATCCGTGTCGATGCCAGCATCAGTGACGGAAGTGACGGACGCCGGTGAACACCATCGCCAGGCCATGCTCATCGGCGGCGGCGATCACTTCGTTGTCGCGCATCGAGCCACCCGGCTGGATCACCGCCTTGATGCCGGCGGCAGCGGCGGCATCGATGCCATCGCGGAACGGGAAGAACGCATCGGAGGCCATCACCGAGCCTTCCACCACCAGGTTCGCATCGGCGGCCTTGATGCCGGCGATGCGCGCCGAGTACACGCGGCTCATCTGGCCGGCGCCGACACCGATGGTGCGGTTGTCCTTGGCGTAGACGATCGCGTTGGACTTGACGAACTTGGCGACCTTCCAGGCGAACAGCAGATCGGCGAACTGCTTCTCGGTCGGCGCCAGCTTGCTCACCACGGTCAGTTCGTCGCGGCGCATGCCGCGGTTGTCGGCACTCTGCATCAGCAGGCCGGAACCAATCCGCTTGGTGTCGTAGTTGTTGAGGCCTTCGCCATGCGGAATGCGCAGCACGCGCACGTTGGCCTTTTTGGTCGCGTATTCCAGCGCGGCCGGCTCGTAATCCGGAGCGATCAGCACTTCAACGAACTGGCGGTCCAGGATCACCTTGGCGGTGGCCGCGTCCAGCGGCTGGTTGAAGGCGATGATGCCGCCGAAGGCACTGGTCGGGTCGGTCGCATAGGCCAGCTCGTAGGCATCGCCGTTGCCGGCGCCCACGGCCACGCCGCACGGGTTGGCGTGCTTGACGATCACGCAGGCCGGCACGTCGAACTGACGCACGCATTCCCACGCGGCATCGGCGTCGGCGAGGTTGTTGTAGCTCAGTTCCTTGCCCTGCAGCTGCTGGAAGGTGGCCAGCGTGCCCGGCACCGGGTACAGGTCGCGATAGAACGCGCCGCTCTGGTGCGGGTTCTCGCCGTAGCGCAGATCCATCACCTTCACGAAGTTCGAATTCATCTGGGCCGGAAACTCCGCGCGCACCGGCACGGCGGTGTCGGTGGTGGTCACGGCCGAGAGGTAATTGCTGATCGCCGCGTCGTACTGGGCCACGCGGTTGAACGCGGCGACCGAAAAGGCGAAGCGCTTGGCCGCCGACAGCTTGCCGTCATTGGCGTCCAGTTCGGCCAGCAGTTCGTCGTACTGCGACGGATCGGTCGCCACCGCCACGCGGGCGAAATTCTTTGCGGCCGAACGCAGCATCGCCGGGCCACCGATGTCGATGTTCTCCACGGCGTCTTCGAGGGTGCAGTCCGCCTTGGCGGTGACCGATTCGAACGGATACAGGTTCAGCACCAGCAGATCGATCGCGCCGATGCCGTGTTCGGCCATGACGGCGTCATCCAGCCCGGCGCGGCCGAGCAGGCCGCCGTGCACCATCGGGTGCAGGGTCTTGACCCGGCCATCCATCATTTCCGGGAAGCCGGTGACGTCGGCGACATCTTTCACTGCCAGGCCAGCCTCGCGGATCGCCTTGGCGGTCCCGCCGGTGGAGAGCAGCTCCACGTTGCGCGCAGCGAGGGCGCGGGCCAGGTCGATCAGACCGGTTTTGTCGGAAACGGACAGCAGGGCCCGGCGCACGGGCAGCAGATCGGAACTCATGGGGGCAGGAGATCGAAGCGGAGCGGGGCCATATTGTAGGCCAGTGGCGCTGGCATGGCCGCGTTGGTGGTCACCACGACGGCCTGCGGGCCCCTGAAACGACGAAGGCCGGTACCGAGGCGTGCTCGATCCGGCCTTCTTTTCCTCGGGAACGATGCGCGCGCCCGGCCCGGCATCAGGTGGTGATGCCGTATTCCTTCAGCTTCTTGCGCAGGGTGGCGCGGTGGATGCCGAGCATCGAAGCGGCGCGGCTCTGGTTGCCTTCGCAATGGTTGAGCACTTCCACGAACAGCGGGATTTCCATCTCGCGCAGCACGATCTCGTAGACATCGTCCGCATCGCAGCCATCCAGGTCCCGCAGGTAGCGCCTGACCGACTGGGCCACGTGTTCGCGCAGGGGTGGCTTGGGCGCGCCACGACTGTTGTCAGGACGAGAAAGGACAGCGTTCAAGGAGTTTCCCGGTGCAAGAGCCGGGGCGGACAACAGCCCACGGCGGAATGATGATGGGGTCAGTCTAGCGCGTGCGTGGGCCGCCTGCCACGCTCTGGCAGCCCGGCGGTGCCTCAGAGGAACTCAAAGGTGAATGCGACCGTAGACGCCGCAGGCTCCCGCACGCGGAAGGCGATCTGTGCGCTCTGGCCCGGTTCCAGCGTGGCGGCCGGGTCCGTCGCGCGATCCAGATAGTCGGCCGGCGCGAACACATTGGTGCCGATCACGCGGCCATCGGCATCGGACAGGGACAGCCGCAGCGACGGCCAGGCCTGGGCCCAGCGTGCATCGTTGCGGATGCTCGCCTGCACCTGCAGCGCGCCGGCCACGCCGGCAACGGGGCGTACATCGCGGCTGAGCATGCTGAAAGCGGTCGGTTCGCGCCAGGCCGGCAAGGCGCAGCGCAGCACGCTGCACAGCCCGGCAATCCACGGCCGCGTGCCGGCATCGGCAGCCAGCCGGGCGCGGTCGGCCACCGCGATCTGCACCAGCAGCAGCGCGGCCAGCCCGGCAACCATGCCCCACTGCCAGCGCGGCGTGCGCAGGCGCGCACCGGGCAGGCGCAGGAAGCTCGGCGTGGTGATCGCGTCGGCTGGCGGCAGGGCAGCCGTGGGCGGGGTGGGTGCGTTCCCGCCCAGGGCGCGCCCGTCATCGGGCAGCGCTGTCGAAGGCGATGGCGCTGGCGCTGGCGCCTGCCCGACCGGCGCGGCTGCGGGCGCCGCGTCGGCGACGAACCGGTATGCGGCATCAGCGTCGGAGTCGACCCCGATGCCAGGTGCCAGCGCGGACCGCTGCGGCGCATGCAGCGGCTGTGCATCGATCACCTGTTCCACCGCCAGCGGCGCGATGCGATCGCCCACGGATGTCATCGACGGCGCAGGCGGCGTGTCATCGGGTACGGCCGGACGATCCGCCGGTTCGGCCGGGGCCGGCGCAGACGGACGCAGGAACGTGGCGAGCGGGCGTCGCGGCGGCATCGGAGGCTCGGACATGGGCACGGGACCGGGCAGGGGACGGGCTATTCAAGCACGGCGGACGCCGGTGATGCGCATCCAGTCGCCATCCTGTGCCACGGCCAGCTGCTCGAAGGCCGGGGCATAGCGCTCCAGCAGTTCACCTTCCTGCCCGTGCAGGATGCCCGACAGCGCGATGCGACCGCCCGGCGCGACGCGCGCGGCCAGCACATCGGCCAGTGCATCCAGCGCCGAGGCGAGGATGTTCGCCACCACCACCGGGTACGTGGCCTGCGGTTCGTCCTCCGGCAGATAGACCTGCACCCGGTCCTGAAGACCATTGCGCTCGGCGTTGTCACGGGTGGCGATCACCGCCTGCGGGTCGTTGTCCACGCCCACCGCGCGGGCAGCCCCCAGCTTCAGCGCCGCCAGGGCGAGGATGCCCGAGCCGCAGCCGAAATCGAGCACGGTGTTGCCGGCCAGCGCACCTTCGGTGGCCAGCCCGTCCAGCCAACGCAGGCACAGCGCGGTGGTGGGGTGGGTGCCCGAACCGAACGCCAGGCCCGGGTCCAGGCGGACCACGGCGGCATCCTCGGCCTGCGCGGCCTCCGGCAGGTCGTGGTTCCACGGCACGATCCAGGTGCGGTCGCCGAAGGCCATCGGCTGGAACTGGTCGATCCAGGCGCGTTCCCAGTCTTCGTCGGCCACGGCGCGGAAGCTGGCATTTGCCCAGTCCAGGCCCGGATCGAAGGCGTCCAGCGCGGCCAGCAGGGCCAGCGCATTGGTGTCGCCCGGGAACAGCGCGGTCAGCACCAGGTCGTTCCACAGTGGCGTCTCGCCCACGCCCGGCTCCAGGATCGCGCGCTCGTTGCTGGTGTCGGCATCGGCATCGAGCAGGGTCACCGCCAGCGCGCCCACGTCGTCCAGCGCATTCTCATAGCGCGGCTGGGTGGCTTCGGTGCAGTGCAAGGTCAGTTCCAGGAAGGGCATGGGGGCAGGGGACCGGCGGAAAACCGTGCATGTTAGACCAGTGCGGGCCGATGGTCCCGGCGGCCGCGCGGCGCGGGCGTCTCGCCGGCCGGTAAGATTGGCCTGACAGCCGGTTCAGACAGCCTCGCGGGCGCTTGCTAAACTGGGCGTTCTGCTGTCAACCGCTGACAGCCTGTGACGTCCTGCCCATGGCGCTCGTGCCGACCCTGAAAACCTGGTTGCTGGTCGTACCGGCCCTGGCGTTGCTGGGGGTGGTGGGCTATCGCGCGGGCGATCGGGTGCTGCACGCCGAACCGGCCACCTCGCAGGTGGATGGGCCCCAGGCCGGCGAGGCCACCAGCGCGGTTCCGGCCGAAGCGCGGCAGCTGGCCCGGCGTCTGCTCGGCAGCGAGCGCGGCACCGCGGTGGCCTCGGGCCTTCCGCTGGACCTGCGCGCGGATATCGAAGGCGACACCGACTTGTTCGCCTACGCGCAGCGGCTGCAGTTCCAGGCCGCCAATGGCAACGCCGAGGCCGGGTGGATGGTGAGCCGGGTGTACGACTACTGCGCCATGTACGCGATGGACCCGGGCGGTTACCAGCTCGACAACACCCTGCTCACCGGCATGGGCATGAGCGCGTCGGCACCGATGGTCGCCGCGCGCGAGCGCGTGTCGCGCCGCTGCGCGGGTTTCGTCAGCAGCGATAATCTCGGCCGCCCGTTGATCCTGACCCAGCGTCTGGAGGCGGCCAAGGCCGGCAACCTGGCTGCGGAGGCGTCGCTGTTCGCCGAAGGTCATCCGCTGGAAACCGCCCCGGCCTATCGTCGCGGCCTGGTCGAGCGCGTGATGGATTCGCGCGATCCGGAAGCCTTCATGGCGCTCGCGCCAGGCATGGGTCAGCGCGCCAGCGGGGACAGCGCGATGAGCGGCCTGGTGGCCGGCGATCAGTTCAGCGAACTGGCCTGGCGGCTGGCGGCCTGCGAACTGGGTATGGCGTGCGGCCCGGACAGTGTGCTGATGAACAATTTCTGCGCGAACGGAGGGATCTGTTCGCAGAACGGTGGGCAGGACTTTGCCACTTTTGTGTATGACGCCGCGGTATCGCGGCAAGGTGCGGGGAAAATGAACGTGTTGGTCGAAGAGCTGGTCAAGCAGAGGAATGGGCGATGAATTACCGTCGAATCCTGCACGGTGCGAAATTCTGGTTCTGGGTCGCGTTGTTCGTCGCGTACTCGGCCGGAGCAGTGGGCCTGGTGATGATCGATACCTACGATGATCGTTACCGAAGCCTGTCCAAGGTGCAGTTGACCTCGGTCAAGGCCGATGCCGAAGTGCGTCGTGCCGGTGCCAGTCAGGTCGCTGCGGTGTATCGCGCGCAGAGTGGCATGCCGTTCGCTTCGTTGCCGACCGGTAGCACCTTCCAGGTGGTGTGGCCGGATGGTTCCACCGAGACGATGGTGATCGTCGATCCGACCTCGTCGCTGGGCGTGGAGCCGGTGAAGAATTCGCAGGTCACCGCGGCCGATACCGCCAAGCGGTAAGCACGCGCGGCATGCCCCGCCCTGCGGGGCCGCGGCGTGCCTTCGCCATGGCTCGGGTCAACCAACCCCGGGTTGGCGCCACCGGCATCGCGGGCCATGGCAGCTCGGTTCGCGCAAACAAAAAGGCGGGGAAATCCCCGCCTTTCTGCTGTCCAGCGTCCCGCGCAAGCGATCAGGTCAACGCGATCGACTTGTTCTTGCGTTCGGCCAGGCGCTTTTCCAGGTAGTGGATGTTCTGTCCACCGGCCTGGAAGCCCTTGTCGCGCATGATGCGCTGCTGCAGCGCGACGTTGGTCTTGATGCCGTCCACGACCAGTTCGCTCAGCGCCACGCGCATGCGCGCGATCGCGGTCTCGCGATCCGGGCCGTGCACGATCAGCTTGCCGATCATCGAGTCGTAGTTCGGCGGCACGCGGTAACCACTGTAGATGTGGGTATCCACGCGCACACCGGGGCCACCCGGCGGATGGAACGCGGTGATCTGGCCCGGGCTCGGCACGAAGGTTTCGGCATCTTCGGCGTTGATGCGGCATTCGATCGCGTGGCCGGTCAGCACCACGTCGCTCTGCTTGATGCTCAGCTTCTGGCCGGCGGCGATGCGCAGCTGCTCGCAGACCAGGTCGATGCCGGTCACCATCTCCGTCACCGGATGTTCCACCTGCACGCGGGTGTTCATTTCGATGAAGTAGAAGCGACCGTCTTCGAACAGGAACTCGAAGGTACCCGCGCCGCGGTAGCCGATGCGGATGCAGGCTTCCACGCAGACCTTGCCGATCTCGTCGCGCAGCTCGGCGGTGATGCCCGGTGCCGGCGCTTCTTCCACCACTTTCTGGTGGCGGCGCTGCATGGAGCAGTCGCGTTCACCGAGGTGGATGGCGTTGCCCTGGCCGTCGGCAAGCACCTGGATCTCCACGTGGCGCGGATTCTCCAGGAACTTCTCCATGTAGACCTGATCGTTGCTGAAAGCGGCCTTGGCTTCGGACTTGGTGGTCTCGATCGCCGCCTTCAGCGAGGCCTCGGCATGCACCACGCGCATGCCACGACCGCCACCGCCACCGGAGGCCTTGATGATGACCGGGTAGCCGATCTCACGGGCGATCTTGGTGTTGGCCACGATGTCGTCGGTCAGCGGGCCGCCCGAGCCGGGCACGCACGGCACGCCGGCCGCCTTCATCGCGCGGATCGCTTCCACCTTGTCGCCCATCAGGCGGATGGTGTCGGCCTTGGGGCCGATGAAGATGAAACCGGATTCTTCCACGCGCTCGGCGAAGTCGGCGTTCTCCGAGAGGAAGCCGTACCCCGGGTGGATGGCCTGCGCGTCGGTGACTTCCGCCGCAGCGATCAGGGCCGGGATGTTGAGGTAGCTCTCCGAGGACGGTGCCGGACCGATGCAGACCGACTCGTCGGCCATGGCCACGTGCTTGAGGTTGCGGTCGACCGTGGAATGCACAGCCACCGTGCGGATGCCCAGGGTATGGCACGCGCGCAGGATGCGCAGCGCGATCTCCCCTCGGTTGGCAATAACGACTTTGTCGAGCATGGACTAATCCTTAGCCGATCACGAACAGCGGCTGGTCGAATTCGACCGGCTGGCCGTTTTCGCTCAGGATGGCGACGATGGTGCCGGAAACATCGGCTTCGATCGGGTTGAACATTTTCATCGCTTCGATGATCGCCAGCGTTTCACCGGCCTTGACGGCCTGGCCGACCGACACGAAGGCCGGCTTGTCCGGCGAGGACGAGGCATAGAAGGTGCCGACCATCGGCGCGCGCAGCACGTGGCCATCGGGCAGGGCGTTGCCGGCCTTGGCGGTGCCACCGGTGGAGGCTTCGGTCGGCGACTGCATCGGCATCGCCGGGGCAGCGGCCTGGGCCGGTGCCGGGGCCATCATCATCTGCGGCTGGGCCTGGACCATGCCGTAGCCGGAGACGGGCGCGCGCGACAGGCGCACGGACTCTTCGCCTTCCTTGATTTCGATTTCGGCGAGGTTCGACTCTTCCAGCAGGTCGATCAGCTTCTTGATTTTGCGGAGATCCATAGGGGCCTCTGTGGTCTTGATGTCAGTGGAGAGGGGAAAGCGCGGTGCGCTCGGGTCAAAGCAGTTCGTAGAAATCGCGCAGCTGCCGCGTACGGTCGCGCGCGAGGGTGGTCAGGCAATGCATCTGCGCGCCATTGCGCGAGGTGCCATCGGCGTTGAAGGCGTAGACCGCGTCGCAGTCGTGGTCGCGCAGCTGCATCCACGCGCGCTGGGCCAGGACCAGCTGCTTCTCGGCATCGGCGCAGTGCGTGCAGGCGCCTTCGGCAGCCTGGCTGCGCAACTGCTGGCGCGCCTGGGCATACACCGTGTTCAATTCGGTATCGGCCTCGCTGGCCACATCCGAGGCGCACAGGTCTGATTCCATGGTGCCGCTCGGCTGCGCGCAGTCGATGCCTTCCGCGCTGCGATCAGCGGCGATGGCGGCGCCAAACAGGCAGCCCCACAGCGCGACGCTGGCGAGGACACGCGGCAGCGTCATCACGCGGAGGTGGCCGCCAGCCGGGTCAGCGCTGCATCCATCGCATAGCGATAGCTGTCCGCCCCGAACCCACAGATCACCCCGACCGCCTTGTCGCTGAAATAGCTGTGCTGGCGGAAGGGCTCGCGCGCATGCGGGTTGGACAGGTGGATCTCGATGAACGGCACGTCCACCGCGGCCAGCGCATCGCGCAGGGCCACCGAGGTGTGGGTGAACGCTGCCGGGTTGATCAGGATGAAGGCGGTGCCGTCTTCACGGGCGGCCTGCACCCGATCCACCAGTACGTGCTCGGCGTTGGACTGCAGGTTCTCCAGGGCATGGCCGGCGGCCTGCGCCTGGGCCAGCAGGGCCTGGTCGATCTGCGCCAGCGTGGTGTGCCCATAGACCCCCGGCTCGCGCGTGCCGAGCAGGTTGAGGTTGGGGCCATGCAGGACCAGCAGTTTCGCCATGGGTGCCGAACAACAGGAAAGGGCGGAGTCTGGCGGAACTGGTGGATCGTGTCCAGTTCGGCGAAGTTACGCGTGTTTCAATCGTTTGTTTGAAATTCGCGTGCGATCCCTGTCCCAGCACGGCATGCCGGCGTCGGGATCACCGCACCTCCGCCAGCACCGCGCGCACCCGCAGCGCCAGATCTTCCAGCGTGAAGGGCTTGCCGATCACGTGGACTGCGGGGTCCAGCACCCCATCGTGTTCCAGCGCATTGCGGCTGTAGCCGGTGGTGAACAGCACTTTCAGGTCGGGCCGCCGTTTGAGGGCTTCGTCGGCCAGTTGCCGGCCGTTGACCTCCGGCATCACCACATCGGTGAACAGCAGCGCGATGTCCGGATGCTGCTCGAGCAGCGCCAGCGCGCCGGCCGCACCGTCGGCGGCAAGGACCGGGTAGCCCAGTTCGCTCAGCGCCTCGATGGAAAACTGTCGCACGCCCGGTTCGTCTTCCACGACCAGGACCAGCTCGCGGCCACCGCTCAGCGGGCGACTGTCCGCGGGTGCTGTCGAAGGACCCGGGTCGATCTCCCCCTCCCGGCGCGGGAGATACAGCGCCACCGTCGTTCCCTTGCCGAGCGAGGAATGGATCTTCACGTGCCCGGCCGATTGGCGGACGAAGCCGTACACCTGTGACAGGCCCAGCCCGGTGCCCTGGCCGACCTTCTTGGTGGTGAAGAACGGATCGAAGGCCTTGGCGATCACCTCCGGTGGCATGCCGCCCCCGTTGTCGGCCACCGTGATCAGCACGTACTCACCGGTGGGCACGTCGGCACGCATGGCGTCTGCGGCAGAGGCGATCCGGCAGTTGGCCGTTTCCACCACCAGCCGCCCGCCGCCCGGCAGCGCGTCGCGCGCGTTGACGGCCAGGTTGAGGATCACGTTCTCCAGCTGATTGGCATCGGCGAAGGTGCACCACACCTGCGCGGCCAGCACGGTCTCCAGGCGGATGTTGCTGCCCAGCGAATGCACCAGCAGGTCCGACATCCCGGCGATCAACCGGTTCACGTCCAAGGGCACCGGCTGCAGGGGCTGTTGCCGGGAAAACGCCAGCAGGCGCTGGGTCAGCTGCGCGGCCCGGGTCGCGCCGTCGATGGCCATGTCGATGTAGCGCTTGGCGCGCGGATCGCTGTCGCCCATGCGCATCGCAAGCAGGTCCAGCGGGCCGATCACGGTGGCGAGCATGTTGTTGAAGTCGTGCGCGATGCCGCCGGTCAACTGGCCCACCGCCTCCATCTTCTGGCTTTGGCGCAGGGCATCTTCCACGCGCGTGCGCTCGGCGACCTCTTCGAGCACGCGGCTCTCGAGGTGTTCGTTCAATTCCTGCAGGCGTGCGTCGGCGAGCTTGCGCGCCGTGATCTCGATCGCCACGCCGACCACCCGCACGCAGCGGTCGCCTTCGAAATGGCCACGCCCCTTTGCCGCCACCCAGCGCACGACACCGTCTTCCTTGCCGACGGTGCGGTACTCCACGTCGTAGAGCGCGCGCCGGGCCGGGTCGGCGGCGGCGGCGAAGGCCGCGAACGTTGCCTCGCTGTCATCGGGATGGATGCCGTCGTAGAAGTCGCGCAACGTCACTGCCACCCCGGGCGAGATGCCGAACATCGCCTTGGTCCGTGCCGGCCAGATCAGTTCATCGCGGACCAGGTCGACATCCCAGAAGCCCATGTCACCGGCCTCGGTGGCAAAGCGCAGGCGTTCCTCGCTCTTGGCCAGCGCAGCTTCGGCGGTATTGCGGACGGTCAGGTCGAGCATCGCGCCGATCATCCGCAGCGGCTCAGCCACGCCGCCACGCAATACGGTGCCGCGGTCGAGCACCGGCGCAAAGCTGCCATCGGCGCGCCGGAACCGGTATTCGCTGTTCCAGCTCGTCCCGCCGCCTTCGATCACCGCATGGATGTCGGCATCGACGCGCGCACGGTCATCGGGATGGATGTGGTCCAGCCACCACTGCGCCGTGGTCTCGGCCAGGGGATGACCGAACAGGGTGGTGAGCGCCTCGTTCCAGATCACATAGCCATCGGAGATCCGCCAGTCCCAGATCGCATCGTTGGTGGCCTGGGCGGCCAGCCGATAGCGCTCCTCCACTTCCAGGTGGCGCGCCTCGGCGGCCTTGCGGTCGGTGATGTCCAGCGAGGTGCCGACCAGGCCGACCACGGTGCCGTCGGCGTCACGCAACGGTGACTTGGTCGACAGCCAGTAGGCGCGCCGGCCATCGGGGAAGCTCACTTCCTCTTCGAGCTGCTCGGTCTGCCCGCTGGCCATGACCCGCTCGTCGGTGGCCATGACCGTGGCGGCCTGGGCTGGGTCGTTCAGCAGTTCGGCATCGGTGCGGCCCACGTACACCTCCGGCGGCAGGCCGATGAGGTCGGTGGTGCCGCGGTTGCCGATCAGGATTCGGCCCTGGCGGTCCTTGGCATACACCACGCCGGGCGCTGCCTCGACGAAGGAGCGCAGCAGGGTCTGTGCCTGGTCCCGCTCGGCTTCGATTCGGCGGCGTTCGTCGATATCGATGAGCACGCCGGGGAAGCCGATGGCCTCTCCCTGCGCATCGAGATCCACCCGGCCGATCGCTTCGATCCAGCGGTACGCGCCGTCCGGGCCGCGGGTACGGTACTGGTGCGCATAGCGACCGCCCCGGCGGACCGCCTCGGCGATCGCATCGGCCAGGCCGGCGCGGTCGTCGGGATGAACGGCGGCGACCACCTGTTCCAGCCGCAGTTCCGTGCGCGCCAGGGCAGGGTCCAGGCCATGGGCCAGGGCGAGGGCATCATCCACCGTGAGGTTGTCCCGGGCCACGTCCCAGAACCAGGTGCCGATGATCGCGCCGGCGGCCAGCGCCATCTTGACGCGCTCGGAATCCCGCTCGCGGTGGGAGCCGGGGGAAGGTGAAGAACTCAAGCGGTACCTGCGATCGGCGGGGGGCGGCTCCGGAACCCGGTGGCCCGTACTGCAGGCGACACGGGGCGGCAACGATAGGGTATCGCTGCCGGGCGCCGCTTTGGAACACCCCCCGTTCGCCCCCGCTGCCCGGGCTGGATCCCGTCGGTCGCCCGTGGCTCCGGCTCGATCAGGGGATCAGGCGCGCCGCCCGCAGGCGGGCGAACAGGTCGAAGAACGCATCGTCGCTGGGCTGGTAGTCCAGGAAGCCCATCCGGCGGCTTTTGGACATGTCCGTGATCACCTCCAGCGGGCGCCCGAGATCGGCATCGGTGTGCCAGGGCGAGATCAGCCGATGGATATCCGGCTCTGCCAGACCGTGCGTGGCGGCCAGTGCGGACCAGGGCGCGGCATCGTCGGCCATCTGCGCCGCCAGCGGCCGCACGTGGCCACTGAAGGGTACGGCCTCGATATCGAACCACGCCGCGATCCGGCCCCACATCCAGCGCCACCGGAACACGTCGCCGTTGACCACGTTGAAGGCCTGGTTGGCGGCGGCCGGTGTCTGCGTGGCCCACAGCAGATGACGCGCCAGCAGCCCGGCATCGGTCATGTCGGTCAGCCCCTCCCATTGGGCGAGCGAACCGGGGAACTGGAACGGGCGCCCGGTGTGCCTGCACAGGCTCGCGTGCACGGCCAGGGTCGTGCCCATGTTCATGGCATTGCCCACCGCCGCGCCGATCACCGTGTGCGGACGGTGCACGCTCCAGTGGAAGCCATCGCGGGCGGCGGCGGCAAACACCTCGTCTTCCTGTGCGTAGTAGAAGTTGTCCACGGGCAGGCGCGGTTGTTCTTCACGGAAGGGCGTCTGCGGCAGGTTGCCCTGCGCGTACGCCTCGAACGGGCCGAGGTAGTGTTTCAGGCCCGTCACCAGCGCTACGTGCTGCACCGTGCCAGCCGGCGCCAGGGCCTGCAGCAGGTGACGCACCATCGCGCCGTTCACCCGGATGTTCTCGGCCTCGTTGGCCTGCCGGGACCAGGTGGTGATGAACACGTGCGTGGGTGCCAGTCCGGACAGCGCGGCGCGCGTGGCCTGCGCATCGTGCAGGTCGGCGCAGACGCCGTGGGCGCCGGCGGGCAGCGAATCGGGCCGACGGGCCAGGCCGTGAACTTCCCAGCCCTCCTGAAGCAGCCGTTGTATCAGTGCACTGCCCACGATGCCGGTTGCACCGACCACCAACGCTTTCTGCCTCACGATGTCGCCTCTTTCATTGCTTTACAGGCGCACACCTTAGGATATCGAGGTACGCCTCGAAAGAAGGCACCAAACGGTAACCACACATGAAAACGGGTACTCCCGAAGAGCACTGGCGAGAGGATTGCGCCCCCCGGCGGGTGCTGGAGCTGTTCAGCACCAAGTGGACCTCGATGGTGCTGCACACCCTGGCCGTGCGGCATGACGGTACCGCCCGCAGCAACGCGCTGCACCGCAGCCTGCCGGCCGTCTCCAGGAAGATGCTGATCCAGACACTGCGTGACATGGAGCATGCGGGGATCGTGCTGCGCACCGAGTACCCCACCGTGCCGCCCTCGGTGGAGTACACATTGACCCCGCTGGGGCGGCAACTGGTCGAACCGATCGAACTGATCTACGACTGGGCGCGCCGCAATGCTGGCGCCCTGGACGCGTTGCAGCCGCGCGCGACCTCACGTCGGCGCTGAGCGGGACGTGCCTGCCGGATCGGGTAGGGTACGGCTCCCCTCCAGCGGATCGATGCCGTGGCGGCCTGACAGGATCAGCGGTCAGTGCGGTGTGGTACCGGCAATCCCTCAGGCGCACGGTGACAGTGCGGACCGACCCTGCCAGGCCTCACTTTTGTCCTGTCGTCTCCAGCGCCGCCTTTTCAGCCACGGTCAACGCGCGATGGCCGTAGCTCAGCACCCGGGTCATCTGCCATTGCCCGTCCTTGTGCTGCCAGACCATCACGAACTTCGCGCTGCCTTCGCACTTGCCGGTGGCCACCTCGCAGAAGCGGTGCTCGCCTTCCTCGATCGCGCCGAAGTTCTTGATCGGGTAGACCTTGAGCGTCCCGGGAACCCGTTCGCGGCGGACCTTGTGGCAAATGTACTTGCGCGTGTTGGAGACCACCGTGTCGCGATCGAACGTGGCCCCGCCGCTGTCGTGATAGAACTCGACGGTAGGCGAAAAGTAGCGGGTAAAGGTCTCCAGGTCGCAGCGGTTGTAAGCGTCGAAGACCTGGTCATCCAATCCGGTGATGGTGCGCGTGAGGGCAGCGGCATCTTCGGCCTCCTCGCCAGCGGATGCCGCCAGGGGCGCGAGCATGCCGGCGGCTAGGAGCACGGCGGCGACAACAGCGGGGAAGCGTTTCATCGGCAGTGCCTGCTTCAATCGGACCAGAGCGGGCGTCACTTTTCGCACGGGCCGGGACGCCCTTCAAGTGTCATTCGGACGGATGACCTCCGGCGCACGGAATGACGGGCGAGGGCAGTGGCCCCCTACAGCGTGCTGGAGTCCACCCGCTGGCGACCGGCCTGGGTGAGGTCGATGTCACCATCTTCGGCCTGCGCGGCGTAGCCGGCCTTGACGGCCCAGTTGGCCGCCTCATCGCTGACCGGACGCGTAGCGTTGATATCGCGAAGGATCTGCCGCTGTTCTTCAGTGAGGGGCGCCCGGGTGCTTTCGCTTCCGCTCATGGCGCGCGGACCTCGACGCTGATCGCGCCCTGGGCCAGCCGTGCGCGCTTGGCCCGCCGATGGTTCACCCACCACACCAGCCCCGGCAGGCCGTACAGCAGTGCACCGGCGAGCAGAAAGATCTTGAAGGCGGCATTCATGGCGGTCTCTCTCCGTGCGGTATGGCGTTGGTGCGTCGTGATCGGCCCGAGGTGTGGTGGCGCGCACCGGCGCCTGCAGCGGCCCCGGCCGCGACCCCAGCGCTAGTTCAGCGCAATCGCCGTGAAGGCGCTGTCCCTGCGAGGGATACCCCGAGCCGCAGGGCGCTCGTCGCCGGACCGTCATCACTTCGTCGTCTGGCTCGCTTACAACGGGAGCCGCTGGCGACGCCATGGCCGCTGGTTGAGATGGGCCCTAAAGTTCATCCAAAACCCGCCGATATCGATGCGTCCTTCCGCCTGGAGTACGTGATGTCGGCCGTCCCCCGCCGCCTGTCGTTGTTCGTCGCCCGCCTGGGCGACCGGTTCCGCTTCCGTCTGGCCCCGCCGTCCCGGCTGGCCGGGCTCGGTCGTCTCAGCGTGGCACAAAAACTCAGGGCCAGCCTGCTGATCTGCGGCCTGGGCCTGTTCGCGGTGGCCGTCGTGTACGGCTGGACGCGCCATGATAACGAGCGCGCCGCCGAGGCGTTCGCGGCGCATCAGCAGGAGGCGGCACGGGCCGCCACGCTGGCGACCGAGATCGCCGATGCACGGCGGCTGCAGACGCGGTATGCCAGCACCTTCGAAGATGCTGACCGGGAGGCCCTGCAGGCCGCGCAGCAGCGCCTGCAGACAACGTTGGCGCACCTGCAGCGCGATCCGCACGATGCCGGCAGTGCCGGGGCACTGCGCGAGCTGGCGGTGCGTGCGGGTGACTTCGCCGAGGGCATCACCGCATTGAATGCCCGGGTGGATGAGATGGGGCGCGGTGATGCCGGCCTGCGTGCGCAGCTGGAGGCCGCGGCCGCCACGCTGGAGGCCAGCGTCGAGGCCAGCGCGAGCCCGGTGCTGATGGCCCTGCTGCAGAAGATGCGGCGCGAGGAAAGCCTGCTGCTGCTCACCGGTGATTCGGCGCACACCGATCGTGCCAGCGAACAGAAGCTGCCGTTCGATCTGGCGCTGGCGCAGGCGCGGCTGGGCGCAGACACGCAGGACGCGCTGCGCACGCAGATGGACGACTACCAGGGCGCGCTGTTGGCCTACACCGCTGCCCGCATCGGGCTGGACGTGGAAGCGCAGTCACTGGCCGAGACCGCGGCCCAGATCGGCCCGGGGCTGCAGGCGCTGCAACAGGCGCAGACGCTGGCCTTGGCGGCGGCACGCGAGCGACAGGCCGCGCGGGCCAGCACCATGGGGGTCGTGTTCGCGCTGACCCTGCTGCTGGTGGCGGTGGTGCTGATCGCCACGCTGCTGCTGGTGCTGCGCGCGGTGCGCCACCCGATCACCGATACGTTGCGCTTTGCCGAGGACATCGCCGAGGATCGGCTCGACACGGTGCTGACCATCCACAATCCATACGACGAGATCGGCCAGCTGGCCGCGCGCCTGCGCCACATGCAGCACCGCCTGCGTGAGCGGATCGACGCCGAGCGTGCGGTCGCGCGCGACAACACCCGTGCCCGCCAGGCGCTGGACTGCGCACAGACCGGGGTGATGGTGCTCGACGGCGAGGGGCAGATCGGTTTCCTCAACCAGGCGCTGCTGGCCGAACTGCAGCTCACGCACGCGGACTGGAGCGGCCAACCGGCTGCCGCCCTGCATCCGGCCTTCGCCACCCTGGTGCCGACGCTGCAGGCCGGCCAGCGCGCCAGCCGCGAGATCGAGCACGCGGGCATCCGCTACCAGCTGGTGATCACCCCGATCGTGGACCACGGCCAGCTGCTGGGCGCAGCGGTGGAGTGGCGCAGCCGCGCGCTGGAAACCACGGTGGAAAACGAAGTCGCCGCACTGGTGGACGCCGCCGCACGGGGGGAACTGCACGGGCGCATCTCGGTGGACGACAAGCAGGGCTTCGTCAAAACCCTGGCCCTGAGCATCAACCACCTGCTCGATACCTTCCAGAGCAATCTGTCCGGGCTGCAGGGGCTGCTCTCGGCGCTGTCGCAGGGCGATCTGCGCGTCCGCATGCACGGTGACTTCCACGGCGTGTTCGCCCGCCTGCGCGACGATGCCAATGCCACGGTGATGCAGCTGACCGACATCGTCGCGCGCATCCAGCAGGCCTCGCTGGCGATCAACCATGCCGCCGGTGAGATCGTCGCCGGCAACCACGACCTCTCCGGCCGCACCGAGCGCCAGGCGGCGCATCTGGAAGAGACCGCCTCCTCGATGGAGGAGCTCTCGGCCACCGTGCGGCAGAACGCGGATTCAGCGCAGCAGGCCAACCAGCTGGCGATACGCGCGGCCGAAGTTGCGGCCCGCGGTGGCGAATCGGTGGCGCAGGTGGTCACCACCATGGCCGATATCGCCCTGTCCTCGCGGCGGATCGGGGAGATCACCGGGGTGATCGACGGGATCGCGTTCCAGACCAACATCCTGGCCCTGAACGCCGCCGTGGAAGCGGCGCGGGCCGGCGAGCAGGGGCGCAGCTTCGCGGTGGTGGCCAGCGAAGTACGCCTGTTGGCACAGCGCAGTGCCGACGCTGCGCGCCAGATCAAGCAGCTGATCGACGCCTCGGTAGAGAAGGTCGATGCCGGCACGCGCCAGGTCGATGACGCGGGTGCGACCATGGGTGAGATCGTCGGCAGCGTGCAGCGGGTGACATCGATCATGGCCAGCATTTCAGCCGCGTCGCAGCAGCAGACCGCGGGCATCGAGCAGGTGAGCCAGACGTTGCTGCAGATGGATGGCAGCACGCAGCAGAATGCGGCGCTGGTGGAAGAGGCTTCGGCCTCGGCGCGCGCCCTGGACCGCCAGGCCTCGCTGCTGGGCGAAGCGGTGGATGCCTTCGTCGTGACGCCACCGCCGCCGGCGCGTGTGCGGGCGACGGCCTGAGGCTGCGTCAAGGCCGCGCTCACCGTTCTTCACCGGCGGTGAGCCGGCGCTGTGGTTCGCTATTGTCCACGTATGAAGAAATCCACGCGCCGGCCGTCGCCTCCCACTGCCCCGGATGCCTTCGTGCGCGTCCGGGGTGCACGCGAACACAACCTGAAGAATGTGGATGTCGAGATCCCGCGCGATGCGCTGGTGGTGTTCTCCGGCATCTCCGGCTCGGGCAAGTCGTCGCTGGCGTTCGGCACGCTCTACGCCGAGGCACAGCGCCGCTACCTGGAATCACTGTCGCCGTATGCGCGCCGGCTGATCGACCAGGTCGGCGTGCCGGATGTGGATGCGATCGAAGGGCTGCCACCGGCCGTGGCCCTGCAGCAGCAGCGCGGCACCGCCAGCGTGCGCTCCAGCGTCGGCAGCGTGACCACGTTGTCGAGTCTGCTGCGGATGCTGTACTCGCGCGCCGGTACCTATCCGGCCAGGCAACCCATGCTGTACGCCGAAGACTTCTCGCCGAACACGCCGCAGGGCGCCTGCCCGAACTGCCACGGCCTGGGCTACGTGTATGAGGTGACCGAGCAATCGATGGTGCCCGATCCGTCGCTGAGCATCCGCGAGCGCGCCATCGCCGCGTGGCCGCCGGCGTGGCACGGGCAGAACCAACGCGACATCCTGGTCACGCTCGGCTACGACGTGGACATTCCCTGGCGCGATCTGCCCAAGAAGCAGCGGGATTGGATCCTGTTCACCGAAGAACAGCCGGTGGTGCCGGTCTACGCCGGCTTTACCCCGGCCGAAACCCGCGCCGCGCTGCGGCGCAAGGAAGAACCCAGTTACATGGGCACCTTCAGCGGTGCGCGCCGCTATGTGCTGCACACCTTTGCGACCACGCAGAGTGCGATGATGAAAAAGCGCGTGGCGCGCTACATGATCGGCGCGCAGTGCCCGGTCTGTGATGGCCGCCGGCTGAAGCGCGAGGCGCTCTCGGTGACGTTCGCCGGCATGGATATCGGCACCCTGTCGCAGCTGCCGCTCAGTGCGATGGCGCAGGCGCTGCGTCCCGCAGCGGAAGGGCATTTCGACGCACCTACCGCCACCGCCACGCGCAGCCGCAGTGCAGGCCGCAAGGCGACCGCCAAGCGCGTCGCCGCCGGTGGCAATGCGCATGCCGGCGGCAGTGACGTACGCCGCACGCCGGATCTGTCCGAAGAGAAACGCATCGCGGCACAGCGCATCGCGCACGATCTGGTCGAGCGGATCGGCACGCTGCAGTCGCTGGGCCTGGGTTATCTGTCGATGGACCGCGCGACCCCGACGCTGTCGCCGGGCGAACTGCAGCGCCTGCGCCTGGCGACGCAGATCCGTTCCAGCCTGTTCGGCGTGGTGTACGTGCTGGATGAACCCACCGCCGGCCTGCATCCGGCCGATGGCGAGGCCCTGTACGACGCGCTGGCCCAGCTCAAGGCCGGCGGCAATACCTTGTTCGTGGTCGAGCATGATCTGGAGATGCTGCGCCGCGCGGACTGGCTGGTGGATGTCGGCCCCGGCGCAGGGCAGCATGGCGGCCAGGTGCTCTACAGCGGGCCGCCGGACGGCCTGCGCACGGTCAAAGCCTCGGTCACTGCGCCGTATCTGTTCCAGGACACCACCGGCACGCGCCGCACGCCGCGCGCGCCGTCCGGCTGGCTGGGCCTGCAGGGCGTCCACCGCAACAATCTGCATGGCGTGGAGGCGCGCTTTCCGCTTGGTGCGTTCACCGCAGTCACCGGCGTCTCCGGCTCGGGAAAGTCCAGTCTGGTCAGCCAGGCACTGGTGGAGCTGGTGGGCGAACACCTGGGCCAGGAGCCGCTGACCGAGGAAACCGACAGCGAGTTGCCGCAGCCCAGCCGCATCGAACGCACGCGTGGCCGCTTGAACGGGGCCAAGGCGATCAAGCGGCTGGTCAATGTGGATCAGAAGCCGATCGGGCGCACGCCGCGCTCCAACCTGGCCACCTATACCGGCCTGTTCGATCATGTGCGCCGGCTGTTCGCCGGCACGCGCTCGGCCAAGGCGCGCCGCTACAGCGTCGGCCGCTTCTCCTTCAACGTCGCCGCCGGGCGCTGCGAGACCTGCGAAGGTGAGGGTTTCGTCCACGTCGAACTGCTGTTCATGCCCAGCGTCTATGCGCCGTGCCCTACCTGCCACGGGCAGCGTTACAACGCCAAGACGCTGGAGGTGCAGTGGAACGGGCGCAACATCGCGCAGGTGCTGGCGATGACGGTGGAGGAGGCGTTGGCGTTCTTCGCCGACGAGCCACCGGTGCAGCGGCCGCTGCAGCTGCTGCGGGATATCGGCCTGGGCTATCTGCGCCTGGGCCAGCCCGCCACGGAGCTGTCCGGCGGCGAAGCGCAGCGGATCAAGCTGGCCACCGAGCTGCAGCGCAGCCAGCACGGCAGCAGCCTGTACGTGCTGGACGAGCCGACCACGGGTCTGCATCCGGCCGACGTGGACAAGCTGATGGCGCAGCTGCACGGTCTGGTGGATGCCGGCAACACGGTGTTGGTCGTCGAGCACGACCTGCGCGTGGTGGCCGATGCGGACTGGGTGATCGATGTGGGGCCGGGGGCTGGCGAAGAGGGCGGGCGGATCGTGGCCGAGGGCACGCCGGCACAGGTCAGCCGGGCCACGCAGGGGGCGACGGCGCGCTATCTGCGCCGCTGGTTCCCCTGAGCGGCCAGGCGTTGCTCAGTACACATCGCGACGGTAGCGTCCGTCGTTGAGCAGGGCATCGACCGGATCGTTGCCCAGTACCTCGCGCAGCACCGCATCGACGCCTTCGGCCATGCCGTGCAGCGAGCCGCACACATAGATGCTGCCACCCAGATCCACCCATGCGCGCAGTGCCTCCGGTGCGGCGCGCAGACGATCCTGCACATAGCCGCCACCCTCGGCATCGCGCGAGAACGCCAGGTCCACGCGGCTTAGATGGCCCTTCGCCTGCCAGGCCTCGATCTCCTCGCGATAGAGGAAATCGTGCGCGCGGGTGCGCTCGCCGAACACCAGCCAGTGCCCGCGGTCGCCCTGTGCGTCCGCTTCGCGCAGCAGGCTGCGCAGGCCGGCGATACCGGTGCCGTTGCCGATCAGCAGCATCGGGGCATGCTCGGGATGGCGATGGAAGCCGGTGTTGCGACGTACCCGGGCCGCGATGCTCTCCGCCTCGGTGGCATGCACGCACAGCCAGCCAGAGCCCAGCCCATGGCGGCCGTCGGGCAGCGCGGTCAGGCGGATCACCAGCTGCACGGCCCCATCGGCCGGTACCGAGGCGATCGAGTACTCGCGATGGGGCAGCGCCGGCAGCCGCGCCAGCCAGCGCGCGGCATCGGCTGCGGCGGCGGGATCACGTGGCTCCACAGCCTCCGGCAGCACGCGCGCGGCAGCCGCTTCGAGCAGCGTCGTGATCCGTCCATCGACCGTCACCGGTGCCTGCGGATCCAGGCCGTTGCGGGCCAGTGCCGCCAGCACGTGGGCACGCGCGTGGCGGGGCGCCATCTCCAGGATGTCACCGGCCTGCCAGTGCGCGTGGGCCGGCGGGTGCAGTGCCACCTGCCAGATCGCCCCGGCGGCGCTGCCCGAATTGAGCACGGTTCGCGCACCGAGTGCCCACGGCTGCAGCGCGACCGGCGCCGGCAGCGGCGTGTGGTCCTCAACGCCGGTCAGCAGGGCCAGCTGCTGCTGCCACTGCGCCAGTGGCACCGCATCGGTGCGATCCACCTCGATGCTGGCGAACAGCCGCTGCGCGCCCTGCGCCGCCAGCCAGCCGTCCACCTGGCGCGAGAAACCACAGAAGCGGGCGTACTCGCGATCACCGAGCCCAAGCACGGCATACCTCATTCCCTGCAGCGCAGCGGCGTGCGCCAGCACCCGACGCTCGAAGGCACGCGCGGCGTCCGGTGCTTCGCCATCGCCGAAGGTGCTGATGACGAACAACGCGGTGTCCGTGCCTGCCAGGACTGCGGCATCCACCTGCGCCAGCGGGCGGACGTGCACCGGCAGGCCGGCCGCCTGCAGCTGTGCAGCCGTGCGCCAGGCCAGCTGTTCGGCAAAGCCACTCTGGCTGGCGAATGCCACCAGCCACGGCTGCCCGGTGCCGATGGCGGTCGCCAGTGGCAGGCGCGAGGCGCGCACGTCGCGTTTCTTGCGGCGGCGGTCCAGGTAGAGCATCCAGCCGGTGATGAAGAACACCAGCATGCCCAGGCTGGAGAGCATCACGATGATCCGCCCCGGCAGCCCGAAGAAGCTGCCCGAGTGCAGCGCGAACACACTGACGATGATCTTGCCGCCAACGGTCTTGCTGCGGTAAGGCTCGTAGGAGAGCAGGGCACCCGTGGACGGATCGAGCTGGAGGATGTCCTGCGCGCGGTCGTGCGCGGTGTTGCTTCCCTGCACGCGGCTGGTGAGCGCACGGCCTGGCTTGGCCGGGAAACGAAGATCGATGTACCCGCGCCGCACGCCTTCCAAGGCGTACAGCGTGGTCTGCACCTTGTGCAGGTCCAGTGGGCCGCCACGGGTGCGCGGCGCGGTCTGCTCGGCCGCGGGGCCGCCCAGCAATGCGGTTGCGCCCTTGCGGTACCAGTCAAACGACCACCACAGCCCGGTCAGCGCGATCATCAGGTAGACCAGCAGCACCCAGGTGCCGACCACCGAGTGCAGGCTCCACAGGAAACTGCGCCCGCTGCGCGCCCACTCCACCGCCAGCCAGGTGCGCCAGTGCCACCAGCGCCGCGGCCAGCGCAGGTACAGGCCGGACAGGCAGAAGAACACCAGCGCGATCGCGCAGCTGCCGGTGATCAGGCTGCCGCGCTCACCGCTGACCAGGTGGCGATGCAGATCCTCGACGAAGGCGAAGAAGTCCAGCCCCTTCAGCTCGGTGAGCACGGTGCCGGTGTACGGATCGAAATAGCGCCAATTCGCCTGGCCGCCTTCGAAACGCGCCACCGACAGGCGCTGCCCGGTGGCGTCCACGCGCAGCCGCTGCAGCGGCTGTGGCATGCCCTGCTGCAGCCGTGGCAGCAGCTCTGTCAGGGCCAATGGCTGCTCGCCCGCCGCGTGCCGCTGCACCACCTGCGCCAGGGCCGGGTTGGCCGCGCGCATGATCTCGTCTTCAAAGGCCAGCGTGGCCCCGCTCAGGCCCATCACCGCCAACACGGTGCCGGCGGTAATGCCCAGCAGCCAGTGCAGCTGGAAAATGATGGTCTTCAACATGGGGGCGGTCCGGCGGCAAGGCGAAGCGCGCCCGGCGGTGGATGAGAATGGATCTCGTCATTGTTGGGCGCAGGCCGGAGGCGGTCAATAGCCCAGGTCGGGCCCGTAGGGCCCCCGATCAAACAGCCACTTCGCCCAAGCGCGTCAGGGCGTTGCCCAGGCCTCGATTTCGCCGGCCGCAAACGGCCCCAGCTTCTGTTTCACGATGCGCCCCTGCGCGTCGATCAGCACGGAATACGGCAGCAGCCCCTGCGCATTGCCCAGCCGCACGCTGGCATCGGCCGGCCCGGGGGTATCGAGCACGATCGGATATGCGACCGGTACGCGGGTCAGGAAATCGCGCACGCCCTCGGGCGTATCCAGCGCCAGCCCGAGCACCTGCACGCCGGTAGCGCCCTGGGCATCGGCAAAGGCGGTCAGCGCGGGCATTTCCTCCACGCAGGGGCCGCACCAGCTGGCCCAGACATTGATCAGCAGCGGACGCCCGTGGAAGCTGGCCAGGTCCTGCGGTTTCCCTTGGAGGTCCGGCAGGGTGATCGCCGGCATCGGATCCCCCGGTTGGGCCGCGACCACCGCCGGCCGTGGCGGTGGCGGGGCAGTGGCCGGGCGCTCGTCATGCCCGGCGAACCAGACGCCGGCGCCGATGCCCAGCACGGCCGCGATCACGACCACCACGACCGTCCGCCGTGGTGGCCGCAGGCTCATCGCGCGGTCCGCAGCAGCGCTTCTTCCACCAGCGCCTGGGTCAGCACGGTCGGCAGCACGGTGGGCGGGGCGCCCGGGCCGTAGACCACGTACAGCGGCACGCCGACGGCCTTGTGCTCATCCAGGAAGGCGGTGATCTGCGGGTCGACATTGGTGTAGTCGCCGCGCATGTAGACCGCGTTGGTCCGCCGCAACGTATCGCGGAAGGCGTCGGTGCCCAGCACCGCGCGCTCGTTGGCCTTGCAGGTCACGCACCAGTCGGCGGTCATGTTGACGAACACCACGCGGTTGTCCTGGCGCAGGCGGTCCAGCATCTGCGGCGAGTACTCCACCACGTTGTCGCTGGCCGACTGTGCGGCCTTGGCCGGCGGATCCAGGCGGGTCACGCCCCAGATCGGGTACAGCGCGCCGAGCACCAACAGCAGGGCCAGCAGGCCGCCCACGCGCTGGCTGCGCCAGCGGCTGCGTTCGAACCACCACAGGGCCAGCGACAGGATCACCAGGCCGCCCAGCACCAGCGCCATGGCGTCCACGCCGCGCTGCTTGCCCAGCACCCACAGCAGCCAGATCGCGGTGCCGTACATCGGGAAGGCCAGCACCAGCTTGAGGGTTTCCATCCACGCACCGGGGCGCGGCAGGCGGCGCGCCAGCGAGGGCACGAAGCCGATCAGCAGGAATGGCAGCGCCAGACCCAGGCCGAGCGCCAGGAACACCAGCATCGCCTGCAGGCCGGGTGCCGCGAAGGCGTAGGCCAGGGCCGGCCCCATGAACGGAGCCACGCACGGGCTGGCCACCACGCAGGCGAGCACGCCGGTGAAGAAATCGCCGACCGGACCGCTGCGCGAGGCCAGCGACTGGCCCATGCCACCCAGGCTGCCGCCGAGGGTGAACACGCCCGACAGGCTCAGGCCCACGGCGAACATCAGGTACACCAGCGCGGCGATGAACCACGGGTGCTGCAACTGGAAGCCCCATCCCGCGGCCTGGCCGGCCGCCCGCAGCGCGATCACCAGGGCGCCGATGGCAGCGAAGGCCACCAGCACGCCGGCGGTGTACCAGAGCGCATGGCTGCGCGCGCGCTGGCGGCTCTCGCCACTCTGCGCCACGCCCAGCACCTTCAGCGACAGGATCGGCAGCACGCACGGCATCAGGTTGAGGATCAGGCCACCGGCCACGGCGAACAGCAGCAGCACCAGCAGGTTGCCGGGCGCGGCGGCCGGTGCCACCGGCGGCGGGGTGCGCTGCGCGTTGTCGGCACTGGCATCGGGCGGGGTGGCGGTATCGCCGGGCACGGCCAGCGCCGGTTCGTTCGGGCGGATCAGCATCGGCTGGCTGCCGGCGTCGCTGCGGGCCTGGTCGCGCTTGTCGCGATTGGGCAGTGGGGCGATGACCTCGGTCTTCTGCGCGACCTCATCGGCCTTGGCGTTGATCGTGCCTGCCGGCAGCGCCAGCTTCACCCGGCGCGTCATCGGCGGGTAGCAGATGCCATCGGTCTGGCAGCCTTGGAAGGTGATCACCAGCGTGGCGTCGGTCGCACCGGCGGTGCTGCGGCGCAGGGGCAGCGGTACATCGATCTGGTCGAAATACACCGCGACATCGCCGAAGTGTTCATCGCGGTGCGATTTGGCAGCCGGCCACTTGGGCTTGTCCGCGCGGATGCCCGGGGCGCCTTCCAGCGCCAGCGAGGTGCGGTCGCGATACAGGTAGTAGCCCGGCGCCGGGGTGAAACGCAGCAGCACGGTATTGCCATCGCCGACGATCGCATCGAAGCCGAACGCGCGCTCGGAGGGTAGCGGCAGCGCCTGGGTGGTGCTGGTGCCGGGCAGGCGCAGGCCGGTGCCGGTGTTGCCGGCCAGCGGGTTGTTGAACGGGGAGGCAGCAGCGCTGGCGGCAGCCGGGGCGGTGCTGGCCGCGCCGCTGCCACCGCCCGGCAGTTTCACCTGCAGCGTGCGCTTCTGCGGCGGGTAGCACACGCCAGCATCGGCGCAGCCCTGGTAGCGCACTTCCAGCGTGACGGTGTCGGCGCCGTCGGCGGCCTTGCCGGGCAGGACACCGGTCAGGCGCTCGCGGTAGGTCTCCACCTCGCCGAAGAAGTCATCGTGGTGCTTCTTGCCGGCCGGCAGCTGCAGCGCCTCGGCATCGAAGCCGGCCTCGGCCTTGACCGTGGTGCGGTGGCGATACAGGTAATAGCCCGGGGCGATCTTCCAGCTGATCTCCACGCGATCGCGGTCACGCGCCTGCGCAGTAAGCCCGAAGGCCTCATCGACCGGGAGCAGGTCTTTTTCACTGACGGCCCAGGCCGGCAGGGAGACCACGAGCAACGCGCACAGCGCGGCAACACGACGAAACAGCGTCATCAATCACTTTCCTCACGGGTCTGCGCCCGAATCCAATCCAGGTACGCCGGCAGGCCGGCGCGGGTTTCGACCGCGATGCACTCGGGGAGTTCATACGGATGCAGGGCCTGCACGCGCGCGATCGCGGCATCCAGGCGGCTGCCGGTGGTCTTGATCACCAGTTGGACCTCATGGTCCTCGGTGACCTCGGCCTGCCAACGGTAGGTCGAGTGCGCCCCGTCCAGGCGCGTCACGCACGCGGCCAGGCGTTCGTCCACCAGCGCATGTGCCAGCCGCGTGGCGCAGGCCACGTCGGGGCAGGTGGTGAACAGCAGGAAGACGGGATCGGCAATCGACATGACCGCCGAGTATAGGACCGCTGGAGGCCAATGGTCCGACCGGCGCCGCGAGGGGGCGCCGGTCGGCCGGGCTCAGTTGGCCAGCTGGCAGGTGGCCGGCCTGGCCGAGGTGAACAGCGCCGGGGTGGCCCATTCGGGGTGGTCGATGAACGGATTGCGGTTGCCCTGGAAACTGAAGATCACCTCGTTGCGAGCGCGTTCTGCCGCGTCCGGCGGGTCGGCAAGGTGCCAGTCGATCAGGGTTGAGAGCAGGCCCATGTAGGCCGGCGAGGCCGACGTTTTGACGATCTTGCTGCGGTCGTCGGTCAGCTCCAGATCGGGCTCGGACTGGCCGGTTTTCGCATCTTTACCGCCTTCATAACGGATCGCCATGTACATCACCGCACGCGCCATATCGCCCTTGCGGTGGCCCCACACTTCGAACGAGCCGCCATTGCCATCGGGCGTGCGCACCCAGTTGGAGGTGCCCGGGTAGCCGCCGCTGCCGCCGCCGGACCCGTTGTTGGATTCGGTCTCACGCTCACCGCAGTTGCTGTCGCATTTGGCATAGGGCTTGTTGCCGCGGTCCGCATTCCACTGCGCATCGGTCAGGTACAGCATGTGGGTGTCGGTATACGGCGCGTAGGGCAGGCCCTTGTCGCCGGTGGTGCTGGCAAAGCCCAGCGAGTTGGGCCAGGTGTGCTCGCGGTTGTAGGTCAGCCCACTGCCGGTGCCGGCCCGCCCGCTGACCTTGGCGTAGCTGCGGTTGCGGTAGGCATCGAGGATGTTGCCGCTGTTGTTGGGATCTTCGTCGGCGATCTCCAGGATCGTCCAGGTGCTGGTGCCCGAGCCGCTGTACGGGTAGGCGGTGTGGCCCTTGATGGTCTCGTGCAGCGAGCAGCGCAGCTGGCTGGGGCTGGAGGTGTTCACCTTCGCGTAGTACTCGCCGGGGTTGCCCGGATTGCCCGGGTCGGGCGTGGTGGCGGTGGCCACGGTGAACGCAATGCGGGTATCGGCGGCCGGGCGCGCGCCCTGGGCATCCTTCACGCGGGTGGCGCGGATATCGAAGCGGCAGGCTTCCCCCGCCACCAGCGCGGTGTTGGTGGCCAGCGTGAAGCGGGTACCGGTGGTCGGATGGCTCAGCGCGACCGTGCCGGACTGGCCGCAGCTCAGCGCGAACGCGCCGCTGGAGAGGGTGACCGGCTCACTGAAGGTGACGCTCAGGTCGGCCGCGGCCGGGAAAGTGCTGGCGCCCTGTTCGGGGGTGGTGGCCGTGACCGAGGGCGCGGTATTCGGGCCGGTCGGGCCGCCGCCGCTGAAGGTCTGACCGTGGTTGCAGGCGCCGAAGGTCTGCCCGGCCGATTCGGCCCAGGTGAAATGCGCGTACTGGCTGCCGGTGCCGGTCAGCTGCAGGGAGGTGCCCGGGGCGGTGCTGTTGGTCTCGCTGACCGGGATGTTCTGGCTGGTCAGGCCCGCGGCGGGTCCCCCGGCCGCGGTGATGGTGCCCTCGTAGCTGAGGAACTGGACCACCTTGCCGCTGGCATCGACCAGGGCGATGCCATCGTTGGGACCGTTCTGGAGGCCGTTGGTCGGGTAGCTGACCGTGGCCAGCCGCGCGCTGCCGCAGCTGGCGGTGCCGGCCGGGACCGCGTTGTCGGCGTAGACCGCGGCGGCCGAGGGATTGCTGCCGTTGTAGAGGTAGAGCCGGTAGCCGGACAGGTCCTCACCGGCGGTGGCGACCACCTCGATCGCCTCGCCGACATCCCCGGCCGGGGTGCTGTCGTCGTAATGCAGTTCATTGATGAATACATCGGCCCGGGCCGGGCTGGTGGCCAGTACCAGCAGGCAGGCCAGGGACAGCGGCGTCAGCAACCTCATCTACGGCTCCTTGTGATTGGTCAGTGCCGCTCGAATCTACGCAATCCAGATGACACATCCGCCACCCTGTCGGATTCGACCTTTCGCACTGAGAACTGCGTCAAACATTCACGTCCGACGACCGGCCGGCAAAAAAATCCGATCGGCTGCCCTTGAAAGGGCAGGGGCCAGCACCATCTCTGCTCTGTCCCGCACCGTCGGGTTTTTTCGTGAGCGTGGCTGGCAGTCGCCCTGTGCGAGTGCTAACATCGCCAGACTTTCCTAGACCAATCAACAACTTAAAAGGGTCTCACATGAGCATCAAGCCGCTTCATGACCGCGTCGTAGTCAAGCCGATCGAAGCCGACGAAATCTCGTCCGGCGGCATCGTGATCCCGGATTCCGCCAAGGAAAAGTCGACCAAGGGTGAAGTCGTGGCCGTCGGCCCGGGCAAGCCCCTGGACAACGGCAGCGTGCGCGCGCCGTCGCTGAAGGTCGGTGACAAGGTCATCTACGGCCAGTACGCCGGCAGCAGCTACAAGTCCGAAGGCGTCGAGTTCAAGGTCCTGCGCGAAGACGACATCCTCGCCATCGTCGGCTGAGTGATGCGGCCGGCCCCGTGCCGGCGCTTCCGCACTTCCTCCCGTTCAAGCAGCCGGGCATTGCCCGGCTCTACATAAAAAGGTAATCGCAATGGCTGCCAAAGATATTCGTTTCGGTGAAGACGCTCGCGCCCGCATGGTTCGCGGCGTCAACGTTCTCGCCAATGCCGTCAAGGCTACCCTGGGCCCGAAGGGCCGCAACGTCGTGCTCGAAAAGAGCTTCGGCGCGCCGACCATCACCAAGGACGGCGTCTCTGTCGCCAAGGAAATCGAACTGGCTGACAAGTTCGAGAACATGGGCGCGCAGATGGTGAAGGAAGTCGCGTCGCGCACCAACGATGACGCCGGCGACGGCACCACCACTGCCACCGTGCTGGCCCAGGCCCTGATCCGCGAAGGCGCCAAGGCCGTTGCTGCCGGCATGAACCCGATGGACCTCAAGCGCGGTATCGACAAGGCCGTGATCGCCGCCGTCGCCGAGCTGAAGAACATCTCCAAGCCGACCGCTGACGACAAGGCCATTGCCCAGGTCGGCACGATCTCGGCCAACTCGGACGAGTCGATCGGCAACATCATCGCCGAAGCGATGCGCCGCGTGACCAAGGAAGGCGTCATCACCGTTGAAGAAGGCTCGGGCCTGGACAACGAGCTGGACGTCGTCGAAGGCATGCAGTTCGACCGTGGCTACCTGTCCCCGTACTTCATCAACAACCAGCAGTCGCAGACCGCTGACCTGGATGATCCGTACGTGCTGCTGCACGACAAGAAGATCTCCAACGTGCGCGACCTGCTGCCCGTGCTGGAAGGCGTCGCCAAGGCCGGCAAGCCGCTGCTGATCATCGCCGAAGACATCGAAGGCGAAGCGCTGGCGACCCTGGTGGTCAACACCATCCGTGGCATCGTCAAGGTCGTGGCCGTCAAGGCACCGGGCTTCGGCGATCGTCGCAAGGCGATGCTGGAAGACATGGCCGTGCTGACCGGCGGCACCGTGATCTCCGAGGAAATCGGTCTGTCGCTGGAAAAGGCGACGATCAAGGACCTGGGCCGCGCCAAGAAGGTGCAGGTCTCCAAGGAAAACACCACGATCATCGATGGCGCCGGCGAGAAGGCCAACATCGAAGCGCGTGTCACCCAGATCAAGACCCAGATCGAAGACACCTCGTCCGATTACGACCGTGAAAAGCTGCAGGAACGCGTGGCCAAGCTGGCCGGCGGCGTTGCCGTGATCAAGGTCGGTGCCTCGACCGAAATCGAAATGAAGGAAAAGAAGGATCGCGTCGACGACGCCCTGCACGCGACCCGTGCAGCCGTTGAAGAAGGCGTGGTCCCGGGCGGCGGCGTTGCCCTGGTCCGTGCGGTCACCGCGCTGAGCGGCCTGAAGGGTGCCAACGAAGACCAGAACCACGGCATCCAGATCGCCCTGCGCGCGATGGAAGCCCCGCTGCGCGAAATCGTGGCCAATGCCGGCGAAGAGCCGTCCGTGATCGTCAACAAGGTCAAGGAAGGCACCGGCAGCTTCGGCTACAACGCCGCCACCGGCGAGTTCGGCGACATGCTGGAATTCGGCATCCTGGACCCGACCAAGGTCACCCGTTCGGCGCTGCAGAATGCTGCCTCGATCGCTGGCCTGATGATCACCACCGAAGCGATGGTTGCCGAAGCCCCGAAGAAGGATGACGGCGCTGGCGCAGCTGGCGGCGGCATGGGCGGTATGGGTGGCATGGGCGGCATGGACTTCTGATGTAGAGGCCGGCCATCGGTCGGCACCTGCCATCCGCCACCGCAGTACGAAAAACCCCGCCGGAAGGCGGGGTTTTTTTGTGCGCGCATCACGGGCTCACAGCGCGCTGGTCGGCGCCTGGATCTCATCCTCCAGCCAGCGCAGGAATGCCGCGATGGCCGGGGTCTCCTCGGCGCCGGGCAGGGTGACGGCGTAGTACGCAAACCGCGTCGGCCACGGCTGATCCAGTACGACGGCCAGCCGTCCGCTGGCGACTTCGGATTCCACATACAGGTCACGCACCAGCGCGATGCCCTGGCCCGCTTCTGCGGCGCGGATCAGCAACACGTCATCATCGAACGCCGGGCCACGTTCGATGCGCGGATCGGATGGCAGGCCGAGCGCGCGGAGCCACAGCGACCAGTCACTGCGGTCTGAATCCTGCAGCAGCGGGTACTGCAGGCAGTCCACCGCCGAGTGGATGGGTGGACCGTCGGCGAGCAGTGCCGGGCAGGCCACCGGCAACAGCACCGGCGCCGCCAGCGGGCGTGAGACCAGGCCGGGATACTCGCCGAGACCGTGGCGGATGGCGATGTCGATGCGATCGCGACGCAGATTCGCCAGCGCCGATGAGGCCTCCACACGCACTTCGATCGCCGGGTGGCGTTCGGTGAACCGGCCCAGCCGTGGCACCAGCCAAGAGGCGGCGAAGCTGGGCACGGTGCTGAGGGTGAGGGTCTGCCGCGCGTGGATGGCGTCCAGCGTGGCCATGCTGTCCTGGATCTGATCGAACGCGCGCAGCAGGGCAGGGTGCACCTGTGTGCCGGCCGGGGTCAGTGCGACCCCGTGAGGGGTGCGGGTGAACAGCACAACGCCGGTGCGTGCCTGCAGCAGTTTGAGCTGCTGGCTGATCGCCCCCGGCGTGACCCCCATGACCGCAGCAGCGGCCTTGAGGCTGCCATGACGACCGGTTTCGACGAAGGCGCGCAGTGCGAGCAGGGGAAGGACGGCGCTCATGACCTTAGATTTTCTCTCTTGGCAGTGCAGGAAGAATCGTTCTACAGAGCGCGTTGGCCTGCGTAGCATCGTGATCATGTTGAATCGATGTCGTTTAGTCCAGCTGCATTGATCCAGCCCTGCTACGCGACCCCCGCCCGCTGTTCCGCCTGCCAAGGAGACCGCTGTGTCCCCCGTTTCGCTGCACCTGTACACCGACAGCTCGCCCAACGGCTTCAAGATCACCATCGCGCTGGAAGAACTCGGCCTCCCTTACGTACTGCATCACGTGCGCATCGACGAAGGTGAGCACCGCCATCCCGATTTCCTGCAACTGCATCCGCATGGCCGCATTCCGGTGCTGGTCGACGAGGCGACGGGTATCACCGTGTTCGAATCCGCCGCCATCCTGCTGTATCTGGCCGAGCAGAGCGGACGGCTGTTGCCCGACGCGCCACGCTCGCGCTCGGAGGCCATCACCTGGTTGATGTTCCACTCGGCCAGCGTCGGGCCGATCCTTGGGCAGCGCGTGCACTTCGAGATGTTCGCCGACGCGCCCTACGCACCCGCCATCGAACGCTACCGGCGCCTGAGCGCCGAGTTCTTCGCCACCCTGGACCAGCGCCTCACAGGCCGCTCATGGCTGGCAGGCGAGGCGTACTCCATCGCCGATATCGCCGGCTATGGCTGGACCCATATCGCCCGGCTCATCGGCTTCGATTTCAGCGCCTACCCGCACCTGAGTGCGTGGCACGCGCGCATGTCGCAGCGGCCCGCCGTACAGCGTGGGGTGCTGCTCCCCGAACCGGCCACCGGCCCCTGACCCAGGAACGACCACGATGACCCTGTTGACTGATATCACCCCGATGCAGGCGCCACTGACCGGCGCATCCGCACCGACGTTCGCCCGCCATGCCGGTTACCAGCGCATGTTCCGCGAGGGGGCGCTGACGCTGGGTGTGTTCCTGCCCCTGCGCTTCTATCAAGGCGACATGCAGGTGCTGGCCGGGCAGGCGGATCTGGTGAGCCAGCTCGACCGTGACGGCTTCGCTGCGGCCTGGGTGCGCGATGTGCCGCTGTTCGATCCTCTGTTCGGCGATGCCGGGCAGGTGTTCGATCCGTTTACCTATCTGGCCTTCCTGGCGGCACGCACGAAGCGGCTGGCGCTGGCCACGGGCAGTGCGATCTTCTCGCTGCGCCACCCGATCGATCTGGCCAAGTCGGCCACCACCATCGACCAGCTGTCCGGTGGGCGCCTGGTGCTGGGCATCGCCTCCGGCGATCGTCCGGTCGAGTTCCCCGCGTACGGTCTGGAGCATGCCGACCGCGGCCACCGCTTCGCCGATTCGGTGCTGTACGTCAGGCAGCTGATGCAGCACGGTCCCTTGCATATCGACTCGCCACTGGGCGCGCTGCAGGGCGTAGAGCTGTTGCCCAAGCCGGTGGCCGGGGCGATTCCCCTGCTGGTGACCGGCACCTCGCGCCAGACACTGGACTGGGTCGGGCAGCATGCCGATGGTTGGCTGACCTATCCCGAGGCAACCCATCACGCGGGCGGACCGCGGCGCCTGGCCGACAAGATCCAGGCATGGCGCCGTCTCATCCCCGACGGTGGCTTCCGCCCGCATGTCACCAACGAATGGCTGGATCTGGTCGAGGACCCGAACCATCCCCGCACGCCGCTCAATAGCGGCTACACGCTGAGAACCGGCCGCAACGGATTGATCGATCTGCTGGGCGAGTGGCAGCGTGCCGGCGTGAACCATGCTGCGCTGGGCATCCAGTTCTCGCAGCGCCCGGCGGGCGAGGTGCTGCAGGAACTGGCCGAGTACGTACTGCCGTTGTTTCCTTCGCATGACGGGGCGCTGCCGGCCGGCACGCGCTGGTAGGCATGCCCTCCGCTCCGCCATGCGGGGCGGCGCGGCATGTGTCAGGCCGGAGAACGCCCCGCGCGCCGACGCTCGCGCCAAGCGAGGCCGAGATGCGCAAGCAGGAAGGACAGTGCGCCGCCCACCAATATTCCCTGCGCGTACGCCATGGGCAGCCATATCGCTGCCGCCGCGCCGAGCGCCATGCCGACCAGGCTGACGGCGGCGGCAACGCGTTGCCGCGCCAGGTGCTGCGCCTGCGCACGCTGACGTTGCTGGACGGCCTCGCGCTTGTCGTCCGGCCGCAGGATGGCCTCGGCGATCGCGTCAGCTTGGGAAGGGGTCATCTACGCATCCTTGTGGTTGATCCTGGCCCGGATCTTCGCCTGTCATCGGGGCGAGGTAAAGCGCGGCGGGGTGTCAGACAAGTCGCAGGAGCGGTATAATTAGCCGCCGTACTATTCCGGATCCGCCTGCATGCTGGAAATCAAACACCAGGCTTTCCTGACCGAACTGGCGCGACGTGGCCAGCCGGATACGGGGGAATTGGCGCTGTGTTTCCAGGTGCTGTCGCTGGCCAGCGCGATCGACCAGGACTGCGCGAGTCGTCTGGCACCGCTGGGCCTGAGCGAAGGGCGTTTCGTGCTCCTGTTCCTGCTGCGCGGTGCGGATACGGCCTTGTCGCCCCACCAATTGGCCGAGCGCGCCGGCGTCACCCGTGCCACCGTTACCGGCCTGCTGGATGGCCTGGAGCGCGAACACCTGGTGAGCCGCCACAGTGATCCGGATGACAAACGCCGCATCCATGTACGGCTGACCCCGGCGGGTCAGGCACTCGCTGCGCAACTGTTCGACCAGCAGACCGACTGGATCGCCTCGCTGTTCGCCGACATCAGCCCCAGGGAACGGCGCACGCTTAGCACGCTGTTGCAACGCGTGTGGTCGCGCACTGACGCAGGACGTGCCGCATGAAACCGCCCGTCACCCGCGAGCGACGCGGACAGCTGGACCGCGGTGAAGCCGAAGCCACGCATCTGACCGAAGTGCTGGCCGTCGATTTCGCCAAGCTGATGGCCAATGTCGCCCCTGATTTGCCCGCGTCGGCGATCACCCCGATGCGCAACGCTGCCAAGCGCGGCATCACCCTGCGCATGCAGGGCGCCGCCACGCTGCTGCGCGTGCACGGACACGGCGATCACGCGCGGTGGTCGCGCCATGCCAGTGACACGGTACGTGGCTGGGCCTGCTATCTGATTGGTAGCGACCCGGGGTTGTCACTGGAGCACAAGCTGGATGCGCTGCGCGCGCTGGCCGATGACGCACACTTCGGCGTGCGCGAGTGGGCGTGGCTGGCCGTGCGTCCGCATATCGTGTCCGAACCGCTGCGGGTGCTCACGCACGTGCACGGCTGGACCACCGACGCCTCGCCCAACGTGCGCCGCTTCGCCTGCGAAGCGCTGCGACCGCGGGGTGTTTGGGCAGCCCACATCGCGCTGTTCAAGCAGGAACCACAGCACGCCCTGCCGCTGCTGCAGGCGCTGTGCTGCGATGCCTCGCGCTACGTGCAGGATTCGGTCGGCAACTGGCTGAACGATGCGGGCAAAAGCCAGCCTGACTGGGTCCGCGCGCTGTGCAGCGAATGGCAGCAGCACCACGCCGATGATCCGGCCAACACCTATATCCGCAAGCGCGCACTGCGCTCGCTCTGACCTCAAGGAATGCCATGTCGCACATGTTGATCGAGCTCTACACCGCCACCCCCGCCTGGACCGCGCTGGACCCGGTGTCGCGCGGGGCGTTCTTCGCCCGCATCGGCGCCGGCATGCAGCACGTGGATCCGGCCCGCATCACGCCGGTGGCGATGGGCCGCATCGAACAGGACGTTCCGCACACCACGGCCGAGCAGTTCTATGCGGTGTGGCAGTGCGCCGAACGGCTCGATGCCGATGCCTTGCTGGCCGCGATCGGCGCTACCGGGTGGCACGAGTACTTCACCACGACGCACGCGGTGGGGGCAGCAGGCACGCTGCAGCAGCACCTGGCCGAGCTGGCGGCGTTGCCGCGGGGGTGAGCGCACCGCTCGCGGGGAGGGGCCTGAACCGATGCCGCAGTTGCGAATGAAACAGTTGGCACCTCCAAACCCCTGTGTTATCAATACTCCCCAATGAACGCACGCCCCGCCAATTCCTACTTTTGGTATTACTTTCCGAAGCCACCGGCGGAGGAAGGCATGCGCTCACCCTGAAGAAACCTTCAGACGCATTCCCGAAAGCCGCCAGCGCACCTGGCGGCTTTTTTGTTGCCGCCGCGCTGGGGACCCCCACTTCCAAGGAGTTTTCCCCCATGCCCCCGCACACCGATGACCTGCGCATCCGCAAGATCGAACCGTTGACCCCGCCGGCCCAGCTGCTGGCCATGCTGCCCTGCGACGATGAAGCCTCCGATACGGTCAGCGCCTCGCGCACGGCCCTGCACGAGATCCTGCACGGCCGCGATGACCGCCTGGCGGTAGTGATCGGCCCGTGCTCGATCCATGACCCGGTGGCCGCCATCGAATACGCTCAGCGCCTCAAGCCGCTGCGCGATGCCTACGCCGACGAGCTGGAAATCGTCATGCGCGTGTACTTCGAGAAGCCCCGCACCACGGTGGGCTGGAAGGGCCTGATCAACGATCCGGACCTGGACGGCAGCTTCAACATCAACAAGGGCCTGCGCGTGGCGCGCGGTCTGCTGCGCGACATCAACAAGCTCGGCCTGCCGGCCGGCGTTGAATTCCTCGACGTGATCTCGCCGCAGTACATCGCCGACCTGGTCGCCTGGGGCGCGATCGGCGCGCGGACCACCGAAAGCCAGGTGCATCGCGAACTGGCATCGGGATTGTCGTGCCCGGTCGGGTTCAAGAACGGCACCGACGGCAACATCAAGATCGCTGCCGATGCGATTGGTGCGGCCTCCAACCCGCATCACTTCCTGTCGGTGACCAAGGAAGGCGGCACCGCCATCGTGGCCACCGCCGGCAACCCGGACTGTCACGTGATCCTGCGCGGCGGCAAGACGCCGAACTACGATGCCGACCACGTGGAAGCGACCAGCCAGACGCTGGCCAAGTCGCACCTGGCCGCACGCATCATGATCGATGCCAGCCACGCCAACAGCAGCAAGAATCCGGAGAACCAGCCCAAGGTCATCGCCGACATCAACGCGCAGCTGGCCAATGGCGAAGAGCGCATCGTCGGCGTCATGGTGGAGAGTCATCTGGTGGCCGGCCGGCAGGACCTGGTGGACGGCCAGCCGCTGACCTACGGCCAGAGCATCACCGATGGCTGCATCGGCTGGGACAGCTCGCTGGCGGTGCTGGAGAGCCTTGCCGAGGCAGTGCGGGCACGGCGGGCGGCGCGGATCAGCGAGGCGGCGTAACGGGTGGGGGCGCCCCCATTCGCGGGGCGCTCAGGCCTACGGTTTTCCGGGGAAACTCCCGATTTTCCATGGAGAGCCAACGGATTACCCTTGCCTTACGATCTGAGAAGAGGGGGGAGCCGTTGAGCGATCATCCAGGTGTGTGTACATTGTATGCACAGACCTCCGGAGCGCCTCCCGTGGCCCTCGCCAGCAAAGTCATCAACTTCCGGGCGCCCGCCGACAAGCAGGCGCTGATCGACCGCGCCGTTGAGGTTACCGGGGTGAGCCGAACCGAGTTCATTCTGGATGCTGCCTGTGAGAAGGCGCGGGAGGTACTCGCGGACCAGACACAGTTCTCCCTGGATCCTCAGCAGCTGCGACGCTTTAATGCGTTGCTGGATGCACCGCTGGAAAACAACGCGGCCATCAGGAAACTGTTGAGCACGCCTGCACCCTGGGAGCGCTGAGCGTTGCGGTTGTCTGTGCCGCATGCGCTGGCTCAAGCGCATCGGTTGGAGCAGTTTCGATGCAGCGCGGCGGAGCTGACCTCGTGGTTGATGGAGCGTGCCCACCAGAACCAGGCATCGGGGGCATCGCGGTGTTTTGTTGTATGTGATGCGCAACACAATGTGGTGGGCTATTACGCGCTCGCTGCCGGCGGCGTTTCGCACCAGCTGGTTCCCGGTCGCCTTCGCCGGAACATGCCGCACCCCATTCCGGTCATCGTGCTGTGCAGGTTGGCCGTCCATGCCGACTGGGTCGGCCAGGGTGTCGGCGCGGGACTGCTGAAAGACGCTGTGCAACGCACGATGCAGGTCTGCGGGCACATCGGCGCGCGCGCCTTGTTGTGTCATGCGTTCGACGACACTGCCAAAGCGTTCTATCTCAAGCATGGCTTCATCGCGTCGCCGATGGATGGCAGGACGATGATGTTGCCTGTTGCATAGCGCGCCCGTTGATGATCACGCGGCGCGCCGCAGCTTCGCCAACGCCAGATAGATCGCCGGCGTGGTGTACAGGGTCAGCCACTGGCTGACCAGCAGGCCGCCCACGATCGCGATGCCCAGCGGCTGGCGCATCTCCCAGCCTTCGCCGGTGGCCAGCATCAGCGGCAGCGTGCCCAGCAACGCGGCAACGCTGGTCATCAGGATCGGGCGGAACCGCAGTCGTGCCGCCTCGCAGATCGCCTCGTAGGACGACAGGCCGCGCTCGCGTTCGGCCGACAGCGCGAAGTCGATGATCAGGATGGTGTTCTTCATCACCACGCCCACCAGCAGGAACAGGCCGAGCAGCGAGATCAGGTTCAGCTCGTTGCCGAAGGCCATCAGCGCCAGCAACGCGCCTACGCCGGCCGAGGGCAGGGTGGAGAGGATCGCCAGCGGCTGCACGAAACTTTCGTACAGCACGCCCAGCACCAGATACACCGCCAGCATCGCGCCGAGGATCAGCCACAGCTGGCGCTCGCGCAGTTTCTCGAAGCCACCGGCCTCGCCGCTGAGCCGCGCCTGCACATGGGTGGGCAGCATGATCCTGGCCATGGCCTGGTCCACCGCTTTCACCGCCTGGTCCAGAGTGACGCCGGGCGCCAGCGCGAACTCGATCCAGACCGAGGCGAACTGCTGGCTGTGATAGATCCGGTCCGGCGCCATGCCGTACTCCCACCGCGCGATGGACGACAACGGCAGGCGCTGGCCGTCCTTGCCGATCACATGGATCTGCTCCAGCGTGGAAGGATCCTGGGTGTAGCGCGGGTCCAGCTCCATCACCACGCGGTACTGGTTGAGCGTGTCGTACAGCGTGGCAACCTGGCGTTGGCTGAAGGCATTGTTGAGCACGGAAGCGATCATGCGCATGTCCACGCCCAGGCGGGCGGCGGCATCGCGGTCGATGTCGAGCACCACCTGCCGCATGCCTTCATCGCCCTTGGATTCCACGTCGACCAGCTCGGGCAGGGCGCGCAGCGCATCGGCCACCCTGGGCGTCCACTGCCGCAGCGGTTCCAGCTCGCCGGAGAGCAGCTGGAACTCGTACTGGCCGCTGTCGCCGCTGCCTTCCAGCTTGATGTCCTGGTCCACCCACAGGAACATGCCGCCGCCCGGAATCTTCGGCATGTTGGCGCGCAGGCGGTCGATCACCTGCTGGCTGGAGACCTTGCGCTCGGCCAGCGGCTTCATCTTGATCATGATGAAGGCGTTGTTGACCCCGCTGCGGCCGCCGATGTACCCGATGATGTCGCTGATCGCCGGGTCGGCCAGCAGCAGCTTGCGGTAGGCCTCGATCTTGGGCTGCATCACCTGGAACGAGAGGCCGTCGTCGCCGCGCGCGAAGCCACGCAGCTGCGCGGTGTCCTGCTTGGGCACGATGCCCTTGGGCACCTGTTGGAACAGCCACACGTTCAGTGCGATCACACCGGCGAGCAGCAGCAGCGGCAGCGCGAGCCAGCGCAGCATTGTCTGCAGGCTGCCCACATAGGCGCCGCGCAGACGCTCGAACAGCGCGGTGCCGGCGCGCTGCAGGCCATTGCCGGGGCCGGGCCGTGCCTGCCCGAGCAGGCGCGCGCACAGCATCGGGGTCAGGCTCAGCGAAACCAGCAGCGAGACACCCATCGCCGCCACCAGGGTCAGCGAGAACTCGCGGAACAGCTTCTCGACGAAGTCATCCAGGAACAGGATCGAGATGAACACCACGGCCAGCGCGATGTTCATCGACAGCAGCGTGGCACCGACTTCCCCCGCGCCCCGCAGCGCGGCGGTCATCGGTGAGGCGCCTTCTTCGCGATGGCGGGCGATGTTCTCCAGCACCACGATGGCATCGTCCACCACCAGCACCGCGGCCACGATCAGCGCCATCAGCGAGAGCGTGTTGAGCGAGAACCCGAGCAGGGCGATGATCGCCAGCGCGCCCAGCAGCGAGACCGGGATGGCAACGGTCGGCACCAGCGCCGCGCGCCAGTGGCCGAGGAAGGCCAGCACCACCAGCACCACCAGGGCGATCGCCAGCAGCAACGTCAGCTCGGCCTCGCGCAGGGTGGCGCGGATCACCGGCGAACGGTCCATCACCACCTGCATGTCGATGTTGGCCGGCAGCAGCGCCTGCAGCGTGTCCATCTGTGCCTGGATGGCGTCGACGGTCTCGATGATGTTGGCCTCCGGCTGGCGGCTGACGATCAGCAGCACCGCCGGGCGCTCGTTGTGGAAGCCGCTGGCGTAGCGGTCTTCAACCCCTTCGCTGATCCCGGCCACGTCCTCCAGGTACACCGGGCGGCCATCGCGCATCGCCACGATCAGGCGGCGGTACTCGGCGGCGGTGCGCAGCTGCAGCGTCGCTTCCAGCTGCCACTGCTGGGCCTGGCTGGCGACGGTGCCCAGTGGCTTGAGTGCGTTGGCATTGCGGATCGCCGCGGCGATGTCGTCCAGCGCGATGCGGTGATGGTTGAGTGCATTGGGATCCAGCGAGACGCGCACCGCGGGCAGTGAGCTGCCGCCCACCTGCACCTCGCCGACGCCGGGAATCTGCGCCAGCTTCTGTGCGATCACGGTGGAGGCCACGTCGTAGATCTGGCCCGGCGCGAGGCTGTCCGAGCTCAGCGCCAGCGCCATGATCGGCGCCTGCGAGGGATTCACCTTGCGGTACTGGGGCATGCCCGGCATGCCGCTGGGCAGCTGCGCGCGCGCGGCATTGATCGCCGCCTGCACGTCGCGCGCGGCATCGTCCACGTTGCGGCCGAGCGCGAACTTGAGCTCGACCTGGGTCGAGCCCTGGGTGCTGGCCGAGTCGATCCCGGTCAATCCCGGGATGGTGCCCAGGGCACGCTCCAGCGGCGTGGCGACGTTGGCCGCCATCGATTCCGGACTCGCGCCCGGCAGGCTGGCACTGACGTTGATGGCCGGGTAGTCGACCTGCGGCAACGGCGCGACCGGCAGCAGGCGCAGCCCGAGCAGGCCGGCCAGCACCACCGCGACCGCGAGCAGCACGGTGGCGACGGGATGCCGGACGAACCAGCCGATCGCCCGCGACAGCGGACTCACGCCAGCGCCTCGTCAGCCCCGTCGGTCACCGGCGCCGGGCGCTGGCGGAAGCGGTCGAAGAACAGGTAGATCACCGGCGTGGTGAACAGGGTCAGCACCTGGCTGACGATCAGCCCACCGACCATCACCAGGCCCAGCGGCTGGCGCAGCTCCGCGCCCGAGCCACTGGCGAACATCAGCGGGATCGCGCCGAACAGCGCGGCCAGCGTGGTCATCAGGATCGGCCGGAAGCGCAGCAGCGCGGCCTGGTGGATCGCCTGGCGCGGCGCCATGCCGTGCTCGCGCTCGGCCTCCAGCGCGAAGTCGATCATCATGATCGCGTTCTTCTTGACCAGCCCGATCAGCAGCACGATGCCGATCACCGCGATCAGGTCCAGGCTGCGCCCGCTGACCAGCAACGCCAGCAACGCACCCACGGTGGCCGAGGGCAGGGTGGAGAGGATGGTGATCGGATGGATGAAGCTCTCATAGAGCACGCCCAGCACCAGGTACATCACCACCCCCGCGGCCAGCACCAGCCACAAGGTGCTCGACAGCGACGCGCGGAACGCATCGGCCGCGCCCTGCAGGCGCAGTTCGACGCTGGCCGGCAGGCCGATCGCGGCGCGGGCGCCTTCGATGGCCTCCACCGCTTCGCCCAGCGATGCCTCCGGGGCGAGGTTGAAGGAGAACGTCACCGCCGGGAACTGGCCGACATGGTTGATCAGCAGCTGCGCGGGGCGCTGTTCGATCCGTGCGATGCCGCCCAGCGGCACCTGCCGTCCGTCCGGACCGGTGACGTGCAGGCGCGCGATCGCATCCGGGCCGAAGGCCACGTCCGGGCGCGCTTCCAGCACCACGCGGTACTGGTTGGCCTGGGTGAAGATGGTCGAGATCTGGCGCTGCCCGAACGCGTCGTACAGCGCGTCGGCGATGGCCTCCACGCTGATCCCCAGGCGCGCGGCGGCGACCCGGTCGATCACCACGTGTGCCTGCAGCCCTTGGTTCTGCAGATCGCTCGCGACGTCGGCCAGTGCCGGTGCCTGCTGCAGATGCTCGAGCAGGCGCGGCGTCCACGTCTCCAGCTGCGCGATATCCGGGCTGGTCAGGGTGAACTGGTACTGGGTCCGGCTGATCCGGTCTTCGATGCCCAGCTCCTGCACCGGCTGCAGGTACAGCCTGATGCCCGGGACATGCGCCACGCGCTGCTGCAGCCGCGCGATGATCGCCTGCGCATCGGCAGCGCGCTGTGCGTGCGGTTTCAATTCGATCAGCAGGCGCCCGCTGTTGAGCGTGGCGTTGTTGCCGTCCACGCCGATGAACGAGGACAGGCTGGCCACGTCCTCATCCTCCAGCAACGCCGCCGACAACGCCTGCTGGCGCTGCGCCATCGCCTGGAAGGAGATCGACTGTGGCGCCTCGCTGATGCCCTGGATCAGCCCGGCATCCTGCACCGGGAAGAAGCCTTTGGGCACCCACACGTACAGCAGTGCCGTCAGTACGAGGGTGGCGACGGTGGCGGCCAGCATCAGCGGCTGGCGCTGCAGCACCCAGTGCAGCTGGCGATCGTAGACCGCCACGACGCGATCGAACGGGTCACCCTGCTGCGCCGATTCCTGCCCACCCGCGTCGCGGCGGGTGGCATGACCGGCCTTGAGCAGGCGCGCGCACATCATCGGCGTCAGCGTCAGCGAGACCAGCAGCGAGATGCCGATCGCCACCGCGAGCGTGATCGCAAACTCGTGGAACAGCTTGCCGACCACATCGGCCATGAACAGCAGCGGGATCAACACCGCGATCAACGACAGCGTCAGCGAGATCAGGGTGAAGCCGATCTGCCTGGCGCCCTTCAGTGCTGCCTGCATCGGCGTGGCACCGCGCTCCAGGTGGCGGGCGATGTTCTCCAGCATGACAATCGCATCGTCCACCACGAAGCCGGTGGCGATGGTCAGCGCCATCAGGGTGAGATTGTTGAGCGAGAAGCCGGCCAGCAGCATCACCCCGAAGGTGCCCACCAGCGACAGCGGGACCGCGATGCTGGGAATGATCGTGGCCGGGATGTTGCGCAGGAACACGAAGGTGACCATCACCACCAGCGCGATCGCGATGAGCAGCTCGTGCTGCACGCCGCGGATGGACGCGCGGATCGATTCGGTGCGATCGCTCAGGATGGTCACATCCACCCCGGCCGGCAGCGAGGCCTGCAGCTGCGGCAGCAGCGCCCGCACCTGGTCGACCACGGCGATCACGTTCGCGCCGGGCTGACGCTGGATGTTGATCAGCACCGCCGGGGTGGTGCCCGACCACGCGGCCAGCTGGCGGTTCTCGGCGCCATCCTCGATGGTGGCCACGTCGCCCAGGCGCAGCGGTGCGCCGTCCTTCCAGGCCAGGATCAGGGCGCGATACTCGGCCACCGAGCGCATCTGATCGTTGGCATCGAGCATGATCGCGCGGGTCGGCCCGTCGAAGCTGCCCTTGGGCATGTTGACGTTGGCCGTGCCGATCGCGGTGCGGATGCTGGCCATGCTCAGCCCGTTGGCGGCCAGCGCGGACGGATTGACCTGGATGCGGACCGCCGGGCGCTGCCCACCAGCGAGGCTGACCAGCCCGACCCCAGGCAGCTGCGAGAGCCGCTGCGCCATGCGGGTATCGACCAGATCGTGCACCTGCGGGAGCGAGAGGCCCTGCGAGGTCACTGCCAGGGTCAGGATCGGGGTGTCAGCCGGGTTGACCTTGCGGTACACCGGCGGCACCGGCAGATCGTCGGGCAGGAAGCTGTCGGCGGCGTTGATCGCGGCCTGCACTTCCTGCTCGGCCACGCCGAGCGCGACCTCCAGCGAGAACTGCAGGGTGATCACCGACGCGCCGCCGGAGCTGGTCGAGGACATCTGCTTCAGGCCGGGAATCTGCCCGAGTTGCCGTTCCAGCGGCGCGGTGACCGCGCTGGTGGTGACGTCCGGGCTGGCGCCGGGATACAGCGTGGTGATCTGGATGATCGGGTAATCGACCTGCGGCAGTGCCGCGACCGGCAGCAGGCGATAGGCCATCACGCCGGACAGCAGCAGCGCCACCATCAGCAGCGTGGTCGCGACCGGGCGCTCGATGAAGGGGCGCGAGAGGTTCATGCGCCGGTCCGCGGCGGGTCCTGCTCCACCACCTCGACCTTGGCGCCTTCGCGCAGGCCGTCGATGCCTTCCACCACCACGCGCTCGCCCGCCTTGAGGCCTTCGCGCACCGAGACGCGTTCGCCATCGGCCGGGCCGAGCACCACGGTGCGCAGCGACGAGGTGTCATCGGCCGCGATCACGTAGACGTAGCTGCCCTTGCTGCCGAACTGCACGGCGGCATTGGGAATCACCACCGCATCACTGCTGCTGACCTGCAGGCGCACGTTGACGAACTGGTTGGGGAACAACGATTCATCCGCGTTGGCGAACTGCGCGCGCAGTTTGAGCGTGCCGGTGGCGGTATCGATGCGGTTGTCCAGGCTGGAGAGCACGCCATCGCCCAGCGCGGTGCGCTCCTCGCGGTCCCAGGCTTCCACGGTGAGCTGTGGATTGGCACGGGCGGCGGCGACCACCGCCGGCAGGTCCGGCTCGGGCACGGTGAACAGCACGCTGATCGGCGTGGTCTGGGTGATCGTGGCCAGCGGTTCGGTATCGCCACTGCGCACCAGGTTGCCGACATCCACATTGCGCAGGCCCATGCGTCCGGCCACCGGCGCGGTAATGCGGGTGTACTGCAGCTGCAGGCGCGCTTCATCCACGGCCGCCTGGTCGGTCTGGCGACGGCCCTGCAGCTGGCGCACCTTGCTCTGCTGATCACTCAGGTCCTGCGCGGAGACGAAGTGCTTGGTCTGCAGTTCGGTGAAGCGCCTGAGCTGGCTCTCGGCGTTGTCCAGCTCGGCCAGGTTCTGCTGCTGGGTGCCCAGCGCACGCGACAGCTGTACCTGGAACGGGCGCGGGTCGATCTCGGCCAGCAGCTCGCCGGCGGTGACGTGCTGGCCTTCCGAGAACGCCAGCCGCAGCAGTTCGCCATCCACGCGGCTGCGCAGGCTCACCGTATGCAGCGGGGTCACCGTGCCGAGCGCCTTCAGGCGCACCACCAGGTCTTCCTGCGTCGCAGTGGCCACGCGCACCGGGGTCGGCTGTGGGCCACCGGCGGGGCTGGCGGCAGGCGCGGGCGAGAGCAGCTTCCCTGCGGCGATCGCGGCCAGGCCGACGGCGGCAGCGATCAACAGCGGTTTGGCGAAACGACGGCGAGACGAGGCGGGCGTTGAAGCGGACATACGCATCCTGCGCACCCTCCACCGGAGCAGTGCGTCCATGGGGACCGGCCGAGTGCGGCAGGTCAACGGGGGAGAGGGTGTCTGGCGGGGCAGCGGGTGGAACACCGCCGCGTGGCTGGATGCCGTTCGATTGGAACGGGAGCGCCATGATACAGGGCCAGGCCGCTCAAGCTCCCGTGACCTTGGTCATGCCTGCGCGTGCGTCAATGTACCTCGTCGCGGTACACGAACTTCGGCATTTCCCATTTGAAGTGGATCGCCAGCAGGCGGAACAGGAAGCCGCCGCCCAGGCACCACAGCGTGGCCGCGTTGAGCGACACGCCGAGTTCCAGCAGGGTCAGGTAGGCCGCGCCGGTGAGCAGGGTGATCACGGCATACAGTTCTTTCTGGAAGATCAGCGGCACCTCGTTGCACAGCACGTCGCGCAGCACGCCACCGAACGCACCGGTCAGCATGCCGGCGATCAGGATGATCGGCACGGTGTGCCCGCTCTCGCGTGCGACCGCGCAACCGATCAGGGTGAACGCGATCAGGCCCAGGCCATCGAGCACCAGGAAGGTACGCCGGAAGTGGTGCATCCAGCGCGCCACCCAGGTCGCGATCAGTGCCGCGCAGATGGTGAAGCCCAGGTACTCCGGGTGCTTCACCCAGCCCAGCGGGTAATGCCCGAGCACGATGTCGCGCAGTGAGCCGCCGCCGAGCGCGGTGACGCAGGCGATGATGACCACGCCGAACAGGTCCATGCGGCGGCGGCCGGCCGACAGCGCGCCGGTCATGGCTTCGGCCGAGATGGCGATGAGGTAGATCAGGGAGAGCAGCATGGGGGTGGCTCCGGAAAACACGTCAGGCGGGGACGGAAACGCACACGCATCACGCCAGCGCCGCTGCACTGTCGTGGGGGTGGGATTCCGTTGCCGCTCCCGCTGTCCTTTTGCCTGAGAGTTCGGTGGCCAAGGCCACGTGCCCCTTCGGCGGGTCATTGAAGACCTCTCTCCAGATCGGCGTGTCGGATGCATGGTTGGTGGCGTATCGAGCCACCGGCCTGAGCGATTATGGGAGCCTGCGCCTTCGGCGGGCGCCAGCGCGGCGCCTCTCTCCTGCATCCGGGGCGGATTCTAGCAGCCGCCGGGCCCGCGCCGGGGGATAATCCCGGTATGCCCGCTGAACCCGCCCTCTGGTACCTGTACCTGCTTGAATGCCGCAACGGCAGCTATTACGCCGGCATCAGCAACGACGTGGAGGCGCGCTTCCAGGCCCACCTCGCCGGCAAAGGGGCCAAATACACCCGTGCCCACCCACCGGTGAGAGTGCTGGCGATGCGCGCCTACCCGGACCGGGCCGCGGCGTCGAAGGCCGAGTGGCAGCTCAAGCGGCAACCGCGCGAGCGAAAGCTGGCGTGGTTGGCGCTGCCCGATCCCATGTAGCCCCGCGTGCTGGTTGTTCGGGTCTTCGTTGGCGGCATACCATCGACCCTCGTTCGTTGATCCGCTTGCCCAAGCCCTGGAGTGCCATGTCCCGCGATCTGTCGTTGTACCCGGAAGATGAGAATGGCGATGTGCTCTGGAACATGCTGCAGGATGGCGACGATCTGTCGATTCCGCGCGAGGTGGATTTCGCGCTGATCTTTCCGACCCAGGATGTGGCGATCGCCTTCGCCGTGCACCTGCTCAAGAACGACCAGAAGGTGTCCTTCGCCGCCTACGAGGGCAACGACGACTACCCCTGGCAGGTGGTGGTGCATCCGCTGATGCTGCCGACCCACCAGAACATCGCCGGCTTCGAAGGTCTGCTGGCCAGCGAGGCGGTCTCCTACAGCGGCCAGGTGGATGGCTGGGGATGTCTGTCGCAGGGATGATCAGGGCGTGGGCGGTCGTTTCGGCCAGCGATCGTCCTGTGCATCACCGAAGATGATCCGTGCGCTGCGCTGGTAGCTCCAGTACGCCACCGCCCAGTTCAACAGCACCACCACGCGGTTGCGGAAGCCGATCAGGAAGAACACGTGCGCGGCCAGCCAGAACCACCAGGCCAGCACGCCGGAGAGCTGCAGCCGGCCGAGGTGGACGATCGCCGCCATGCGGCCGATGGTCGCCAGGTTGCCGAAGTCCTGGTATTTGAACGCACCCGGCGCGGGCTTGCCGGCCAGGCGTGCCTGGACGGTGGTGGCCACGTGCTTGCCCATCTGCTTGGCCGCCGGCGCGACGCCGGGCACCGGCTTGCCGTCGGCCTGGGTCAGTGCCGCCAGGTCACCGGCAACGAAGATCTCCGGGTGGCCCTCCAGGGTGAGGTCAGGCTGCACCGGCACGCGGCCGGCGCGGTCCAGTGGCACGTCCAACGTACGTGCCAGCGGTGAGGCGGCGACACCGGCGGCCCAGACCACGGTGCGGGCCTCGACGAAGCGCTCGCCGAGCTGGAAGCCTTCGGCAGTGATGTCGCTGACGGGGGTGCCGGTGAGCACTTCCACGCCCAGCTTTTCCAGCTGCCGCCGTGCCTTGAGCGAGAGCACCTCGGGGAAGGTCGACAGCACGCGCGGGCCGGCTTCGACCAGGCGGACCTTGGCCGAGGCGGGATCGATATGGCGGAACTCATTGCGCAGCGTGTGCCGCGCGATCTCGGCCAGGGTGCCGGCCAGTTCCACGCCGGTGGGGCCCCCACCGACCACGGCGAAACTCAGCCACGCCGCTTTGCGCGCGGGATCGGGTTCGGCCTCGGCACGCTCGAAGGCGAGCAGCAGCTTGCGGCGCAGCGCGATGGCATCGTCCAGCGTCTTCAGGCCCGGCGCATCGGCGGCCCATTCGTCGTGGCCGAAATACGCATGGGTGGCGCCGGTGCACAGCATCAGGGTGTCGTACGTAATCTGCGTGCCATCGGCCAGCGTCGCGGTGCGCGCTGCCTTGTCGATGTCGGTCACTTCGCCCAGCCGCACTTCAACGTTGCGCTGGTCGCCGAGGATGTGGCGCAGCGGTGCGGCGATATCCGGCGCGGACAGGCCGGCGGTGGCCACCTGGTAGAGCAGCGGCTGGAACAGATGGTGGTTGCGACGGTCCACCAGGGTGATGCGCACGTGCGCCGAGGCGAGGGCACGGGTGGCCCAGAGGCCGGCAAAACCGCCACCGATGATGAGCAGGTGGGGCGTGGGATCGCGGGTCATGCTTCACTCCTTGGCGGGCGCCGGCGGGGGGCGGCGCAGGTCGTCTCGTGATGCGGCCCATGGTCGCACGTGAAGCGCGATGTTCACGTCGATGGCCGATACTGGGTTCAGGGGCCATCGCACTTGCCCGATGGCCGATCCGATCCCGCCCAGGAGACCGAGATGTCCGAACCGGAAAAGCGCATCGCCCTGTTAATCGATGCCGACAACGCGCCCTCGTCCAAGATCGATGCGGTGCTGGCCGAAGTCGCCCGCTATGGCGTGGCCAATGTCCGCCGCGCCTACGGCAACTGGAAGAGTCCGCGCTTGAAAGGGTGGGAATCGGTGCTGCACGAATACGCGATCCGCCCGATCCAGCAGTTCGCCTACAGCCGCGGCAAGAACGCCTCGGACATGGCCATGGTGATCGACGCGATGGACATGCTGTACGCCCGCAATCTGGACGGTTTTGCGATCGTCTCCAGCGACGCGGATTTCACCCCGCTGGTGATGCGCCTGCTGACCGACGGGGTGAAGGTGTACGGCTTCGGCGAAAAGAAAACGCCCGAGCCGTTCGTCAACGCCTGCTCTAAGTTCACCTACATCGAAGCCCTGGGTCAGCCGCATGCGGCCGATCAGGAGGTGGAACAGGACAACGAAGAAACGCGCCCGCGCAAGAGCGGGCCCGAACTGCGCAACGACACCCGCCTGGTGCAGATGCTGCGCCGTGCAGTGACCTCGGCCGAAGCCGAGGATGGCTGGTCGCACCTGGGGCCGGTGGGCAGCCAGATCGGCAACCAGGCCTCGTTCGATTCGCGCAATTACGGGTACAGCAAACTCAGCGATCTGCTGGCCGCGACCGGCCTGTTCGAGATGAAGAAGGACGGCAAATCGACGTATGTGCGCGCGCTGCCGAAGAAGAGTGCGGCGAAGGCGACGAAGTAACAGCCCGCCGTTGGGCGTATCGTATCCGCACCGCGCGCCCCGTGCCGCGCATCGCCCGATACGAGAGTCCGATCATGCTGAAAATCTGGGGCCGTCGCAATTCCAGCAACGTGCGCAAAGTGCTGTGGTGTGCCGAGGAGATCGGTGCGCCCTACGAGTCGATCGAAGTCGGCGGTGCATTCGGTGGCACGCAGTCGCCGGCGTACCGCGCGATGAATCCGAACGGGCTGGTGCCGGTGATCGAGGACCAGGGCCTGCCGCTGTGGGAATCCAACACGATCGTGCGCTATCTCTGCGCGCGCTACGCGCTGGGCACGCTGTACCCGGAGGACGTGGTGGCGCGCGCGCAGTCGGAGAAGTGGATGGACTGGACCACCTCGACCTTCGCCGGCGTGTTCCGCGATCTGTTCTGGGGCACGTTGCGGACCGCGCCCGCTGATCGGGATGAGGCGCGCATCGCTGCCGCACTGGTGCGCTCGGGCGAGTTGCTGGCCATGGCCGATGAGGCCTTGTCGCGGCAGCCGTATCTGTCCGGTGAGCAGTTCGCGATGGGCGATATCCCGCTGGGCGCCTTCATCTATGCCTGGTTCGAGATGCCGATCCAGCGGCCGGACCTGCCGCATCTGGCCGCCTGGTACGAACGGCTGAAGCAGCGGCCGGCGTACCAGCGTGGGGTCATGACGGCGTTGACCTGATCGGGGTGCCGGCCAGCGGCCGGCACTACCTCGTGCCGACAAACGGTCAGCACATGCCGGCCTAGTACAGATCCATCGGATCCACATCCAGCGACCAGCGCACCCTGCGTGCCTGCGGCAGCGCGGAGATCTGCGGCGTCACCTGGTCCAGCACGCCATGCAGTGGGCGTCGCGCGGGTGAGGACAGCAGCAGCTGGGTGCGCTGGTAGCCGGCGCGGCGGGGCATCGGTGCCGGCATCGGGCCGTAGCGTTCCACCGCGGCATCGTCGGGAATCAACGCGCGCACCGCACTGAGCATCGCGTTGGCATGCTCCACCTGCTGCGCTTCGGCACGCAGCAGCGCCAGGTGCGCGAACGGCGGGAAACCGGCCGCCTCGCGCTGCTGAAGCTCCGCATCGGCAAAGGCGTGGTAGCCGCCGTTGACCAGCGTCTCCAGCAGGGGATGCCCCGGGTGGTGGGTCTGCAGCCAGACCTCGCCGGCATCCACCGCACGCCCGGCGCGGCCGGCGACCTGGATCAACTGCTGGGCGAGCTTTTCACTGGCGCGGAAGTCGGCCGAGAACAGACCTTCATCGATGCCGACCACTACCACCAGGGTCAGCTTCGGCAGGTCGTGACCCTTGGCCAGGATCTGCGTGCCGACCAGAATCCCCGCGCGATCGCCCAGCAAGGCCAGCTGGGTTTCCAGCGCATCGCGCTTGCCGGTGGTGCCGCGGTCGATGCGGATCACCGGGAACTCCGGGAAGGCCTCGACCAGATGTTCTTCCAGCCGTTCGGTACCGATGCCCTGCGGCTGCAGCGCCAGGCTGCCGCAGTCCGGGCACGCCAGCGGCGCGGACTGGCGCGCACCACAATGGTGGCATTGCAGGCGCCGGCCACCGGCATGCACGGTCATCGGCGCATCGCAGCGCTGGCACGGCGCGGTCCAGCCACAGTCATGGCAGAGCAGTACGGGCGCATAACCGCGGCGGTTCTTGAACACCAGCACCTGGTGCCCGGCCTGCAGATGCTGGGTGATGCCGGCCAGTACTTCCGGCGAGAGCCCATCGCGCAACGGTCGTTTGCGCACATCGAGCACGCGCACCACCGGCGGGCGCGCGGCGCCGGCGCGCTGCTTCAGGCGCAGGTGGGTGTAACGGCCGGCATACGCGTTGTGCAGCGATTCCAGCGACGGCGTGGCACTGCCGAGCACCACCGCCACGTCCAGTGCCTTGGCGCGCACCAGCGCGAAATCCCGCGCGTGGTAGCGGATGCCGTCCTGTTGCTTGTAGCTGCCGTCGTGCTCTTCGTCGATCACGATCAGGCCCGCATTCGGCAGCGGGGTGAACACCGCCGAGCGCGTGCCGACGATGACCTGCGCTTCACCCCGCGCGGCAGCCGCCCACACGCGGGCACGCTCGTTGTCGTTCAGGCCCGAGTGCAGCACATGCACCGGTATGCCCAGGCGGTTGCGGAAGCGCGACAGCGTCTGTGGGGTCAGCCCGATCTCCGGCACCAGCACCAGCGCCTGCTTGCCACGCGCAAGGCACGCCACGATCGCCTGCAGGTAGACCTCGGTCTTGCCACTGCCGGTGACGCCATCCAGCAGGTAGGCGGCAAAGCCGTCGGCGGCGGTGATCGCGGCGATCGCGTCGGCCTGTTCGGCGTTGGGCGCGGGGCCGCCCGCGGGCGAGGCCACGGCCGGCGAATGGGCCAGCGCGATCCGTTCAACCAGCCCGCGCTTGGCCAGCGAGCGGGCGGCGCTGCGCCAGTCGTCCATCAACGTATCCAGGCGGTCTTCGTTCACCACACCCTCGGCCAGGCACTCGGCCAATCGCTGCGGGCGCGTGCCGTTGCGCAACTTCGGCTGCGGGTCGTGCCCGGCGTCGGTGAGCTGCCAGCCCCACTGATGGGTGTCCGGCACTGCTTCACCGCGTCGCAGCGGGCCGGGCAGGCCCGTGCTGATCACCTCGCCCAGCGGCGCATGGGTGTAGCGCGCCAGCCACTGCAGCGAGCGCCACAGCTCGCCGGTCAGCAGCGGCGTGGTGTCGATCCACTCGATCGCCGCGCGCAGGCTGCCGGGATCCTCCACCTGGCCGATCCCGGCCACCACCCCCACCAGCTCGCGGGAGCCGAACGGCACCCGTACCCGTTGCCCGGTCATTCCCGGGTCCGGTACCGGCCCGGGCGGCGGGGCGTAGTCGAACAGTTGCGGCAGCGGCACCGGCAGGGCGACGCGCAGGGTCGAAGACGAGGAGGTCATCGGGCCAGTGTAGCGGGGCAGGTGGACCCGGATCACGCCCATTCACCGTCTCAACCAGGTGCGCGCCGAATCATAAATCCCACCTAAATATCCGACTTGATTGGAGATTCAGGCTTATCCACATCTTCTGTGGATAAGTCTGTGTGCCATTGCGTATGTGACCGCCTTGCGTCAGGAACTTCCGATGTTCTCCTTAGGTTGGTCAAAAAATAGCCAAGAAACAATGATCAATAAAAACAACAAGATAGCTGTGAAACAAAGTTGAAACAGACTTGACGTGGGCCTCACCTGCGGTTCTACCCCGGTTTTTCGTGGTGCTGTGCACAACCTTTTCCACCAGAACGCTTTGCAGACCGTGGCCGCTCACAGGAAATGAACATCTGCGCGCCGCAGCAGTGACGCAATCGCTATCATTTCCCCACAATGATGGAGTTGCTATGACGGCTGCGCCCGCCCCTGTTTCCTCTACCGCAGCCGGCGCGCTGTCGGCATTTCTTCGTGGCGTTGAACGCCGGGCCCTGGTCGTGGCCGAGCTGCAGTGCGGCGACCCGACCGTGGCCGAGCAGGCCCTGGTCGCGGTCATGCGCGCCTTTGCCGGGATCGCCAGCGACCTGCCCATGGCCCAGTGGCCAGAGCGGTTCTGGTCGCTGCTGGTGCACCGCGCACCGTTGCGGGACCCGGCCGCAGGCCAGTGGCCGGCGCCGCTGGCGCATCTGGCCGGGCTGGCCCCGCCGGCACGGCTGGCGTTCGTGCTGCGGATCGGCGGTGGGCTGGATGAAGCCGCTGCCGCACAGGTCCTGGATCTGCCGATGGCCGACTACCAGCACGCCCTGGCCGATGCCTGCCCGCGCGATGCCCATGGCAATCCCGATGCCGCTGGCTGGCGCGCCCTGGCCGAGCAGGTCCAGCTGCGCATCCGGGATCTGCCCGCCAGCCGTCTGCAGCGGCTGCAGCAACCCGTGGCCGCCCCGGCCAGCCAGCCATCGGACGCAGCGTCCTGGCGCACCCCGGCCAAGTCCGATGCCCCCGCCCAGCGCCGCCCGGACAGGCGCCAACGCGGCCGCCGTTTCCCATGGAAGGGCGTGCTGATCGTGGCCGTGACCGTCGGCGTGCTGCTGGGCGGTGCCACCTGGTGGAAACACGCCCGCCAGGCTGGCGACCCCGTGATGGATACCCCCGAAGGCGCGGTTGCCGATGCGGGCCCGGTGAAGGTTGAAGCGCTCCCGGCTGACGATCTGCCGAGCGTGGCCCCGGCTGCCTCGCCGTACGCCGCCAGCGATGCGGCGATGCTGGCCGATCCGGATCTGCCGACCGCCCGCGATGCCGATCTGTACGCCTGGTTCGCCGCCGGCGGCCCGGTCCCGGTCGACGAATCGCAGGCCCAGCCGAGCCGCCCCGAACCCGCCACCGCCGGCCTGGAGACGGCTGCCGCCGATGAGTAAGCCTGCCTTCCTGCTGATCGCCCTTGGGCTGTCCAGTGCGGCCATCGCCGCCCCCAACCGGGTCGAAGTGCCGCTGGCGGTGCCCGCGCCTGCCAGTGCCACCGCCCCGGCGATCCCGGCCACGCCTGCGGCGCTGGATCCGGCCCAGCTGCGCGAGCTGCGCAGCCGCTATGCCGCCTGGCAGGCCATGACCGAAAGCGAGCGTGCCCGTGTCCGCGCCGCGGCGGCGCGCGTGGCGGCCCTGCCGCCTGCCCAGCAGCAGGCGCTTCGCCAGCGCTTCGCCGAACAGGACCAGCGCTTCCGCGACGGCTGGCTGCTTGGCCCACAGCTCGGGCATGAGTTCACCAAGCTGCAGGGCCTGTTCGGGTATCTGCCGGCCGAGCAGCGCCCCACCGCGCTGGCGGTGCTGCGCCAGCTCACGCCCTCCCAGCTCACCCAGCTGACCCTGGTCGCCCAGCGCACTCCACCGCAGGACCGCGACCGCGTGCGCGCCGAATTCCTTGGCGTGGCGCCGGCCGCACGGGACAGCTGGCTGCGCGAGAACGTGGGCCACTGACGGCTTCGGCCCGTTTACCTGAAAGCGCGGCTTTTCCCCGGCCGCGCGCGTAAGATGGCGGGCCGCAACCCGGTGCCTGTGCCCTCCGCGCGCGACCGTAGTTGCCGTCTGTGACTCCCATGTCTACCGCTTCCTCCACGCCGCGCCTCTCCCGGGAAGTGCGCGCCACCGGTCTGCTCGCGCTGCCGCTGGTTCTGGGCCACGTCTCCACCGGCCTGATTTCCTTCGTCGACAACGTGATCGCCGGTCACCACGGCACCCACACGCTCGCCGCCGTCACCATCGGTACGGCGCTGCTGTGGCTGCCGATGCTGATCCCGATCGGCACGCTGATTTCGCTGACCGCTTCGGTGTCGCAGCTGCATGGCGCCGGCCGCGAGCGCGAGATCGGCCCGCTGTTCCGCCAGGCCCTGTGGCTGGCGCTCGGCCTGGGCCTGATCATGTTCACCTTCCTCACGGTGGTGCCGCCGCTGCTTCCCGCGTTCGGCATCGCGCCGGACATCGTGCCGGGCGCAACCGCGTTCCTGCACGCGGTGCGCTGGGGCGGGCCGGCGCTGACCCTGTACTTCTGCATGCGCTACCTCAGCGAAGGCATGCACTGGACGCTGCCGACGATGCTGCTCGGCTTTGGCGGCCTGCTGGTGCTCGCGCCGCTGGGCTATGTGCTGTGTTACGGCAAGCTCGGCTTCCCCGAGCTGGGCGCCGAAGGCCTGGGCATGGCCTCGGCGATCATGATGTGGCTGCAGGCGCTGTGCTTTGCCGGTTATCTGTGGAAGACCAAGCGTTTCGCCCACCTGCAGCTGTTTTCGCATCTCGAAGCGCCGCGCTGGTCGGCGATCTGGGACCTGCTGCGGACCGGCCTGCCGATCGGCATCACCGTGCTGATGGAAGGTGGGTTGTTCATCGTCACCGCGCTGCTGATCGGTCGTCTCGGCGCCACCGAAGCCGCCTCGCACCAGATCGCCATCAACGTCGCGCAGCTGTGCTTCATGATCCCGATGGGCGTGGCCGAGGCCACCACGGTACGGGTCGGCCATGCGGTCGGCAGCGGCAACGGGCTGGGCGTGCGCCGCGCGGCGATCGCCGGGCTCGTGATCATCCTCGGCACGCAGACGTTGTCCGCGCTGGTGCTGCTGTTTGGCCATGACGCCATCGTCGGCGTCTACACGGCCGACATGGGCGTGGCCGCACTGGCCTCGACGCTGTTGCTGTACGCGGCGGCGTTCCAGTTCCCGGATGGCATCCAGGTGCTCTCGGCCGGCGCATTGCGCGGGCTGAAGGACACCCGCGTGCCGATGTTCATCGCCATGTTCTCGTACTGGGGCCTGGGCATGCCGCTTGGCGCCGGGCTGGGGCTCGGCCTGGGCATGGGCCCGCAGGGCATGTGGCTGGGCCTCATCCTGGGCCTGACCGCCGCCGCGATCCTGATGGGCTGGCGCCTGCGCGTGAGCAGCGCCCGCGCCGGTCTCCCTTCGACACCCTGACTTGTGTCCGATGCCGGCGCGCCCGGCACCGGCTATTCTGGCACCACGGCAAGAAGCCACTCTGGAGTTACCCCCATGAACCAACCCGCGCGTCGCAATCCCGTCGCCAGCTTCTTCATCGGGCTGTGGGATGTGATGAACTTTACCCGCCGGCTGATCCTCAACCTGGTGTTCTTCGGCCTGCTGTTCCTGATCCTGATCCTGTTCATCGTCGCGATGGGCAAGAGCGCGACCTCCAAGGCCTCGCTGCAGGACCGCACGACCCTGGTGATCGCACCGGAAGGCCGGCTGGTCGAGCAGTTCAGCGCCGATCCGGTCAGCCGCGCGCTGGGCAAGGCAGTGGGTGACAAAGGCGCCGATGAGATCCAGCTGCGCGATCTGATCCGCGCGTTGGAGGCAGCAAAGACCGACAAGAAGATCGAGCGCGTGGTGCTGGAGCTGGACAAGCTGCAGCCGAGCGGCTTCGCTTCCATGCGCGAAGTGACCGTCGCGCTGCAGGAGCTGCGCGCCGCCGGCAAGCAGGTGGTGGCCTTCAGCGAGAACATGAGCCAGTCGCAGTACCTGCTCGCTTCGCAGGCCGATGAGGTCTACCTGGACCCGATGGGCGGCGTGGTGCTCGAGGGCCTGGGCCGCTACCGCCAGTATTTCCGCACCGGCCTGCAGGACAAGCTGGGCGTGGACGTGCACCTGTTCAAGGTGGGCGAGTACAAGTCGGCCGCCGAGCCGTATGTGCTCGATGCCGCCTCGCCGCAGGCCAAGGAAGCCGATCTGTTCTGGATGAACGATGTGTGGCAGCGCTACCTGTCCGACATCGCCAAGGCACGCAAGCTCGATCCGGCACAGCTGGCCGCCGGCATCGACACCATGCCCGAAGGGATCGCTGCCGCCGGTGGCGACCTGGCCAAGTTCGCCCTGCAGCAGAAGCTGGTGGACGGCCTGAAGACGCGCGAGGAAGTGGACACCCTGCTGACCGAGCGTGGCATCGCCGACGATGACGCCGACGGTGGCTACCGCAACGTCAATCTCGACGCCTACCTGAGCGTGCTGGACGGCCGTCGCTCGCCGGTGGATTCGCGTCCGCAGGTGGCGGTGATCGTGGCGTCCGGTGAAATCTCCGGTGGCGATCTGCCGGCCGGCCGCATCGGTGGCGAGTCGACCTCGGCGCTGCTGCGCGAAGCGCGCGACGACAAGGACGTGAAGGCCGTGGTGCTGCGCGTGAGCTCGCCGGGTGGTGAAGTGTTCGCCTCCGAACAGATCCGCCGCGAAGTGGTCGCGCTGAAGGAAGCCGGCAAGCCGGTGGTGGTCTCGATGGGCGACCTGGCTGCCTCGGGCGGTTACTGGATCAGCATGAACGCTGATCGCATCTACGCCGATCCCTCCACGATCACCGGTTCCATCGGCATCTTCGGCATGATCCCGAACGTGGCGCGCTCGCTGGACAAGATCGGCGTGCATACCGACGGCGTGGGCACCACCCGTTTCGCCGGTGCGTTCGACATCACCCGCCCGATGGATCCGGCCGTGGGCCAGGTGATCCAGTCGGTGATCAACAAGGGCTACGCCGATTTCACCGGCAAGGTCGCCGCCGCGCGCAACAAGCCGGTGGAAGCGGTCGATGAAGTCGCCCGCGGTCGGGTGTGGAGCGGTGCGCAGGCCAAGGAACGCGGCCTGGTGGATGACTTCGGTGGCTTGAAGGCCGCGGTGGCCGATGCCGCCAGCCGTGCCAAGCTCGGCGAGGCCGGCAAGTTCCGCGTGCGTTACATCGAGAAGGCGGCCACGCCGTTCGCGCAGTTCCTCAGCGGCTTCGCCAACAGCCATGCCGGTGCCTGGATGCTGGGCGAATCGGGCATGGCCCGGCTGATGCTGGCCCGTTCGATGCCGGAGCTGGACACCCAGCTGCGCTTTGTCGAAGAGGCCGCGCGTGACCCGCGCAACAACGCCGCGCCGGTCAAGACGCTGGTGTACTGCTTCTGCGGGCTGTAAGCGGCTTCAGCGGTTCTGTGTGACACCCGAACGCCCGGCCTGTGCCGGGCGTTCTGCCATCCGGCCGATGGGGTCAGGGGCTGGGCGGTGGCGCATCGCCGGTAGCGCGGTCCACCTCGGCGGCTTGAGCGTCGGCGGTCTTCTGCAACGTATCGCCCACGCCCTTGGCGCGGTCGATCGGATCGTGGATCGCATCGCGCAGTGCGGTCGCCTGCGGTTCCGGCGGTGTGTCCGGTGCCGGGGGCACCGGGCGGTTGCAGGCGCTCAGCGCGAGCATCGCGAGCAGCGGCAGGGCAGTACGGATCGTCATGGCAACCTCCCTCGGTGAGCCGGTGGCAGAGGACCAGTGTCCCACCGCCTCGCGCCCCGCGCGTGATGGCGCCCGGCGTGCCGGCCATCGCGCGTTATCCTATCCGGGCAGCACGACCGGTGCCGCATTCCATGGATTACCGCAGGAGAGGCACGTGAGCGCGCAACGTTGGCGACTGGATGGACAGACCGCATTGATCACCGGCGCCAGCGCCGGCATCGGCTTGGCGATCGCGCGCGAACTGCTGGGCTTCGGTGCGGACCTGCTGATCGTGGGCCGTGATGCCGATGCGCTGGAGATGGCGCGCGACGAGCTCGCCGATGCCTTCCCGGACCGTGAGATCCACGGCCTGGCCGCCGACGTCTCCGATGACGAAGACCGCCGCGAGATCCTGGACTGGGTAGAAGACCACAGCGATGGGCTGCACATCCTGGTCAACAACGCCGGCGGCAACATCAGCAAGCCGGCCACCGAATACACCGAGGACGAATGGCGCGGGATCTTCGAGACCAACCTGTTCTCGGCCTTCGAGCTGTCGCGCTACGCGCACCCGCTGCTGGCGCGGCATGCGGCTTCGGCCATCGTCAACGTCGGCAGCGTCTCCGGCCTGACCCACGTACGCAGCGGCGCGGTGTACGGTATGACCAAGGCCGCCATGCACCAGATGACCCGCAACCTGGCCGTGGAGTGGGCCGAGGACGGCATCCGCGTCAACGCGGTGGCGCCGTGGTACATCCGCACCCGGCGGACCTCAGGGCCGTTGTCGGATCCGGATTACTACGAGCAGGTGATCGACCGCACCCCGATGCGGCGCATCGGCGAGCCCGAAGAAGTCGCTGCCGCCGTCGGCTTCCTGTGCCTGCCGGCCTCCAGCTACGTCACCGGTGAGTGCATCGCGGTGGATGGCGGGTTCCTGCGCTACGGGTTCTGAGCCGGCCAGCGGCCGGCACTACCGATCACACAGTGCGTGGCAGCTCACAGGGTGCGCGGCAGCACGCGGTCATGGCGCACGGTCAATCCAGTCACGACGCGGGCAAACCGGGTCACGGGACCGGGCAATCGCTGTCGGCCAGCACCGCTTCCAGGCGCGCGCGCTCGGCGGTTGCAGCGGCCTGATTCTCCGGCGCAGCAAAGCGCTCGCGGCCGCGCGCGTCGCGGAAGCGCTGCTGCCAGCTGCTGCAGCGCTGCGCCTCGGCCACCGGCTCGCAGGCATCGCGGACCACTTCGCAGCTGGCCGCATTGCCTGGTGCCTGGCTGCCACCCAGCCCGGTCAGGGCCAGCGATTCGCACCGTGACGGGGCCGGTTCGCGCTCATGCAGGTAACGAACACCTTCTGCGGAGATGCATTGGTAGATGTCCGGCAGCGGCGGCTTGGGCGGCCCTGCAGCGTCGTGCTCGGCCGCCGGCGGTTGCGGGCGCAGGGCTGCACTGTCGAGCAGGCCACTGTCCTCATCGCCCGCCTGCGGCAGCGGTGGCATGGTGTGCGCGGTGGTGGGCACGGACGGCGCTGCCTCGGCCACGGCGGCGCCACGCACCGGCGCGCTGATCCGCTGGATGCGCTGTTCGCTGCCGGCGGGACAGGCCACGCTCTGGATGGTGAGGTTGCCGCCTGCATCGGTGCAGCGGAAGAACACCGCCTCGTCTGCCGCAGCGGGCAAGGACACGAACAGCAGGGGCAGCAGGAACCGTCGTTTCATCGCATCAGTGTAGAGCGCAGCGCGCTCAGTGGCCGCCGCAGTCCTGGTCCAGGCGCGCATCGATCCCGCGCTGCTCGCGGGTCAGCGCGTCACGCTCGCTCTGCAGCGCACTGTTGTAGCGGCGGATCAGGTCCCAGCGCCGGTCTTTCAACCGCGAGCAGACCTCCTGCGCGGGCAGGGCATGACATTCATCGCGCACCAGCACGTTGCCGGCCGGTACCACCACGCTGTTCCCCACGCCCGGGTACGGATAGCCACCGCCTTCCCACTGCGAGCTGCCACCACCGATGTTGATGCTGCCGCCGACCCGTGAGCCGCCGCCACTGACGGAGAGCGAGCCTCCACTGCTGCGCACCGAGCCGCTGCCCATCGGCATGATCGGTGGCAACGGCCGTGAGGGTGGATGGCTGCCCGAGGGCGGCCTCGGGCCAGGCGGATACGGCAGATAGGCCTCGGTCCAGATCGGCACCCAGCGCGGATTGCCTTCATTGCTGTCGCTGACGTAGCTGTCGCCCTCGCTGGTGGTGCATTCGTACATCGGCTGCGGCGGCTGCACGTGCACATACCGCACCTCGCGCTCGGGCGCGCGCGGCGCAGGCGTCGGCTCGGGCGCGCGGTCGCTGCGAACGACCTGCGGGGCCGGGTCGCGTGGGCGCTGCAGGTCGCGGACCTGCTGTCGGCCCTCGCGGCACGGGGCATCCTGCAGCGAGACGGCGCCGTTGCTGCCAACGCAGCGATAGATGCGTACGTTGTCGTTCTGCGCCGCAGCGGGCAGCACAGGGCCCACCAGTGCGAGCAGGGCCAACCACAGGGCAGGGCGCAGGATCATGCAGCCAGTGTGCGGGTTTGCCTGCCTGCGCGCAAAAGGCGGCTCAGCTGCGCAACACCTGGCCGCTGAGCGCATCGCGGATCGGCGTGGGCTGTGCCAGGCCACCGGTCTGGCCATCGATCAGGCCATCGAGCAGGGCCAGCAGGCGCGGGTCCAGCTCGGCACGCGTGCGTGCCGGCGGCTCGCCGGCAAGGTTGGCACTGGTGGAGACCAGTGGCCCGCCCCAGGCACGGCAGAGCGCGGCGACCAGCGGGTGGGCGCTGATCCGTACGGCGATGCCGCTGTGTTCGCCGGTGATCCAGCGCGGCGCGCGAACGCCGGCGGGCAGGATCCAGGTATTGGCACCGGGCCAGCTGGCCAGCACTGCGCTTTGGCGCTCCAGGGGCAGGACCTCCATCCGCACCCACCCTTCCAGCTGGGCCGGATCGGCGGCGACGAGGATCATGCCTTTTTCGACCGGCCGCTGCTTGAGCTGCAGCAGCTTCATCACGGCCGCCTCGTGCGCGGGGTCGCAGCCCAGGCCCCAGACCGCTTCGGTGGGATAGGCGATCACCCCGCCAGCGCGCAGCACGGGCAGGGCAGTGTCCACAGTGAGTTCGTTCATGGCAGGCAGGCCGGATGCATGGCCCGCATTATCCTCCCGCCGTGGCGGGAGGGGTCAACCCGGCCACAGGCAGGTTCACGTGACGTGACCTGCCCGAGGGGGTCAGGAGGCCTTTTTGACCGCCTTCTTCACGGCTTTCTTGGCCACCTTCTTGGTCGCCTTCTTCGCCGTGGCCTTCTTGGCGACCTTCTTCACCGCCTTCTTGGTTGCGGTTTTCTTGGTCGCTTCACCGGCAGCGGCTTTCTTGGCCGGTGCCTTCTTGGCCACGACCTTCTTGGCGGCCTTTTTGCCGAAGCCCTTGCGCACCGGCTTGCCGGTTTCTTCCATCAGCTTCTGCACCTCGGCCAGGGTCAGCGAGGCCGGCTCGCGATCCTTCGGGATCTTGCCGTTCATCTTGCCGTCGCTGATGTACGGGCCGAAGCGACCGTTCAGCACCTGGATCTCGCTGCCCTCGAATTCCTTGATGATCCGGTTGCGCGCGATCTCTTCCTTCTCTTCGATCAGGAACACGGCGCGGGCCAGGTCGATCGTGTACGGGTCGTCTTCCTTCTTCAGCGAGGCATAGGTGCTGCCGCGCTTGGCGAACGGACCGAAGCGACCGATGCCGACGCTGACGTCCTCATCCTTGTCCTGGCCGAGCGCACGCGGCATCAGGAACAGCTCCAGCGCGTCTTCCAGGGAGATGGTGTGCATCGACTGGCCGGGGCGCAGCGAGGCGAACTTCGGCTTGTCCTCGGCATCTTCGGCGGTACTGCCGATCGCCGCGTAGGGCCCGAAGCGGCCCAGGCGCACGCTGACCGGCTTGCCGGTCTTGGGGTCGGTGCCGAGCTCGCGCGCGCCACTGGCCTCGGCGCGGTCGACCGATTCGTTCTTCTCGCCGACCAGCTTGTGGAACGGTTCCCAGAAGCGCGCCATCAGCGGGATCCAGTCTTCCTCGCCACGCGACACCGCATCGAGCTCATCTTCGAGCTTGGCGGTGAAGTCGTAATCCACGTACTGGGTGAAATGGCTGGACAGGAACTTGGAGACCGCGCGGCCCACGTCGGACGGGCGGAAGCTGCGGCCTTCCATCTCCACGTACTTGCGGAACAGCAGGGTCTGGATGATCGAGGCGTAGGTCGACGGGCGGCCGATGCCATATTCTTCGAGCGCCTTGACCAGCGCCGCTTCGGTGAAGCGCGGCGGCGGCTGGGTGAAGTGCTGTTCGGCCAGGATGCGCTCGAGTGGCACGCGGTCGCCGGGCTTCATCGCGGGCAGCTTGCGGCCTTCATCGTCGTCCTCGGCACTCTTGTTGTCCTTGCCTTCTTCGTACACGGCCAGGAAGCCGGGCACGACCACGGTGGTGCCGCTGGCGCGGAACACGTGCTCGCTGCCGGCCGACAGGTCCACGCTGACGGTATTGAGCGTGGCCGGGATCATCTGGCAGGCGACGGCGCGCTTCCAGATCAGCTCGTACAGCTTGCGCTCGTCGTCGGTGAGGAAGCGCGCCACCTGGGCAGGGGTGCGCAGCGCCGAGGTCGGACGCACGGCTTCGTGCGCTTCCTGGGCGTTCTTGGATTTGGTCTGGTAGGTGTTGGGCTGGTCCGGCAGCGAGGCGATGCCGAAGTCGCGCGCAATCACGTCGCGGATCTCGGCCAGCGCGTCCTGGGAGAGGTTCACCGAGTCGGTACGCATGTACGAGATCAGGCCGACCGTGCCCTCTTCCTCACCGATCGCCACGCCTTCATACAGCTTCTGCGCGACCTGCATGGTCTTGCGCGTGGTGAAGCCGAGCTTGCGCGAGGCTTCCTGCTGCAGGGTGGAGGTGGTGAACGGCGGGGCCGGGCGGCGCTTGCGCTCCTTGCTGACCACGTCGGTGACGTGCAGGGCGCCCTGGGCGGCCTGCTGGATGCGCATGCGCGCGGCCTCGGCGGTGTCGCCGTCGGTCACGGTGAACTGTTCGAACTTCTGGCCGTCCAGCTTGATCAGGCGCGCATTGAAGTGCTGGGAGGGATGCGCGCACAGCGCGTCGATGCTCCAGTACTCGCGCGCGATGAAGGCTTCGATCTCTTCTTCGCGCTCGACGATCATGCGCAGCGCCGGGCTCTGCACGCGGCCGGCGGACAGGCCGCGCTGCACCTTGCGCCACAGCACCGGGGACAGGTTGAAACCGACCAGATAGTCCAGCGCGCGGCGCGCCTGCTGCGCATCGACCAGGTCGCCGGCAATCTCGCGCGGGTGACCCATCGCTTCCTTGATGGCGCGCGGGGTGATCTCGGTGAAGACCACGCGCTGCATCGGCTTGTCCTTGACCAAGCCGCGCTCGCGCAGGATTTCAGCGATGTGCCAGCTGATCGCTTCCCCCTCGCGATCCGGATCGGTCGCCAGGAAGATGTCGTCGGCGCCCTTGGCGGCCTTGACGATGGCATCGACGTGCTTTTCGTTCTTCTCGATGAGGTCGTAGCGCATCGCGAAGTTGTTGTCGGGGTCGACCGCACCTTCCTTGGGCACCAGGTCGCGCACATGCCCATACGAGGCCAGGACGGTGAAGTCCTTGCCGAGGTATTTGTTGATCGTCTTGGCCTTGGCGGGCGATTCGACGATGAGCAGGTGCTTGGGCATGGCGTCAGGATTCTATGGGCAGGGCCCCGGGGAGGGCCGCTAGGGTGGAGCAAATGGCCGCATTAGTGAAGCGGCGCGGGCGATATACATAAACCGAACGCCCGGGGGTGGGCCGGGCGTTCAGCTTTCTGCCTATTAGTGGAATCACGCCGGGCCGGCTCATGTCAAGCGGCCCGGTGTGAGGATTGCCCGGATCAGGACATCGATGCGATCACGCCGATCATGGCGATCATCACGCCGAACAGGGCCACCATGGCCAGCGCGGCGAGCACCAGGATCACGATGGTGACCGTGCCCAGGCCGCGCTGCTGCAGCTCGGGATGCTCGGTGAAGGCCCACTTGTCGACCACCAGGGTGTCGCACATCATGTCGTGCAGGGCCTGCTTGCGCTCGGTGAAGGCCGCCATGATGAAACCGATCATCAGGATCAGGCTGCTGACGATGGTCGCCAGGTAGCGGCAGAACGCGCGCAGGAAGCTGATCCGCTCGCCGTTGCCGCGCACGACCTTGATGCCGACGGCCATCTTGCCCAGCGTGGCGCCGCCGCGCGAGGCGTGGAAGCCGGCGTAGTAGCCGATGCTGATGACCATGCTGAGCAGCATCACCACCAGGGTCAGCGCGACCTGCACGCTTTCGTTGCCCGAGCCGGCACCCGTCAGGTTGATGATCATGCTCAGCGGCAGGGTGACCACGGTGAGCAGGATGTAATCGATGAAGTAGGCGGCGTAGCGTTTCCAGAACCCGGCATAGACCACGTCCTGGCCGTTGACCACCGCGGCGTTGGCGTAGCCGGTGGCCGCGGCCGGCGCGGTGTACGGCGAGTACGTGCCGCCGCCGGTGCCGGGCAGCGGGGCGGTGCCGTTGTCGATGGCGGTGTAATCCCCGCGCAGGTCGATGCCGCTGCCGAGGTCGCTGGCCGCAGCGGCCAGGTTCTGCAGCTGCAGCTCATCGACGGCCTCGGACAGGGGCGCCCACTGCGCGAACCCTTCCCGCCACACCAGCGTGGCCAGGGTGATGTCACCGCGCTGGAAGCGCTGGCGCATGTCGTCTGCGCTCAACGGACCCTGTCGGTCCTGGCCATCGGCGAAATACCACTCAGTCATTGCTTCAATCCCCTGTTGGGTGCATCCATGGACGTGTGTCCGTTATCAGCCGCGGCATTCCTGCGGCAGGTACTTGTCATCGGGCTCGCCGCTGCATTCCCAATGATCGGCGCCGTTGTAGTCCAACCACAGCAGCTTCCCATCCAGCGCGGCGTTGCCGGGCACGGTGAGCTGGGCTTCCACGCCGCAGTGGCCGTTGTTGAAACGGCCGATCCGCACGGTGCTGATGGCACCGTCGGCATAGCCTTCGGCCGGCTGGAAGCCCTCGTCATCGTTGACCGGGCAGCGGCCATGTGCGCTGTGGAACCCGGCCACCGCGAGCTTGACCGGGGCCAGCGTCACCAGTGCTTCACTGGTTTTGGCCCGCGCCACATAGTCCCGATAGGCGGGCAGCGCAAACGAGGCGAGGACCGCGCCGACGATCAGCACCAGCACCACGATCACGGCCGCAACGATGCCCACGATCGCGCACCCGCTCAATCCCTTGCGGGGTGGGGGAACGGCGGCGGGGTTGGCGGGGGACACGGGGGTGACGGGAACGCCGGGCGCGGCGGGCAGCGCCGGTGGCACGGCGGGGCCGGGAACCGGCTCTGCCACCACCTCGACGGCGGGGGCGAGGTCCAGCCCGATCTCGGCGGCCACGGTTTCCAGCGGCTGCCACTGGGCCATGCCGTCGCGCCAGACCAGCGTATCGCGCCCGATGCGGCTGGAACGGTAGAGCGCGATCAGCTCGTCAGCAGGCAGCGGACCGCGCTGCTGACTGTTTCCTTCTGCAAAGAACCACTGGTCCACCGGCCCGCTCCTGAATGCGCAAGGCGCTCAGTGTAAGGTCAGTGAAGCGGTTCCGGCTCGTCCACGAACATCTGGGTTTCCATCCAGGCGTAGGCAGCCTCTGCCCCTGGTTGGTTGAACAGCACCATCAGCACGACCCACTTGAGGTCGTCCAGGTCCAGTTCGTCCTGGTCCAGCGCCATCGCACGGTCCAGTACCAGCTCGCGCTGGCTGGCGTCGAGAATACCGTGCTGCTCCAGGAACATGAGGAAACCGCGGCTTTCCACGTCCAGCTTGTCCAGCTCGGGGCCATGGAAGATCCGCACCGGGCCGTTGACACGGCCCAGCACGACGGCCGGGCGCTGCTCGGCGAGCGCGTCCAGCCAATCGAAGGCTTTGTTGATCTCGGTGGGGCTGAAGCCGGCCTGGATCAGGCCGTTCTGGAGGGAGTCGCGGTCGCGGATGAGGTCCGCGTCTTCGCTGAAATAGTGTTCGAACAGGTACAGCAGGACATCCAGAATGCTCTCTTTCATTGCCCCTCGGCCTGCGTCAACGACGCTGTGGAGGTGAAGAAACTAGGGTTTTCGACAGTAGCGACCATGGGCGGCCATTACCTTTCCATCCAGTTCCATGACCAGCAGCATGGCCGACAGCTGGGCCGCCGTCAATCCGCTGCGCTGGATCAGTGAATCCATACCCGTTGGGTCGTGATCCAGGGCTTTCCACAAGCACTGGTAGTCCGGGTCGGTGTAGGAAGGGGCGCGCTCGGGCGCCGGTCGTGCCTGTTCAGTGGGGGCGTCCAATCGGGTTCGCAAGGCCCCGGCCAGGGTCTGGGCCAGGGCGGTCAGGCCGGCGGTCACCTCCGCCGGCTCCTCGACCAGCGCCGCACCCTGCCGGATCAGCCGGTGGCAGCCGCGGGCCCGTGGGTTGCGGATCGAGCCGGGCAGGGCGAACACCTCGCGGCCCGCCTCGGCGGCGCAGCGGGCCGTGATCAGGGCCCCCGAGCGCTGGGCGGCCTCGATGACCAGGGTGCCCAGGCTGAGGCCGGCGATGATGCGGTTGCGTGCGGGGAAGTGCGCCTGGCTCGCCGGCATCCCGGGCGCGTATTCGCTGACCACCGCGCCGGTGGCGGCAATCCGTTCATGCAGGGCGGCATGCCGGGGCGGGTAGGTCTGGTCCAGACCGGTGGCCACCACGGCCACGGTCATGCCCCCGGCGACCTGCAGGGCGCCCTCATGGGCCTGGGCATCGACCCCGGTCGCCAGGCCGCTGATGATCGACCAGCCATCGCCGGCCAGCGTGGTGGCGAAGGCGTGCGCGTGCTCGCGGCCGCCGGGGGAGGGCGAGCGGCTGCCGACCACCGCCACCGCCGGATGCCACAGGCGCGTCGGGTCTCCGTCCACGAACAACGCCACGGGCGGTTCCTCGATCTGGGCCAGCAGCGCCGGGTAATCGGGATCGGTGAGGGCCAGCAGGTGGTGGCGTTCGTCTGCCAGCCAGGCCAGGCCGTGGGCCAGGTAGCCTTCGTCCGGCAAGGCCAAGCGGGCGCGTTGCGCGGGGCTGCATCCGGCGGCGCGCCAGGCGCCCGGACCGGCGCGCAGCGCCGCGGCCGCGTCCGGGAACTGGCGCAGCAGGCGCAGGCGGGGCGGCAGGGCGCCTCCGGCGAGGACGACGGTGAGCAGGGCGGTGGAGGAGGCAGGGCAGCAGATGGGCATCCGCTTACCCTGAGGCGCAAACGACGACGGCGCCCTAGGGCGCCGTCGGAGGGCAGGGTAGGATTCCGCCGCGCTTACTGCTTATCGGGATGCAGTGCCGAATAGCCGACGTGGACCGGCTTCACGCCTTCCATCACCAGCGCGTAGCTGACGTTCTCGAAGGTGCGGAACACCATCGCGTGGGCGGCGTACTCGTCCGGCAGGGTGACCCGGCCGGCACCGCTGGTCAGCGAATCGTCCATCCGCGACGAGTTCGGGTAGTCCATCCGGTGGGCGACGTGGCGGCCCTGGCGCCACAGCGAGAACACGGTGCCGTTGTCGACCCCGTTGGCGCTGCCGGCGGAGATCGCGATCACATCGCGCGGACCGCCCGAGGTGAAGGTGTCGGCCACCGCCAGGACGCGCACATCCAGATCGGCGGTCTGCGGGGCGGGCACGTGCGGCACGAACTGCAGATCGTACGGGCGGGCTTCGACCGGCACCAGGCGATCACCGGCGCGCACTTCGCGGCCGTCGACCTGGCCCTGCAGCACCAGCGAGGTCACCTCGACATCGCCGCTCTGCACGCGGCTCACCGTGCCGACGTTGATCTGGGCCAGTTCGTAGCCCAGCGTCTGGTGGCGCTTGCTGGGCACGATGAAGGCTTTCCAGACATTGCCGCTGCCGGGCGTGGTGTCGCCGCGGGCGTTCAAGTCTTCGGTCGGCTTGGGCAGGGCGTACTGCACGGTCGGGCGGACCACCGCGTAGCGCTGGCCGACCTGGGCGTTCTCCAGGCCCCGCACATAGGCGGTCTGCCCGGTGGTGGCACGCAGGCGGTTGTCTTCCAGGTTGACCACATACGGCAGCGACTTGACCTCGTCGACCACGCTCAGCTGCTTCAGGAACGGCTCGACCTGCTCCAGCGGTACGCCGTTGATCGGGGCCTCCTGGCGCGGGCCGGGCTGGGCCACGACGCGGTCCAGATAGGCCAGGCTGAGCACGTCACCCGGGTAGATCAGGTGTGGATTCTTGACCTGCGGGTTGGCCTGCCAGATCTCCGGCCATAGCCAGGGCTTCTGCAGGAAGCGCGCCGAGATATCCCACAGCGTGTCCCCTTTGCGCACGACATAGGTATCCGGGTGCCCGCCATTCATTTCCACGGCGGTAGCATAGGTAGCAACGGTCAGCATCGCCACGGCGACGACCGTACGAGTTCGTTCAAACATAGATGTGGTGCCTGATTCCCCAACAGGTTCGCGCACTATAGTCCAGAAACCGGGGCGCGGGGCAAGCGTTGGCGATAGAATCGCCCTGTACGCCGCTTCGACCGGCGCCCCCTACCGGTATTTGCCATGGCCCTCCTGCCCATTCTCGAATTTCCCGATCCGCGCCTGCGTACCAAGGCTGCGTTGATCGATGCCGCCGACGTGACCACGCCGGCGTTCCAGACCCTGATCGACGACATGTTCCAGACCATGTACGACGCCCCGGGCATCGGCCTGGCCGCCAGCCAGGTGGACGTGCACAAGCGCTTCATGGTGATCGATGTCAGTGAGGAGAAGGACACCCCGATGGTGTTCATCAATCCTGAAATCGTCGCCAACGAAGGCGGCCAGGTCTACCAGGAAGGCTGCCTGTCGGTGCCGGGCATCTTTGCCGACGTCACCCGCGCCAACCAGATCACCGTGCGTTACCTGGACCGCCATGGCGTGGCCCAGGAACTGACCACCGACGGCGTGCTTGCCGTGTGCGTGCAGCACGAGATGGACCACCTGGACGGCAAGCTGTTCATTGATTACCTCTCCCCGCTCAAGCGCGAGATGGTGCGCAAGAAGCTGGCCAAGCAGCGCAAGCACGTTGCCTGAGGTGAGGGCAGAGACCGCCGCGCGGGCTGACCGCGCGACGGGTCCTGTTGCGCGGCGCCGGACACCGGCGCCGTTTTACTTTCTGTTAGTGGGGTCGCCATGAAGATTGTCTTTGCCGGTACGCCGGAGTTCGCCGTGTCCTCGCTGCGTGCCGCCGCCCGCCACCATGAAGTGGTCGCGGTGTACACGCAGCCCGATCGCCCGGCCGGCCGTGGCCGTGGCTTGGCACCGTCGCCGGTCAAGCTCGAAGCGATCGCGCGCGGCATCCCGGTGTTCCAGCCGGAAAGCCTGAAGACCCCCGAAGCGCAGCAGCAGCTGCGCGATCTGGCGCCGGACCTGATGGTCGTGGTGGCCTACGGGCTGATCCTGCCCAAGGCGGTGCTGACCATCCCGACCCACGGGTGCTGGAACGTGCACGCCTCGCTGCTGCCGCGCTGGCGCGGTGCCGCGCCGATCCAGCGTGCGATCCAGGCGGGCGACGCCGAGACCGGCGTGTGCCTGATGCAGATGGAGGCGGGACTGGATACCGGCCCGGTGCTGCTCAAGCAGCACATCGCGATCGGTGCCAACGATACCGGCGGCCAGTTGCACGACCGCCTGGCCGAGCTGGGCGCGCAGGTGCTCTCCGACGGCCTGGGCCTGCTGCGCGCGGGCATCAAGCCGATCGCCCAGCCGCAGCCCGAGGCTGGCGTGACCTATGCGCACAAGCTCGACAAGGCCGAAGCCCGTCTGGACTGGGCGCAGGACGCCGACGCGCTGGCGCGCACCGTGCGTGCGTTCAATCCGTGGCCGGTCGCCGAGGCGATGCTGGTCGGCGAGCGTGTACGCATCCATGGTGCGATCGCGCTGGATGACAACCAGGGCAAGGCGCCGGGCACGCTGCTGGCCGCCTCGCGCGATGGTATCGACATCGCCTGCGGTCACGGCGCGCTGCGCCTGCGCGTGCTGCAGCGCGAGGGCGGCAAGGCGATCACCGCCGCCGATTACCTCAATGCCCGCCGCGACCTCGTGGCAGGTGCCTGAGATGACGACGCCCCGTCCCGCCAAGCCTGCTGGCGCGTACACCGCCCATACCGCCCCCGGGGTACCCACCCGTGTGCTGGCCGCGCGCGTGCTGGCCCAGGTGATCGGCCGCGGCCGCTCGCTCAAGGCCGAGCTGGCCACCGCGTTGCCGACCCTGGACGACAGCCGCGACCGCGCGCTGCTGGAGGCGCTGTGCTTTGCCGTGCTGCGCCGCCGCGCGGCCTATGACGCGGCGCTGGCGCAGTGGATGCCGCGGCCGCTGAGCGTGCGCGAAGACGAGCTGCGCGCGCTGCTGCTGGTCGGCTTCGCCCAGCTGGACGCGCTGGAACTGCCGGCGCACGCCGCGCTCTCGGCCACGGTCGACGCCGCGCGCGCGATGGGCCGTGATCGCCAGGCCGGCATGGTCAATGCACTGCTGCGCCGCGCCCAGCGCGAAGGCATTCCGCCGCTGCCCGCGCGCGACGCCTTCCCGCTGTGGATGGCCGAGAAGATCGAGCAGGATTGGCCGGACGAGGCCGAGGCGGTGTTCAGCGCCAGCCTGCAGGCCGCGCCGTTGTGGCTGCGGGTCAACCGCCAGCACGGCAGCCGCGAGGCGATGCTGCAGCAGATGGAAGCCGCCGGCATCGCTGCCGAAGCCTCCAGCATCGGTGCCGATGCGATCCGCCTGCCGGTGCCGGTCGCGGTCACTGCGCTGCCCGGCTTCGCAGAGGGCGCGCTGTCGGTGCAGGATCTGTCTGCCCAGCAGGTGGCCGATGCGCTGGCGCCGCGCCCGGGCGCGCGCGTACTCGATGCCTGCGCTGCACCGGGCGGCAAGTCCGCGCACCTGCTCGAGCGCGATCCGACCCTGCACCTGCTGGCGTTGGACATCGATGCGCGCCGGCTCAAGCGCATCAGCGAAACGTTCGCACGCACCGGCGTGGGCCAGAATGCGAAGGTGCTGGCCGGTGACGCGACCGATCCCGCCAGCTGGTGGGATGGGCAGTTGTTCGACACCATCCTGCTCGACGCCCCGTGTTCGGCCACCGGCATCATCCGCCGGCAGCCGGACGTGCTGGTGCACCGCCGGCCGACCGACATCGACGCCCTGATCGCGCTGCAGGCACGCCTGCTGGATGCGTGCTGGACGATGCTCGCTCCCGGCGGAACCCTGCTGTATGCGACATGCTCGATCCTGCGCGATGAAAATCAGTTCCAGGTCGAAGCGTTCCTGCAGCGCACGCGTGGCGCGGGCTTCCTGCCGCTGGGTGAGGTGTATGGGCACGATTCCTGGGCCGGTCGCCAGCGCCTGCCGGGTGAGGACGGTGCTGACGGCTTCTTCTATGCGCGTCTGCTAAAGAAGGGTTGAACCGAACCCGGCTAGAATCCCGCCCCATGTTTAACCACCGCGCATCCCGAGAGTTCTGGCTGCTTGCCCTGATGGCCCTGCTCGTTCTGGGGGCCGGCCTGGGCATGCGTGATCCCTGGCCGTCCGATGAACCCCGCTTCGCACTGGTCGCCAAGCAGATGGTGGACAGCGGCGACTGGCTGTTCCCGCACCGGGGCACCGAGCTGTATTCGGACAAGCCACCGATGCTGATGTGGTCGCAGGCTGCGCTGTACTCGCTGATCGGTGATTGGCGCGTGGCGTTCCTGCTGCCCTCGCTGCTGGCCGCGCTGGGTACCCTGGCCTGTGTCTACGACCTTGGCCGCCGGCTGTGGACGCGGCGGGTCGGGCTGTATGCCGCCTGGGCGCTGCTGTTCGCGCTGCACTTCACCTTCCAGTCCAAGAAGGCCCAGATCGACCCGCTGGTGGTGTTCTTCATCACCTTGGCCAACTACGGCCTGCTGCGCCATCTGCTCAGTGGCCCTGCGTGGCGCTGGTGGTGGCTGGGCTGGTTCGCCGCCGGGCTCGGGGTGATCACCAAGGGCGTGGGCGTGATCGCACTGCTGATGATCCTTCCGGCGGCGGTGGCCTCCGTACTCGGCTGGCCGCGGGTCAAGCTGCACTGCCGCGACTGGCGTTTCTGGCTCGGCCCGCTGGCGTTCGTGCTGGCCATCGCGCTGTGGCTGGTGCCGATGGTGGTGACCGCGCTGGGCAGCGGCTCGGCCGAGTACCGGGCCTACCTGGACGACATCCTGTTCCGGCAGACCGCCAAGCGCTATGCCCAGTCCTGGGATCATCACCAGCCGTGGTGGTACTTCCTGGGCACGATGCCCTCGATGTGGATCCCCGGCTTCCTGGCGATTCCGTGGGCGATCCCGGCCTGGCGCCGGCGCCTGCAGCGGCGCGATGCGCGCTACCTGCTGCCGCTGGTGTGGTGGCTGTTGATCGTGCTGTTCTTCTCGATCCCCAACGGCAAGCGCGACGTCTACATCCTGCCGGCGCTGCCGATGTTCTGCCTGGCGCTGGCACCGCTGCTGCCGGGGCTGCTGCGCAAGCGTGCGTTCCAGTGGCTGCTGGGCGGCTTCGTGGCCCTGCTGGCGGCCGGCCTGCTCGGCATCGGCATGTCCATGCTGGTCGGGCAGCCGGGCTTCGAACGCAAACTGATCCTCGACCGTGGCATCGATACCGCGGTGACCTCCGGCCTGGGCTGGGTCGCGGTCGCACTCGGCTGCTGGGCCGTGCTCACCCTGTGCATCGCAGGCGTGCGCCGCTTCCACCTGGCCGTGGTGGCGACGCTGACCATGGCCTGGGTCGCATTCGGGCTGATCGGCTACCCGCTGTTCAACGACTCCAGTTCCGCCCGCGGCCTGATGCAGCAGGTCGGCCAGCGCATCGGTCCAGACGCCGAACTGGGCCTGGTCGCCTGGAAAGAGCAGAATCTGCTGATGGCCGACCGGGACGCCGCCACCTTCGGTTTCAACCGACGCTGGGACCGGCAGCTGGGCGATGGCGTCGCCTGGCAGGCGGCACGTCCGCAGCAGCGTTGGTTGCTGGTGCAGGAGGACGCACTGCTGGCCTGTGTGGACCGCACCAGCGCCGAGCTGGCCGGGGTCGCCAACCGCCGGCGTTGGTGGTTGGTAAGGCCCGGTGACATCCATGGCCCCTGCGTGGCCAGCGCCGAAGAGCAGGAGCGCGAACGCGCGCTGCACCGGATCGATGGCGATGAGTGAGGTCTGCACTGCTGGCGGCCTGCCCGGGCGGGAACCGCAGGACCGTGGGCGCCGGTCGCGTCCAGTGCAGTCACGGGCCTGCGTGCCTGCGTGTGGCGATCGAGGTTGGCAATGATGTTTTCCCGTGGATCCGAGCCGGCCACGCCTGTTTCCCTGCCGCCGCTGCAGGGGCGTGCCGGCGTGGCGCACTGGATCGCCACCGTGGGCCTGTTCTGCATGCCCGCCCTGGTGCTGACCCTGCCGCAGAACCTGCTGCCGTACGGCATCCTTCTGCTGCTGAGCACGCTGCTGGCGCCGGACTACCTGTGGCGCGCGCGTGGCCTGGCCGGGCGGCCGGTGAAAGTGCTGGCCTGGCTGGTGGTGGCCGCGATCGCCTTCGCGCTGCTCTCGATCCATCTGTTCGAGCAGGGGCTGCGCGATATCGACAACCGGTCGCGGTTCGTCGTGATCCCGTGGATCGCCTTGTGGGTGTGTGCCTTGCGGCCGGATATCCGCTGGCTGTGGGCAGGTGCCCTGGCCGGCCTGCTCGGCACGATGGTGCTGTCGATCCTGCAGGTGGCCGGGGGCGCGCCGCGTGCCGACCTGAGCACCAATGCGATCGTGCTGGCCGACATCGTGCTGGTGCTGATGGTGCTGCTGGTCTTCTGCCGGCCACACCAGCGCTGGACCTGGGTGATCGTGGGCATGGTCGCCGGCTGCGTGACCATCGTGCTCAGCGGCAGCCGCGGCGTCTGGCTGGCGCTGCTGGCGCTGCTGGTGGTGATGGCGATGAGCCTGCGCTGGCGCACCGGGCGTGCGCGCCTGGGCGTGCTGCTGGCACTGGTGGCGATCGCCGGCACCTTGACCCTGACCATCCCGAGCCTGCGCGAACAGGTCCGCCTGACCGAGCTCAAGCACGACGTGGTGCGGATGGAGCGCGGCGACAGCGACTCGTCCGCCGGAGCGCGCGTGGAGCGGCTGCAGGTGGCCTATGAAACCTTCCTCGACCATCCTCTGACGGGGGTGGGCATCGGCCATTTCGACAGCGCCATGCAGCGCCTGCCGGTGTGCCGGGATGATCCGAGTGAGCAGCGCTGCCACCTGGGCCATGCGCACAACGATCTGGCCGAATGGGCCGCGACCCAGGGCGCCCCGGGCCTGCTGTTGCTGCTGGCGATCTATGGCGTGCCGCTGTGGGTGTTCACCGGTCTGCACCGGCGCAGCGGCGAGCAGACCTTCCGTGGCCCGGCCGCCGCCGGGATCATGGTGGTGGTGACCTATGTGCTGTGCGGGATCACCCAGTCGATGTTCGCGCACCAGATCACGGCCAGCTTCTACGTCACCATCGTCGGCCTGCTGGCCGGGTTGTCGATCGTCCAGGGCAATACCCGGCGCCTGGCGTTGGCGCGGGCCCAGGCCCAGGCTCAGGCGTCGGGCTGATTCCGCGGCGGGTCGGTGACCGGCTGCCCGTTCTGCAGCATCCACAGCATGATGGTCTTCTGGCGCACGTAGTTGGCGCGCACATAGGCGTAGACCAGCCCGTGCCAGCCATCGCGGAAGCCGCCGCGCAGCAGCAGCCCGCGCCAGAACCGCCACGCCGGCGCCAGGATCAGCTTGGGCAGGGTGGCGCGCTTGCCCCGCGCGAACTCGTGCTCGGCCATCATCCGCGCGTAGCGCTGGGTCTTGAGCAGCTGCTGTTCCAGCGAGCGGTAGGGGTAATGGATCAGATCACCACGCAGGGTGCCCACCGCGCCATCCACGCTGGCCGCCTCATGGATCTCGCGCTTGCCGCGCCAGCCGCCATGGCGGCGGTCGAACAGGCGCAGGACCCGGTCCGGGTAGGCATTGCCATGCTTCAGGAACTTGCCGAAATACGCGGACAACCGCGCGAAACGGTAGCCGTGGTGGCCGGCGAAGCCGGCAGCCTGCGCGGTCAGGATCGCCTCGCGCAGGGCGTCGCTGATGCGCTCGTCGGCATCCAGGCACAGCACCCAGTCGTGGGTGGCCTGCTCGACGCAGAACGCCTTCTGGCTGCGGAACCCATCGAACCGGCGCTGCAGCGCCCGCGCCCCGGCCGCCGTCGCGATCGCCACCGTGGCGTCGGTCGATTGCGAGTCCACCACGACGATCTCGTCGCAGAAGGCCAATGAGGCCAGACAGTCGCCGATGCGGTCGGCTTCATTGAACGCGATAATGCAGGCCGAAATGCGAGGCCGTTCAGTGGGAGCGGTCGAGGAGGACATGATGGCCGAGTACCTGCTGTTTGCGACGGAGCGTTATGCGCTGCCCATTCTCGCCCCTCTGGCGCAGGCGTTGCACGCATCCGGTCAATCGGTGTCGGCCTGGTTCGCCGATGGCGCCGCCGGCGCATCGCTGCCCGGCGTGCCCAACGTCGGCCTGAAAGAGGCGCTGGCGCTGCGCCCACGTGCGGTGTTCAGTGCCGCCAACTGGGTGCCGCCGTTCATCGCCGGGGCCAAGGTGCAGGTGTTCCACGGTTTCAACGTGCAGAAGCGCGACAGCGCCCGTGGCCACTTCCGGGTGCGGGGACTGTTCGATCTGTACTGCACCCAGGGCCCGGCCACGACCGCCCCGTTCCGCGAGCTGGCCGCGCGCGAGGGCCACTTCGCCGTGGCCGAGACCGGCTGGCCCAAGCTGGACCCGCTGTTCCGCGATGACGGCGGCCTGAGCGCGGGATTGCGCGTGCCGGCCCAGGGCCGCCCGGTGATCCTGTTCGGTTCGACCTTCACCGAGCGCTTGAGCGCGGCGCCACACCTGTACGACCAGATCGCGGCCGACATCGCCCGCGGCGATCACTACTGGCTGCTGACCCTGCACCCCAAGTGCGCGCCGGAGCTGTTCGATCGCTACCGCGCGCTGGCTGGCCCGCATGCGCGCTTCATCGAGCCCGAACAGGTGATGGCCGCGCAGCGCGCCGCCGATGTGCTGGTCTCGGACACCTCCTCGATCGTGTCCGAGTTCATCGTGCAGCACAAACCCGTGGTCACCTTCCGCAACCGGGTGCCGCAGCCACACATGATCGATTTCGACGACGCCACGCAGCTGCCCGCGATGCTGGCCCAGGCGTTGGATCCGGCGCCGGCGTTGATGGCCGAGATCCGGCGCTACGCCGATACCATCCACCCGTTCCGCGATGGCTATTCCTCCGAGCGGGTGATCGCCGCGACCGAGGATTTCCTGTCCGGCGAACTCGGCACGCTCAAGCGCAAACCGTTCGGTGCGTGGACGCGCGGCCTGCAGATCCGCAGGGATCTCGGGTATTGGGGACCGGCCAAGCGCTGAAGCATCCTTGGCGATGCCGGTCGGGTTAGGGCGAGCCGGCGAGCAGCCGACAGCACCGGGATGCACCCCCTGCGTGGACGGTGTTCATCCGGTCGGTCCACGCCGTGCGTGGAGGCTCGTCTACCAGCGCAGGCGGCGCTTGGCCAACGCCCGGCCCAGCTGCTCGTACACCGCGCGTGCTTCGGCCTCCGGCAGGTACTGCAGCACCAGCGGCGTGCCCATGCCCGCGCCGGCGGTATCCAGCCACACGCTGGCCGTGCCCAGCCGGCGGTCCAGCGGCGAGCGGGTCAGACGCAGCGCCTGCAGCTTGTCCAGCTCTGCAAAGCGCCACCAGCGCTGCCACCAGCCGCCACGCACGGCCACGTAGTCGTCATCCAGGTGATAGCCGATGCGGTCCATCTGCCGGTGCGCGCGGAATGCCGACCACGGCAACCACAGCAGCAACAGCGCGCCCCACGGACCGCCGTACCAGATCGCGCCCGCGCTCAGCAGCGGAACCACGCACAGCGCGCCCAGGCACAGCCGCCACCAGCCGCGCCTCTGAACCGGCTGCCAGCGCGCCGGCGGCCACTGCAGGTGTGGCAGCAGATGCTGGACCAGCCCATCGCACACGGCCGGCGTCGCCAGCGGCGCGAGTTCGCGCAGGTCACGCCGCTCGCCTTCGCCGGGGTTGCCGGCCGCGATATCGATGCGCAGTTGGCGGCGCTGGAACCAGCGCTGCAGGGCCGTCTCGCGCAGCGTCCAGGCCTGGATCCGGCGCCGCGCCACGCTGGTGCGCATCCGCGTCAACAGTCCGCTGGCCACGGTCAGCCGACGCTCGTGCTCACTGAGCCGGAAACCGTAATAGCGCAGCAGCGCGAGCACCACCGAGAGCACCCGCAGCAGCACCCAGAAACCGGCCACGGCCAGCACTGCGGCAATCGCCCAGAGCCACATGCCAGGGTGCAGGTGGCTGGCATAGCCGAAGGCCTGGCGCCCGCCTGCTTCGATCACATCGGACACGCTGCCACGCGGGAACAATTGCAGCATCGCACCCAGCACCGCCACCACCACGACCCAGCCGCGGTTGGACAACAGCCCGATGCTGATGACCTCGCCGGGGCCCAGCGCCAGCAGCACGTCCTCGGCAGGCTCGGCAAGCGCCGCCTCGCCCCCGGCCGCGGCCGGCGCTGCCTGGCCACGCTGGCGGACCAGCCGCTCCAGTGCGAGCGCCTGGTCCAGCTTGAGCACCCGCATTTCTGCCTCGGGTCGGTTGCCGCCGGCCGATTCCAGCTTCAGCTCGGCCACCCCGAACAGGCGGTGCAACGGGTTCTGGTGCACCACCACGTTGTGGATGCGGGCGAAGGGAATCTCGCGGCGATTGCGCGCGAACACGCCGCTGCGCACCGTGATTGCCGTCGCCCCGATCCGGTAGCGGTAAGTGAGGTACTGCAGCACCGAGTACGCCACCAGCACCACCACGGCGATCACCGGGCCGATCGACAGCCAGAACTCATCGCGGTCGCCGCGCTGGCCGAACACCACCAGCGCGATCAACGGCACCAGGCCCTGGCGCAGCTGCATCAGCAGTACGAACAGCCACGACCAGGGATGCAGCCGCTGCTCCGGCGCGGCATCAAGCGGCGGCGGAATACTCACAGGGCGTCGTCGTCCTGGTCCAGCTGGTGCGCCAGGGTATCGCGCAGGCGCTCGGCATCGGCGCTGTCCAGGCCACTGAGTGTGACCGCGCTGAAGCGGCTGCCGGCGGTATGCACGACCAGCGTGCTCAACCCGGCGCTGCGTTCGATCGGGCCACGCCGCAGATCCAGGTGCTGCACGCGCGAAGTCGGTACGCGGGTTTCGTTCTGCCAGAGCAGGTCACGGCGCAGCCCGAGCCCTTGGGCATCAAGCCGCCAATAGGTGCGGCGCTGGCGGCGGAAGGCGAGCGCGGCACCGATCAGTGCGCCCAGCAGCACCACGCCGGCCGCGCCCCACCAGCGCCCCGGCAGATCGAACACCACCCACAGCGCACCGAACGCACCGCCGATCAGCAGCGCGCCGGCGATCGCGCCACCGAAGGCGGCCAGCGAGGCCGAACGCAGCGGCAGCGGTTGCCAGTCCGGCGCGGCGGGCGACGGCGGCAGGGGCGGCGGCACGGGAGTGTCGAGGAAATCGGACAAGGCAGGGCGCTCGGCTGGAAACGGGCCGGGCGCATGCGTGCAGGTGCAACCGCCCGTGGCGCAGACGGTAGCAGGTTGCCGTGGGCTATTGCGCGGCCTGGATCAGCGCATCCACATCGAGCAGGTGGCCGGCGCGTTCGGCCTTGGTGCGCAGGTACTGTTCGTTCTCGGCGGTGATGTCGCCGGTGACCGGCACGCAATCGACCACGTCGATGCCGGCATTGCGCAGGCGCTGGGCCTTGGTGGGGTTGTTGCTGAGCAATTGCACGCGGGTCACGCCCAGGCCCTGCAGCATCGCCACGGCACTGCCGTACCGGCGCTCGTCGGCACCAAAACCAAGCTGCGCATCGGCGTCGATCGTATCCAGCCCATCGTGCTGGTAACCGTAGGCGCGCATCTTCGCGGCGATGCCGGTGCCACGGCCTTCCTGGTCCAGGTACAGCAGTACGCCGCCACCAAGCTCCTTGAGCTTGCGCAGGCCACGCCGCAGCTGGTCGCCACAGTCGCACTTGAGCGAGCCGAACAGATCGCCGGTCAGGCAGGAGGAGTGCACGCGCACCGGCACCACGGCGGACAGGTCCGGCGTGCCGACGATGATCGCGACCTGGTCGCGCTGGGCCACGCCACCGCGGAACACCGCGAATTCGGTCATGCCGACCTCGCGCAGCGGGACCGGCGAGCGGGCCACCAGCTCATAGGCGTGCGCGGCCTGCTCGGCGCCCTGGCTCAGGTCGCACAGCGAGACCTGGGCGCAGCCGTCGAAGCGGCGGTCATCGGAGTTCAACAGCACCCCGACCATCGCCGGCAGCAGCAGGCCTAGGCGGGCAATCTCCACCGCGCCATCGTCCAGCGCTTCACCGCCGGTCCAGCCGGGCGGCATTGCGCCGGGATCGCGCAGGTAGCTGAGCGAGGGCAGTGCATCGAAGTCGATGCCGGCCAGCGGCACGCGCGCGCCACGTTCGGCACTGACGCCGAGCACGCGTGCGCGGGTGGAGGTGAGGAACAGGTAGTGGCGATCTTCCGCGGCGGCGGCGAAGGCGGTGAAGCTGGTGCGGGTGCTGCTGTCCAGCGCGATGAAGGCCAGGCGCAGGCCGTGGCCATCGTCGATCACCACCGGGCGACCGGCGCGCAGTTCGGCCACCGCGCGCTCGCAGCGGATCGCGGCCGGGTCGCCGAACAGGGAAGAAGCAGAAGACATGGCAGGGGCCGTGGGGGACATCGTGGTTTCCACAGTGGGGACGGAAAGCGCCGATTCAATCGCGCCAAGGGCGCGACGCTGCGTCGCAGTCAGTGCGGATGGTCCTCGGTGGCGTAGGGATCGTCCTCGCCGCTCTGCGGTGGGCGCAGCGTATAGCGCTTGTAGGTCCACTGGTACTGCGCCGGATCGCGGCGGGCGATGCGTTCGATGCCGGCGTTGAGCGCGGTCGCGGCGGTGCGCGGGTCCGGGTCGGCCACGGCGGGCGGGGTAGATTCGATGTGCAGGGCGAAGTCCATGCCCGGGCCGATCCGCTCACACCAGCCGTACAGCACGGTCGCGCCGGTGCGCTCGGCCAGCCGGTTGACCAGGGTCATGGTCAACGCCTCCACGCCGAAGAACGGCGCGAACACCCCGTCGCCGGCCTTGGGCTGCTGGTCGGGCAGGATGCCGGTGGCGCCGCCGTCCTTGAGCACCTTGAACAGCTGGCGCACGGCCGGGCCCTCGGCCCGGACCTGCTGGACGTTGTCGCCGCCACGGACCAGCTGCAGGAAGGCATCGCCCACCGCTTCATCCGGGGCCTTGTAGACGATCGCGATCGGGCCGCGCGAGGCCAGCCACTGGTTGAGCAGCTCCCAGTTGCCGTAGTGCGGGGCGGCCACGATCACGCCGTTGCCGGCAGCCAGGGCGGCGTCGTACAGCGCCTCACCGTGGCGCTCGGTGAGCCGGGCCAGGTTGCGCTCGCGCGGCTGGGTCCACAGGCGAAGGGTTTCGATCGCTTGCAGCGCGGTGGAGCGCAGCACGTTCCTGTGCAGCGCCGCGCGTTCGGTATCGCTGAGTTCGGGGTAGGCCAGCTCAAGGTTGCGGCGGGTGACGCGGCTCTCACGGGCGTTGAGACGGATCCACAGCCAGGCCAGCAGCGTCGCGACGGCACGCAGCCAGGACCAGGGCAGGCGGGTGAACAGGGCAGCGGCGCGGTACGCCAGGCGGGCAGTGGTGTGCGGTTTCATCGCTGCGAAGTCTAGCCGCTGGCGGCCAGCCTGTCGGCGCGCGGGCGCGTTAAGGTAGGCCGCCTTCAGTTGCGGAGCCCTGCCGATGCTTGTCCTGATCCAGCGCGTGAGCCAAGCCAGCGTCCATGTCGAGCAGGCCGTCGTGGGCCAGATCGGGCCCGGCCTGCTGGCCCTGGTGGGCATGGAGCCGGGCGACACCGAGGCCCAGATCACCCGGATGGCCGATCGCCTGCTTGGTTACCGTGTCTTTGGCGATGAGACCGGAAAAATGAACCGGTCGCTGCGCGACACCGGCGGCGGATTGCTGCTGGTCAGCCAATTCACCTTGGCGGCCGATACATCCAGCGGGATGCGGCCGGGCTTCAGTACCGCCGCGCCGCCGGCGGAGGCTGAACGCGGATTCAATCGACTGGTCGATATCTGCAGACAAAAACATGCCCCGGGGGTGGAAACCGGCCAGTTTGGTGCCCATATGGTTGTCAGCCTGGTCAACGATGGTCCCGTGACCTTCCTGCTCAGACCCTAGCCCCCGGGACCACCGCCCGGGAACGCGGGGCGCCGGGCTGGTATAATGCTAGGTTCTATTCCCTCTCCCAGCCGGTGGCGCGAGCACTACATGGCCAACGAACGTCCTGCCCAGCAAAACGACATCAAGCTTCTGATCAGCAAGGGCCTGGAACAGGGCTACCTGACCTACGCCGAAGTCAATGACCATCTGCCCGACGACATCGTCGACCCGGAGCAGATCGAAGATATCATCGGCATGATCAACGGCATGGGCATTGATGTCCATGAAGTTGCTCCCGATGCAGAAACCCTGTTGCTCAACGATGGCAACACCGGCAACCGCGAAGTCGATGACACCGCGGCCGAAGAAGCCGCCGCCGCGCTGAGCGCGCTCGACACCGAAGGTGGCCGCACCACCGACCCGGTGCGCATGTACATGCGCGAAATGGGTACCGTCGAGCTGCTGACCCGCGAAGGCGAAATCGCCATCGCCAAGCGCATCGAAGAAGGCCTGGGCCAGGTCCAGGCCGCACTCGGTACCTTCCCGGTATCGGTGGAATCGCTGCTGGCCGACTACGACGCGCACAAGGAAGGCAAGAAGCGCCTGGCCGAAGTGATCGTCGGCTTCAACGATCTGGTCGAAGAAGTCCCGGCCCCGGCCGTGGCCGAAGACACCAGCGATGAGGCTGACGAAGACGCCGATGAAGACGACGACGGCGACGACGTCGAGGAAGAGGCCGGCCCGACCGGTCCGGATCCGGAAGAAGTCGCACGCCGCATGCAGGCCCTGAGCGATGCGTACACCGCGTTCAAGAAGGCCGCTGCCAAGGGCGACCGCAAGCCGCTGGCCAAGCTGCGCGACGACATGGCCGCCGTGTTCGTGACCCTGAAGCTGCCGTTGCCGCTGACCGATGTGCTGGTCAAGCAGCTGCGCGACGTCATGGCCTCGATCAAGTCCCACGAACGCCGCGTGCTGAACCTGGCGACCGTGACCGCGCGCATGCCGCGCAAGGACTTCATCCGCTCGTGGGAAGGCAACCAGACCAACCTGGAGTGGGTGGAAGACGCACTGAAGCGCAAGCAGAAGTGGTCCTCGGCCCTGCGTGACGTGAAGGACCAGATCATCGCCGAACAGCAGGCGACGATCGACATCGAGAAGACCACCTGGCTGGAACTGGACGAGCTGAAGGAAATCAGCCGCGCCATGGCCTACGGTGAAGCGCGTGCGCGCAAGGCCAAGAAGGAAATGGTCGAAGCCAACCTGCGCCTGGTCATCTCGATCGCCAAGAAGTACACCAACCGCGGCTTGCAGTTCCTCGACCTCATCCAGGAAGGCAACATCGGCCTGATGAAGGCCGTGGACAAGTTCGAATACCGCCGTGGTTACAAGTTCTCCACGTATGCGACCTGGTGGATCCGCCAGGCCATCACCCGTTCGATCGCCGATCAGGCGCGCACCATCCGTATCCCGGTGCACATGATCGAGACGATCAACAAGTTGAACCGCATTTCCCGTCAGATGCTCCAGCAGTATGGCCGCGAGGCTACGCCGGAGGAGCTGGCCAAGGAAATGGACATGCCGGAAGACAAGATCCGCAAGGTGATGAAGATCGCCAAGGAGCCGATCTCGATGGAAACCCCGATCGGCGACGACGAGGATTCCCATCTGGGCGACTTCATCGAGGACACCAACGTGGAGTCCCCGATCGAGAACACCACCAACATCAACTTGTCTGAAACCGTGCGTGACGTGCTGGCCGGCCTCACCCCGAGGGAAGCCAAGGTGCTGCGCATGCGCTTCGGCATCGACATGAACACTGACCACACCCTCGAGGAAGTGGGCAAGCAGTTCGACGTCACCCGCGAGCGTATCCGCCAGATCGAAGCGAAGGCGCTGCGCAAGCTGCGTCATCCGAGCCGGTCCGAGCAGCTGCGCAGTTTCCTGGATATCGATTGATCGATACCGGCGCATCGCGTTGAAACCCGACAGACCCCGCGCAAGCGGGGTTTGTTTTTTTGGGGCGGGTGGCGGCGCAGCGGATGGAGCGGATGTTCGAAGGGGTGGGGGATCGCTGGGCTGATCGCGTGATTTCGTTGCGTGTTTCGTAACTTAATTACGGATGTTTTTTCGGTGTTCTCCGCGGTGATGGTATTTTAATCAATGGCTTATGAGTTTAATGGGGTTGCGGTTCGCCGAAGATTGGCGTATAGATTCGTAACTTAACTCGTCCCGAAACTCAGGCCATGGCCCGTCCCCGTACCGTCCAGCTCCAGACGCTGTTCGACAACCTGCCTGCTGGCGAGGTCGTCTCAGCTGCCGATCTCGTCGATCGCCTGGGGGTTACCCGGACAACGTTGAGTCGTCTTGTCGCCGAGGCCGGGGACCGCCTGGTGCGACTTGGCCGCACCCGCGCCACGGCCTATGCCATCCGTCAGCAGACCGCCGCGGGCAGCGAGTGGCCGCTGTTCCGGCTGGGGCCGGACGCCACCCTTGAAGAACTGGGCACGGTCGTGGCACTCACGGGCGAGACCTTCCACGTGGCGACCACCGCCGCACGCCCCAATCTGACCCGTTCGCCAGACGAGACCGTCGATGGCCACTTCCCGGGGCTGCCGTGGTACCTGGACGACCTGCGGCCACAGGGTTTTCTCGGGCGTACGTTCGCGCATCGTCGCGGGCGTGACCTGGGCGTCCCCGACGACCTCAATCGATGGCAATTGGGTGACACGCTACAGGCGCTGGTGCGTGCAGGCGGCACCGAGATCGGTGATCTCCTGCTGGGCGGCGATGCCGTGCAGATGGCGTTGCGCGCGCTCGATGCGCCTGGCGATCATGTCCTGGCCGGGCAGCGCGCACGTCGTTATCCCGAGCGCGCGGCGGCGGCACTGGAAGGCGAAGACGTCGGATCGTCGCCGGGTGGCGAGCAACCGAAGTTCACTGCCACGGTGGAGCATGAGGGAGGGCGCTATGCGGCGCTGGTGAAGTTCGCGCAGCCCACCGCAGGCGAGGCCGCAGAACGCTGGGCAGACCTGCTGGTCTGCGAGCACCTCGCCCTGCAGTGCCTGCGCGACGCCGGCGTGCCGGCAGCAGCGTCCGAGATCCTCCAGACCGACACGCACACGTTCCTGGAAGTGCAGCGCTTCGACCGCACTGTCGACGTGCTCGGCCGGCGTGGCTTCGTCTCGCTGCTGGCGCTGTCCTCGGCCTTCGCTGGTGACGTGACCGTGGACTGGGGGACCGCCGCCGACGCGCTGCTGACGCAGGGCTGGGTCGATCGCGACACGCAGGCCGCGATGGGAAGGCTGCACGCGTTCGGCCGGCTGATCGGCAACAGCGACATGCATCAGGGCAATCTGGGTTTCCACCTGGTCGATCGCGGCCCGCTGCCGTTGGCGCCCGCGTATGACATGTTGCCGATGTCATTGGCACCCTCGCGCACAGGCGTGCTGCGTGCGGCTACGCCGCTCGCCTCCATCGCGCCGGAGCGCAGCGGCCAGCTCGCGCACCTGCACTGGGCAGCGCCGCTGGCGGTGGACTACTGGCAGCGCGTGGCGGGTTCGGCGCTGCTGCGCTCGGGCGGGCTGCGTGAGCTGGCGGCGGAGAATGCGCGTCGGGTGCAGGCGATGGGGCAGCGTTTTGGCTGATGTGAGGGTTGCAGTGGAAAGCGCCTACAGGCCTCCACTACACTGTGCGGCCGCAAGGGCCTATAGCTCAACGGTTAGAGCAGAGGACTCATAATCCTTTGGTTGAAGGTTCGAATCCTTCTGGGCCCACCATCGAATCAGGCACTTAGGATCAACCGCAGTGCCTTCGTCGTCAAGCCATCGACCTCCGGTGACCGCTCGGTGACCGTTCCTCTAGAGCAGTCCAGAGTTCGAGCGGTAGCAACCAATGGCCCGGAATTTGCATGCTCACAGTAGCGTCGCTGAAGATTCTTAATGGATTGTTATTCGTTAAGGTTGAAGTTGACGGCGAGAGTCCAACCGGATGAGAACTGCCTTGACTACCGGTAATATGCGCCCAGCCAGGACGGCTGCTTTATAGGGGAAGGGTGTGACAACGCAAACGCCGCTGGAGCAATTGTTGAGCGAAGATCAAGATCGCGACTACCTCGTGATCTCTGCGCCAATTTCCCGTCATCTGCACGGGCAACTCAGTGACCTTTTGGCGACTCGGCCACTCAAGCCGAAGGCAACAGTTTTCCTGACTACGTATGGTGGAGATCCCGACGGCGGGTATCGCATCGCTAGATGTCTCCGCCACCACTACAAGGCTGGGCTGCGGGTAGCGGTTCCAAGCTGGTGCAAAAGCGCCGGCACCCTCGTGGCAATTGCCGCAGACGAACTGGCCATCGGTGACAGAGGGGAACTTGGCCCGTTGGACGTTCAGGTTTTCAAGGGGTCGGAGCTGCTTGAACGTAGCTCGGGTCTTGATATCACGGAGGCATTGGCCTTTGTGGGTGACCATGTCCGGGCTGGGTATCACTCGATGCTTAAGGAGGCCAGGAGAATGGGGCTCTCCACGAAGCTAGCTTCCGACATGGCCGCCCACATCGGGGCTGCCATTGCTGCACCCTTGTTGACACAGGTGGACCCGTTACGGCTGGGCGAGCTCCAACGCGCCACCCGGATTGCCAACGACTACGGCGGTCGCCTTGACGCGTATTCGCAAAATCTTAAGCCTGAGGCTCTACAATCTCTTATCGGAGCCTACCCGTCCCACAGCTTTGTGATTGATCGCAAAGAAGCCGGTGAGCTTTTTCACCGGGTGTATCCGCTGACCGAGGCAGAGTCACGATTCGTAGCCGCCTACTGGGTTTTCTTCCAGGAAGCGCGTGACGAGGCTCCTCAGTTCCTCGAATTGCCCAAGAATTCAACCAATGATGCAGGTGCCTCCAATGAATCCGATCCTGAAGCTCCAAATGACGGCGTCCCGCCCGACGCAGACCCGGAAGCAGGTTCAGACGGCCCAGGCAACGGCGGCAATCCACAATCAAGTGGCGAAAGCTTACGAATTCGCTCAAGACGTTCGAGAGGCGCGGGCCAAGAGGGCGCATCTAGGGAGCCAGGAAAAGCTGGGCTTCAAGAACTGCTTCACTCTGTGAAAAGCTGACTTAGCGTACGAAGAAGGGGGGCCATAGCGGCCTCCTTTTTCGTTTCTAGCCGACTATCTTGGGCTCCCAAGGCGGCGAGACGCGTCGCGATTCGATCCAACGGCGCACGTCCGAAAAGAACCATCGAGTACTGCCACCCACTTTGTGCGATTTGGGGAATGCGCCCTTTGCCATTTCACGATAGATGTAGCTCTTCTTCATCCCGGTTTGGGCTTCAACCTGCTCGAGCTTCAACAGGATCTCGGGAATGTTCTCAGCTGCGCCCATGGCGAGCCTCCATTGCTTCAGATGCGAATTCCGGCAGCAGCGCGCCCTGTGATCCGGCACGTGCGCGCGCCAACTGGTTTGCGATCTGCATCAGGTCCAAGGTTGGATCGTTGAAGAGGGCCAGACCGATCTGGGCAGTCAGCCTCTGGTTCGCCGTTGCCGCCAGCGGAGCCGGTGTGTCGATCGTGGCGACGGCGTAAGCGCGCCAGGCATCGCGGGCGGCCTTCAGCTGCGGCTCTCCGACGAACGTGAATGTCAGCGACCAGCCGCCGGCGGCGGACTGCTCCGAACTGGTCAGCGCGGTTTCAAGCGCTGCTGCAACCGCGATCGCAGCGCGCAGCTGGTGGATCAGCGGAGACCGTTTCTCCGTGCCGATGTGCTTAATGTTCAAGGTTATCTCCTTCGTCTACTTTTTAATCGATCTGCGCTTTCTTCCGCGATGGCTCAAATTTCCTCCTGCAGCAGCAGCGACGGGTTGATGTTCCAGCCTGCCTCGCGCGCGGCGCGCAGGCGCAGATCGTTGGCGTCGAATTCATCCAGCTGCAGCAGGGTGATCACACCCTCGATCTGACGCGGAAGCAGAGGCCGGCGGCGGCCGAACACGCGCCACACGCTGAGCACCTTGCAGTTCCATACGGGTGCAAGGCAGCCCAGCTGCTTCCCGTGCTCGCGGCAGTACCTGCGGATCATGTCGCGCACCGTGGCGTGTGCGGGAGCGACGCCACGCAGGGCTGCGCGGACAGATGCGGCTTTGGGGCCGGGGCTCATGAGACAGCTCCATGTTCAAGGCCCGGCTGCCGCCCGGCGCGCGCCTCATCGATCAGCACGCGCGCTGTGTGCTTGGCCTGGCCGTCCGTCTTCATGCGGCCGCCTTCAGCGCGAGGATGATTTCTCGTTCAACGGTCGGGCAGACCGCATTCCCCAGCATGTGCATGGCATCGCGCTTGTTGTTCGGCAGCTTGTAGTTGGGCCGGAAGCTCATGGCGGCTCTGGCTTCCTCCACCATGACCATTCGCATGCGGTTCCCGTCGATCACCGCCCATCGGTCGCGAGTGGTGATCGTGCCAATCGGGCGCGAAAGGCTACGGCCGGTCAGGCCAGAGCCATTGCCGAAGTAGGGAGCAATGAACTGATCGCCGAACGCCGCGCGCCCGGCCTTGATGCGGGCCAAGGTGGCTGCCGAGCGGCCCGGCTGCTCGATGAAGGACCATTTGCCGGCGTTGAAGTCGATGAAAGAGCTTGCCGGCACGAGGTCGCGGCGCGGAAAGCGTAGCTCCAAGGGGTGCTTGCTCTTCGTCAGGATGACAAACACCCGCTTCCGATGTTGCGGTACGCCGAAGTCAGCCGCATCCAGCAGGTGCGGACTGACTGCGTAGCCAAGAGCCACCAGTGCGGCGCACCAAGCGGGAAACAACTTCCATTTCAGGAACTCTGGCACGTTCTCGATCACGGCGGCCTCCGGGAGCCAGCGCTCCACGGCGGCGATCACCGCCCATGCTGTGGACCTGGTGGCGTCGTGATGCGGCCTTTCCTTCCCGCGGGCGTGGGTGTGCCCCTGGCACGCGGGCGAGGCCAATAGCAGGTCGAAGTGCGGCAGAAGCGAGAAATCCATCTGCTGGAGGTCTTGGCAGAAGTGCTTGGTCTTTGGGTGGTTGGCGGCGTGGATGGCGATTGCGGTCGGCGAGTGATTCGCTGCGGCCACCACCTCGCACCCGGCCTGCTCGGCCCCGTCGGTTGCGCCGCCGCCGCCGCAGAAGAAGTCCACGGCTTTCACCAGTGCAGACTGCTGCGGCACGGGGAAGCTTAAGGAGCGGGAGCCATCAGCCATGGGAGCAGTCCTTGTGTTCGGTATCGGGGCGAAGCCTGGTGCGCCGGTCACGCGGCGGCTTGACGGTGGCCAGGGTGACGGGCTCGGCGCTGGTCACAGCCGGGCGGAACCGCGACGGGCTCCAGTCGCAGGACTCATCGGCGGGGATATGCCCGAACATCGCTGTGCAGCGGCGGCAATGCACGCAGTCGCCGCAGGTCTTTCCCTCGGGCAGGTCCATGTCGTCGCCGGTGCGGCCGTAGGGGTTGCGATCAGCCATTGGTCGGCTCCCTTGCCTGGTCGAGTTCGCTGGCGCCCATGCGCAGCAGCTTGTGGGCGATGGCGTAGGTTTCCGGGTGCAGGTCGTCTGCGTGCTCAGTCGCCTCGAAGAACATCACGGCGAATGCAGCGATCACGCGCGCGTCCGGGGAGGAATCGGCGCTGTTGAGGATGCGCATGGACTTCTCGTGGTTGAGTTCGATCTCAGCCATTGCCCACCCCCGGCGCTGCATCGCGCTGGTCGATCAGGGCCAGCAAGTCCGCTCGGCACGCGTCAGCCGCGCGCTGTGCCTGCTGCCCCTCGTACGAGAATGGGTATTCCAGTTGCTTCCACTGCTCGGCCAGGGCGCGCAGCTGCCCCAGGTCGATGCCCTGCGCGGGCGGGGCGGCGTACAACAGCGCCCCAATCGGCAGCGGCTTCGACAGACGCGCCTGCGGGTTGCGCGCGCTGCCCTGATATACCTCACCCACCGGCTCTTGCGCCCCCGGCTGACGGGCGGCGAGGGCGGCTTTCCAGCATTGCCAGGTCAGCTGTGCATTCGGGCAGGCATACACGTCCGGGTGGTCCGCATCGCGGTCGGTGATGATGTTGCCGCCGCGGTAGCTCTGTGCGTGCGCCCACGCCTCAAACTGCGCCCGCGCATCCCCCTGTGACTCGGCCAGTTCCACGCGCTGCGCGTCGGATGCCGCGTTGTTCTTGGTCGTCATGGCTGGCTTCCCTTCTCGTGGTCTCTGATGCGGTCGATGAGGTATGTGGCTTCCTTTCGCCATTTGTCGCGGTCGAAAGGGTTGAGGTTCTTGGCGAGGTAGTGGAGCTGTTCGAGCGGCTGGATCAGCCAGGTGATGCGGAAGGGCATAGATGAGCGGTGGTCGCGAAGCGGGGCATGCGGCCGGCAGTCCGGTCCTGCGAGCCATTCGGCTTCGTCGCAGTCCAGGCATCGGCCGTCACCGTTGCTTCCGGGCGGCCATCGGTGCTCCTGCCTTCCGACCGGCGGGTGCAGGTAGAGCGCGCGGATGATCAGATTCCGGCGCTGCGGGTTGATCACGTCCTCGGGCTCGGCCTCTTCCCAGGGCTCTCTGCTGCCGCGGCGCCGGCACTCGTACCGGACCGGCTTCTGCGAGCCATACAACTGCTCCATGAAGACCTTCGCCCAGGCAGCAGCGACCTCAGCCGGCACCGGCTCACCCGCGGTTCCTGCCCGGCGCATGGCGCGCACGGTGGAGGCGACGGTCGGTGTCTGCATGCTCAGGCACCCGCGCTGCTGATGCGGAAGGCGGCGGCCAGCACGTCGAAGAGCTGGCCGAACTCGCCGGTCTGCAGGGCGAAGCGCGCATCCAGTTCCGCGCGCCGGCCGTGCTCGTCGGTGTCCGCCAGCTTGTCGAGCGCCCCATCCAAGAACTTCAGCTTCCGCACGATCAGGTCGTCGCCCAGCACGAACGACAGGTTGTCTTGAAGGACCAAGGCAAGCTTGGTGACCTGCTTGCCGGCGTCCAGGTGACGGCCGATTTCATCGCTCAGCAGCTCCTGTTTCTGAAGGCGCGCTACGCTGCCTCCTTCGACGGGATCGCGCAGTTCGGCTTCTTCGCCAAGGCTCAGGCCTTCCGGCAGGGGCTCACCAGCGATCCAACCAGTCAGCACCGATCGTGGGGCCACTTCGGCGTTCAGTGGCATGGCAGGGAAGGAGCCCAGCAGGGAGCGGATATCGGAGATCACACTCTCGCCATTCCCGCGGCTGCTGCTATCAACGAACACCACTCCGCGCTTCAGGTCCAAGAACACGTCGGTGCGGCCAGAGATGACAAGGGCGCGCGGCATCAGCTCGTGCAGGAGGTCGTCCTTCATGCGCTTCCGCTCACGTCCGCCGGGCTTGCGCCCCTCGTTTTGCTCGATTTCCTCGATCTTTACCGCTAACAGGTTGTTGACCGCCGCGGCCGGCATGATCTTCTTCTCGGTTCCGACCGTGAGCCACAGCCAGTCGCCGATCCGGTGGGACAGGACGGTGGTTTCCTCCCGGCCGAACGGGGAAATGAAGCCGCGTGAGGTCATTTCCAGCGGTCCGACCGGCTTCAGCTGCATCTGCGGCAGCAGTGCATCAACTTCGGAGAAATCTGTGGCGCTCGGAAAGCGGAACAGGATCAGATTGCGAAGGAACATGTGATCTCCAAATCAGTTCGTGTCGACGGCGCGGCGGCCGGTTTAAGCGGTGCTATCGATGGGGTGCCGCGCCAGGTCAGTCCTGCAGCGGGCAGTCGCGCCGGCCGCGCGGCCAGAGGGATGGCATGCGCTTCTGCCATCCGGCGTAGTTGACGCGGTGACCTGCCTTGACCGCGCGCTGTTGCATCCCGCCGAACTGCACGCGCAGTCCATGGAAGCGGTCGGGGTGCGCGATCAGTGCTGCCCGGTACCGCTCCAGGCGCTGCTCTGCAGTCGGTCGAACGGTGCTGGCGAACACGGCGTCATGGCCGCCGCCCAGCAGATGCAAACCGTCCATCAGCGCACCAGCCTGTGTGTGCCTGGCGCGATGCGCTCAAGCCGTTCCGCCGCATCGCGCTGAGCCTGGCCGCTGGCTTGGTGGATGCGGTACGGGTGCCGGCGCGGCCTCTTGGCGCGATCCAATGCCGCGCGTTGCTCTTGGGTCAGTGCCGGTGCCGGCAGCTTGATGGCAGGCGCTCTCATTCGATGTGGTCCTCGCTCCTGGCGTGCTGACGCAGCGCGTGGTCGACGGCCTCGCAGTCGTCGCAGACATAGCTGTTGGTCGGGTCGCATTCGCAGCGGTGGGCTGCCGGCGCTATCGGTCGCGCGAGCGGCGGGATGCCGATGCGCATGTGCTCAAAGAAGTCGTGCTCGGTCACGAGTCACCGCCCCGGGCGCGCAGCATTCGGCGCAGGCTCTTGCGCACGTCAGCGATGGCACGGCCCGCGCTGACTCGGCGGTCCAGCACGGCGAAGGCTGCAACGTCTGCGGCAGCTGCCGCCTGATTGGGGGAGAAGCCCATGCTGGTGGCGGCGGTGGCTACGGCCCTCGCTGCCCCAGCCGCGCGTACGGCGAGCGGGTAAGTGACTATGGCGATCATGCGGCACCGCCTTGGCTGATCGTGTAGCCGCGGTTGCGGGTGGCGTTGATGCGGTAGCCGTGCTGGCCCAGCTTCTGGCGTAGGCGGCAGATGGTCACTTCCACCGTGTTCGATTTGCGGGTGTTGGCGCCGTACAGCTGCTCTTCCAGCGAAGCGCGGCTGATGGGAGCTTCGCCCGCATCGATGAGCAGCTGCAGCACCTTGGACTCGGTGGGGCTGAGAGGCAGGCGGGAGCTGCCGACCATTGCGGCACGCGGCTCAGTGCGAAGGCCGGCGATCACGGTGCCACCTCGATGAAAGCCAGGTCGTGCATCACGCACTGCGCCCGGGTCAGTACGGCAGACGTGCTCGGCTTATTTCCGTCTGCGGTCGGAAGGGGGAAAACCGCATTGGCCCGGACGCATGCCGCCGGGGAGACCTGATAGGACCCGCTCAGCACGGCATCGGCCGCGTCGAGGGCCAGCTGCCATCGTGCTGGCTGGAAGTTCTGGGTGAGGGCTTTGGTGATGCCGGGGGCGCAGTCGGGGACACGACTCGCGTCGCGGAAAGCGTTGAGGCTGGTGTTGGCCACCGTGGCACGCAGAGCCCAATCGTCGGCGGCGGCCAGTTCGTACACGGCCAAGGCTGCGCAGATTCGCGGGCTCGTGATCACCAGCGTATCGGGGGCATCCACTGCGGCTTCCGCTGCCGGCGCGTCACCGGGAACGGCCCAGGCCGCAACGGCCAAGACGATGAAGCATGCGAGAGCGACAAGGCCAAGGCGGGCTGATCGCAGGTTGCTGGGGGTCAAGGGCATTGCGTTTCTCTCCGAGGTCGGCGGAAGCCGGCTGCGCGACAATAAAAGCACGCTAATACGGAGAATGCAAGCACGCTTATTCCGCGTGCTTCTACGCTACTGCTCACATGGAGCAGGAGGTGTGGGGATGGAATGGCGGAAAGTGGCTGTGCTGGCCGTGGGCGGGTTGATTGGATCGGCGTATGCGCAGTCTGGCTCTATCCCAGAGGTCAAGCGCCAGGCGATTGGGTTGGAATCTCACAACAACATCCGCAAGGCGGATGCTTCGGAAGCCGGCGTAGAAGCCAGGGCCGCGGGCTTCGAGTTCATGGGAATCACCTTGGGCGGTCCGCTGGTACGGGAGTGTCCGCAAGAACGGTCCTACGGCGGCAACCTGTACGACGTCGCTTCACGTACTTCCGCGTGCTGGGCGACATTCAGCATGCGGCCAGATCCTCGACTTAACGTCCGCAACAACAGAGCCCTCCCCGTCGCGCCACTGGACAACAAGCGGCCTACCGGCACGCAGGCTGTGACTGCAATTGTGGTGAACGGAAGGATTGAAGGGCTGCGGGTGGAAACCGATGGCTTCCGGCATGCCAATGAACTGCTCGAACAGCTTCAGAAAAAGCTGGGCAGGCCCACCTGGCAGGAAACCGGGGAGGTTCTGAGCGGCGTAGGGGCCAAATTCGCAAGCCCGAAAGCTGTGTGGGAGCTGCCGGATGCGTACGTTCAGTTCAACGGCATCACAGGCACTGTCGATGCTGGGCTAATTGTCGTGTACACGCCGGCGCAAAAGGCGCGCGAAATGGCGCGCCAAGCTGAGAACGCCAGTTCCTTCTAGCCTCAGACTTCGTGCGCGCTGCGCAGCAGCGCCAGGCCCAGGATCTTGCCGCCAACGTGGAGCTGATCGGCCTCGTGGGGCGGCACTACCTCGCTGAGGTACTTCCGGTTGGTGCTGATCACGTGCAGGCCGTCCCGCAGCAGCTGCAAGCGCTTCACGTAGGTCAGCCCGTGCAGGTTAATCAGATACAGGCCATCTCCGTCGAAGTAGTCCTTGGCGACGTCCACAAAAACCACGTCGCCATTCTTGATGTCGGGGTACATCGAATCTCCGCGCACGGTTACAAGACGCACGCGATCGCCCTCCGGCACAAAGCCCAACTGCTGCCGAACCTGCCACTCTGCGATGTCGAGCTCCCGGACCACGTCCGGGTAATCCTGATTCATTGCGCCAAAGCCCCCTGAAGCTTCGCCTTCCATTACTCGGAGACGAACATAGCCAGAGGGTGTCTCACTGATTGATATCGCGTCTCCCTGAGACTCGTCCCAGCGCTCAGGTAGCTCACCTGCAATCAACCACTCAACCCGGAAAGGCTTGTAGACACGAGCAAGCTTCACGGCCGTTTCGCCGCTGAGCGACTTCGTCTTGCCATCTTCTAGCTGATAGAGCGCGGAGGCAGTTATGCCGGCGCGTCGCGCGGCGTCTGCAGGCTCGGTAATGCCGCACTCAATTCGTGCGCGCTTCAGGCGGGTGGCGAGGGCAGTAGTCATGTTAGCGAGCTTATTAGTCCGTTAAGTAAGCGTGCTTGCATAAAGAATGAAAGCGTGCTTATATGGGGCCATGAACATGCCCCGGATCACCAAGGAAGAAGCCATTGCCGCCTATGACGGCAATGCTGCCGCGCTTGCGCGCGCGCTCGGCATCACCCCGTCAGCTGTGTATCAGTGGCCTGAAGGTCAGATTGATGACCTCTGGGCGCTGAAATTGCGCTTCGTGCTGATGCCGGCGCATTTCCAAAAGCTCCAGCGTCCACCCCAAGACGATCCCGATGCTGATCGGATCGTCCCAGTAGAGGTGGCTTAAGCAATGAGCGCTCGTACTGGGGATGACTCTCATGTCGTCGTTTCGATGCCCCCTGGTTGGACCTTGGAAGAGGCACCAGAGGGCAACTACACCATTCGCTTAGCTGATGAGCCTGGGCCCGGAGAGCGGGGGCCGAAAATGCATGTCGATATCGCCCACGTCGCCCTGAGTGACGAACGAAAAACTTCCGTTTGTCGGCAGAAAAAAAGTCACCGACGAGCCTGAGTGGAAATGAACCGTGACGTCTACGTCTCGTCCGGTGGTGTTGTTGACGGTGTTCTTTTTGCCGGGCTGGGGTTCCAGCTGAATCTTTTTAACTTGATCGCTTTCCATGGCGCACTCCCTGCGTGCTGTGTTGTTGGCACAACAAGCTTAACGCCGGGAGTGCGCTATCCCAACTCAATTTGTAGGTCGTCCTGTCCATGGCGACCACTTTGCATCGCCTCCCGAGGTGCGTAAATGAAGCCTGATCCTCAGTACCAAGAACCGCGATCCTCGGTGGTGTTCCGCCACACGACTGGCGCTGTCCGCAACAGCGGCCACACCGATACGAGCCTGGCCCAGGCAATCGCCGAGCAGTACCAGGCAGACGTGGCCCCCAGTGAGCGCAACGTCCAGTTCCACTCCGGCGATGACGCAGACAGCATCGAACGCGCGCTGAAGGCGAACGCCCAGCTGGTTGGCCGCATCCGCAATGGCACGGTCAAGATGCCGGTGGATTTGGAAGAGTCGTGGGTGCGCGCGCTGCCGCCGCAGTGGCGCGACGCCTGCTCCCGCGAGTTGGCTCAACGCTATGGCTTCCTCGGCGCGCGGATCCCGATGATGGAACCGCATGCTGGCGTGTTGGCTGTGGCCCGTCTGTCGGTCGAGTTTGGCCACACGTTGGAGGCGCTGACCAACATCCTGGCAGACGGCCGCATCTGCCCCAAGGACATCCCGGAACTGCGCCGCGCGCTGGACGAGATGGGACAGTTGGAAGCCGAGTTGGTGACCGCAAAGCGCTACGTCACCGGCCACCTGCAGGATCTGGCACCGCGCGCGGTTGGTGGTGGGCGCCAATGACTTCGGCAGTCATGGTGAGCTGGGCGATCACCGTGGTCGGTGAGTTCGATGCCGTCGGCCGCCGTATTCCGGACAACGTGGTGCAGCTGCTGCCCATGGTGGAAGTAGTGCTGTGGGTTAAAGAGCAGCCGCAGCCATTGCAGGTGGATGCGCTCCAGGCGCAGTTCGGCCTCTCTCGCGCCACGGCGTACCGATGGCTGACCGCGCTGCAGGACGTGCACGATCCTGCTGCTGCACGGGAAAAGCTGCCAGACGACCGTGCGCCCTTCGCAGGCCGCCCAAAGGAGGCGCAATTGCTGCGCGGCGCGGGGGATCCGGTGTGATCTATTTCGAGATGTACCCCGGCGACTACCTCAAGGACACAACGCGGCTGTCCCTGACCGATCACGGTGTCTACTTCAAACTGATGCTCGCCTACTACTCGGAAGAGCAGGCGCTGCCGGAAAGCTTGGCGGAGCTGTACGTCATCGCCGGTGCCATCACTTCGGGCGACAAGGCCGCAGTGAAGAAGGTGGCCGAGCGTTATTTCCCGGTGGCCGAGGATGGCCTGCGCCACAGCAAGCGCTGCGACGAACAGATCGCCACCGCTCAGGTCCGCATCGCGGAAGGCCAGGGGCGCCGGGAGGACAGGAAGAACAGCGAGGCCGAGCGACAGGCACGCACCCGTGCCAGACGCACGATGCTGTTCGAAGACCTCCGCAATGTGGGCGTCGTGCCGGACGGTATGGCCACCATGGCGCAGCTGAAGGCGCTTCACGTCACGCATGTGACTGGCGACGAGCGCGTGACTTCCGACCGAATGTCACGCGTGACAAGTCACGCCGCGTCACGCGTGACAGAGGGTGTGATCACAGGCGTGAACACGGGTAACCAGACCCCAGACCCCATATCTATTACTCCAGATACATCACTGCACGCTCAAAGATCTCTGAGCGGTGTGACCGATGCGGGGCGTGCGTGCCTGCTGATGCGTCAGGCAGGCTGCCACTCGACCAACCCCAGTCATCCCGACCTTCTCGCCGCGCTGGCTGAAGGCGTGACCCCGGAGGAATTGGGCGACACCGCAGCCGAGGGACTGAGCCGTTCCCCGCCTGTCGCCAAGCCCTTCCCCTGGGCAATCCAGACCGCTCGAAGCCGAAAAGCCGCCGGCGCAACGCCGACGAACACCACCACCACCGGAGGCCCCAATGCAAACTCTCAGCTCGGTTCTGCCGACCACGTCGCAGAGCAGCGACGCAAATTTGAACAGCGCTCGGCAGCTGGCGGCTTTGGCGGACCAGGCAGCGACGTCATCGACGCCGACTTCGAACTCGTCCAGCACTGACCCGGATCAGCGCGCGGTGAGCGCCCTGTGGACGGTATGGGAGCGCATGGCTGGCATGTTCCCCGGGAAGTGGGTGCGCGAGAACGGCTCTTCCCCGGTGAACAACGCTGGCGGCCTGACCACAGCAGGCGAACTGTGGTTCCAGGTGCTGACCGGCATCACCCCGCGCCAGGTGGCAGACGGCCTGGCCAACTGCCTGCGCAGCGCCCTGCAGTGGCCGCCGAACCCCGGGCAGTTCCGTGCGATGTGCCTTGGCATCCCGGCCCTTGCCGAAGTTGATGGCCAGATGCGGCCCGGGCAGGCCCATAGCGGATTCACCGTGCTGGTGCGGTCTAAGTTGGACCTGCACGCCTACGCCACAGCTGAGAGCGGCGCGGTGCAGCAGCGCATGCTGGCCAACGCCTACGAGCGTGCGGTGAAGCACGTCATGGACGGCGGCGCCGTACCCGCGGCGGTGGCCGCGCTGCCCGCGCCAAAGCTCGAACCGCAGGTTGTGCGCGATCGCGATGCGGCGCGCAGTGCCATGGCACAGGCCGCCGCTGAGCTGGGATTCGGAGGCATGCATGGAGCCAACTGACATCCGCGCCTACCAGCGGCAGCTGGTGCAGTTCTGCCTGGGCATCCATGGCGACAGCACTGCAGCTGAGGCGCTGGAACTGATGGGCAACGCGGCACTGGAGGCAGGAGCGCCGCGCGAGGCCATGTTGCTCACCACGGCTGCCGCGGCCGGGCTGTTGCGTGAGCTGGACCGCGAGGGGCTTGTTCGTCGCTGCGAGAACCGCGCCAGTGGCCGCGACGGTCGGCCTGTGGCCACCTGGGCAGTGACCGATTCAGGCCGCGTGGAAAGCATGCCGCTTCCGCCCTCGGGCCAGCAGCAGCTGGCCATGCCGCAGCTGGCACCGGCACCAACGCATCGCACCCGTGGTGGTCTGACCATCCAGCAGCTGATGGGCCTGCTCAACGTCGAGTTCGACTGCATGCTCGAGCAGATGGACCGCGAGCACCAGGCCACACAGCAGCGTGCGCGCCAAGAATTCGAGGCCTTCCGCCAGCGCGCGATGCGCGTGTGGGCCGCTTCAGAGGCATCCGCCTGATGGCTCCGAAGACGAAGGGGCGCCGCTCGCTGCGCTACGCCACCACCCAAGAGATGCCAGAGGGGATGCGGCGCCTGGTCGAAGCCAGTACAGCGGCTGCAGTGCCCCAACCGACCGCGGCACGTGTCTACCGGCCCCCAGCCGCCGCGCTGCCCTTGGCGAGCGGTAACGCCGCCGGCAAGGTCGCGCGCGGCAGGCCGCGCCACGTGCCGGGCGAGATGAACAAGACCGAAGAGGCCTACGCCGCACACCTGACGCTGCAGCTGGCCGCCGGCGCGATCGCATGGTTCCGCTTCGAGTCCGTGAAGCTGAAGTTGGCCGAGAAGACGCATCTGACCATCGACTTCTTCGTGATGACGGCCGCCGGCGAACTGGAGGCCCACGAGGTGAAGGGCTTCTGGGAGGAAGACGCCCGCGTGAAGGTGAAAGTCGCCGCGGCGATGTACCCGTTCCGGTTCCTGGCAGTCCAGCGCGCCCCAGGCGGCGGCTGGAAAACGGAGGTGTTCTCTTGAACGCGATGATGATTGGCGGCGCCAGCGTGCGCCGCGACGATGTGGGCAGGTTCTGCCTGAACGATCTGCACCAGGCCTCCGGCGGCGCCAAGCGGCACCAGCCCAGCGACTGGCAGCGCCTGAAGCAGACCGAGGAACTGGTGGCCGAACTGGTCAAATCCGGGGATTCCCGGGTTTACCCCGTGCACTCGGTCGCCGGCCGCTATGGCGGTAGCTACGTGGTGCGCGAGCTGGTCTACGCCTATGCGATGTGGATCAGCCCCAGCTTCAGCCTGCAGGTGATCCGCGCCTACGACGCGCTGGCGGCCGGCGCGCCCGCCCCCGACCCGATGCAGGCGTTGACCGATCCGGCGACCCTGCGCGCGCTACTGCTGTCCTACAGCGAGAAAGCCGAGATCCTTGAGGCGCGAGTGCAGTACCAGGAACCGCAGGTCCGCGCGCTGCTGCGGCTGACCCAGGCCGATGGCGCCTTCAACATCAGCACCGCGGCCAAGATGCTGCAGGTGCAGCCCCGCCAGCTGTTCGCCTGGTTGTCTGAACATGGCTGGATCTACCGGCGCGCCGGCAGCAGGAACTGGCTGGCCTACCAGACCCGTCTGCAGCAGGGCGTGCTGACGCACAAGGCCAGCGTGCAGCGGAGGGAAGGAGAGCCTGATCGCGTGCACGAGCAGGTGCTGGTCACCGCCAAGGGTCTGTCGCGGCTGGCCGAAAGCATCGACCGGGACCAGATGACCTGGGCGCAGCCCGACGCGGCGACCGGGCTACAGCTGGCTGCGGAGGTGGCCTGATGGAAAACGCATTGGTGAACGAGGCTCGTTGGCTGGCGGAAGAGGCACATGCCACCCAAACCGACAAGGCCGGCCGGCCATACATCGAGCATGTGGCTCGGGTCGCAGCGGCGGTCGCCGGCGATGACGCCGCCGAAATGGTGGCATGGCTCCACGACGTACTGGAGGATCAGCCGGCCTTCGCGACCAGCGTCATCCAGTTCCCGCAGGACGTGGTGGAGGCTGTGTTCGATCTGACACGCGGCGTGAACAAGAGCGAGGCGTTCTACTACTGGAGCATTCGGCAGAACCCTCTGTCGCTCAAGGTGAAGCTGGCGGATATCGCCGACAACAGCGATGAATCGCGACTGGTCCTGCTGGATCCGGAGACGGCGGCTCGCCTACGGGCGAAGTACGCCAAGGCGCGCGCTGCGCTGGGGGTGAAGTGATGGGCGGTCCGATCAACACGCAGCGGGAGGTGGCACCGATGAAGCCGGGCACCGCCATGGAAGAGCAGCTGCAGCTGAAGGGCATTGGCCGGCTGCTGGGCGGGTTCGGGTATCGCTACGGGTCGGAGGTCCAGCTGCACGAGGTTCTGGCCACTGTCCTGGACAAGGCTGGCCATGCGCACGTTCGCGAGTACCGGCTGGATGCAAGCAACCGCGCTGACTTCTGGCTGGATGGTCTGGTGATCGAGGTGAAGGTGGCCGGCTCGCTTGCCGATGCCCTGCGGCAGGTCGGGCGCTACATCAACCTGCCACAGGTGCGCGGGGTGCTGCTGGTGACCACCGAACGCTGGGGGGAACGCCCGCTCGTGGCCCGGCCGGCCTGGCACGGCAAGCCCTTCAACATCATCCGCCTGAAGAGGCAGGCACTGTGATGCAAACGACCTACGGAACCCTCCTGTACAGCGCCGCCGGCAGCACTTGGCGGGTGATCTGCGAGCCGCAGGTGCGTGCGCGCATGAAGCGCGTGTTTCCCCGGGTGCGCCAGCACGCCGCTGAGCACATCGACCTGTCGGCCACACCCGAGAACAGCCGGGAGCTGCAGTGGTTCACGCAGCGTTACCCGCTCTCGATGGATGCCGACACCGAGCGCGCGCTGCAGCTGCTGGCCGCCGAGCATGTGGATATGGAGCGCAGCCTGGGCGAACTGCTGGCCGGCCGCGTGCAGATCCCGGAGTTCACCCTGGCCAAGCCGCCGCGCGAGTACCAGCGTGTGGCGGGGGCGCAGCTGTCCATCCGTGGTGGGCTGCTGCTGGCTGACGATCTTGGCCTCGGTAAGACGGTCACCGGCATCTGCCCCATGGCCGCGCCGGGCAACCTGCCGGCGGTGGTGGTGTACCCGGCGGCGCTGCCGAACCACTGGCCGGAGAAGCTGGCCGAGTTCGCGCCGCAGCTGCGCGTGCACCACATCAGGAAGGGCGCGCCGTATCCGCTCGTGCGCCAGCCGAAGCAGCGGATCAAAGATCTGTGGGACACGCTGCCGGACGTGATCCTGGTCAGCTATCACAAGCTCCGGGGCTGGGCTGAGACGCTGGGGGAGATTGCGCAGTACGTGGTGTTCGAGGAATGCCAGCAGCTGCGCAGCCCGGACAGCAGCATCCACAGCGCCTGCCGCCACCTGGCCAGCCGAGCACGACTGCGCATGGGTCTGACCGCCACCCCGATTTACAACTACGGGTGCGAATTCTTCCACGTGGTCGACCCGCTGCTGCCGGGCTGCCTGGGCACCTATGACGAGTTCCTGCGGGAATGGTGCATCGCCGCGCCGGGGGAGAAGGCCAAGCTGCAGGACGCAGAGCAGTTTGGCCAGTACCTGCGGCGGCAGGGGATCATGCTGCGCCGCACCCGCAAGGAAGTAGGGCGCGAGCTGCCGGCGCTGTCGAAGATCCCGCACGAGGTCGAGGCCGACGCCAAGGCGCTAGACGCCATCACCGGCGACGCCGCAGCGCTGGCGCGGATCATCCTCCGGGCCAACGAGCAGTACCGCGGCGAGAAGATGCAGGCCGCCGGCGAGTTCGACCGGCTGCTGCGGCAGGCTACTGGCGTGGCCAAGGCACCCTACGTGGCAGAGTTCGTCAGGCTGCTGCTGGAGAGCGGCCAGAAGGTGCTGCTGTTCGGGTGGCACCGGGAGGTCTACAGCATCTGGCAGGAGAAGCTGGCTGCGCACAACCCGGTCATGTACACCGGAAGCGAGTCGCCGAACCAGAAACAGGCGGCGAAGGAGGCATTCATCGCCGGCGACAGTCAGGTGATGCTGATCAGCCTCCGCTCTGGCGCGGGCATCGACGGACTGCAGCACGTGTGCAGCACCGTGGTATTCGGCGAGCTGGACTGGTCGCCCGGCGTCCACGAGCAGTGCATCGGCCGCGTGCACCGAGACGGCCAGGCTGAGCCGGTCATGGCGTACTTCCTCCTCTCTGACAGCGGCAGCGACCCGATCGTGTCGGACGTGCTCGGAGTGAAGCGCGAGCAGATCGAGGGCGTGCGCAGCCCAGGGGAACACCTGGTGGAGCGCCTGGACGTAGGCGAGAACCAGTTGCGCGCGCTGGCCCAGCAGTTCCTACAACAGCAGGGCGCAGCCCTGGAATCAACCAACGTTACAACCATGGAGATCTCCCGATGATTCCCAAATTCCTCAGCCTGGACGAGGCAACCCACCACCTCTATCTGGAAGGAAATGAGGGCCCCATCAGGTGCCAGGTCGATGGCAGCCTGTGGGAGGTCTGGCGGGATGGCCGGTCCCGCTGGGTCAGCAAGTGCGAGGTGGCCTGATGTCGACAGTGGTGGCGCCCGCGGTGGCCCTGACCCCTTGCGGCAACTGCGGCAGCGAGGAAGTGCGCATGCGCGCGCGGGGCAGTGCCGGCAGCCGGCGTACCGCGCAGGTGGTCTGCGCGCGCTGCAGCGCCCATGGTGAGCTTTGCGTCGGGATCGATGCAGAAGATCAGGCGGCCCGGGCATGGACGCACAAGCCCCACGCGCTGGCAGCGCCGCCGGCGACCCGAGTGGTGCGCGGCCGAATGCCGGTGTCGGAACCCACCCTGCAGCGAGATCCGCTCGAGCTGATCGCTCGCATGCTGGTCGGCGGGAGCTTCCGCGAGCCATCGGACGGCAGATCAACCATGCCGCCGCTGACGTCTGCCGACATCGCCGGCGCCGTCGGCATGATGCGTGACTCGGTGGCCAAGCAGGCCGTTCTTGCGGTGGCGCTGCGCGGGCAGGGTGTGTCCTTGTCGTCGCTGGGGCGCTCCATGGCCAGGCGGGTGATGCGACAGATCCAGTGGCAGCGCCGCCTCGGCACAAAGCCCGCGCTGAGAATGGAAGACCCGGCCGACCGCTGGCGAATGAGACTGGTGCTGCAGGACGCGGTGAACGGTAATCCCCCCGCTTTTAACCGTCAGCAA